>JAHEYS010000078.1 GCA_023251475.1 Prolixibacteraceae bacterium
ATCAATAAAACTGCAATTATTTTGTTGATTTAAGCAATTTTAGGTTTAAAAACAAGGTCGTTTAGTTAAAAAAATATTAGTTATTTTCCTGTTTTTATCTGGCTGATTAACCCATCTTTATTTAACTGTTTTTGGTTAAATCTAAATTTCAGGTGATGATATTTTAACGGAAAGCAGTATAATTGATGTGTTAAATATTGAAGTCAAAGTATTTTCTTCAAGAATGATTAAGTTATTGTAATACAGAGATTTATTGTATTTTATAATGATCTCTGCTGAGCAGTTTTTATTGGTTTAATTATTGATATGCCTATTTATGAGAACTAAAATGAACTTGATGTTTTTGCTACTGGCCATGATTACGGTTGCCGGGCGATCGGTGGCAGTTTGTAAAACAGGTAATTTAAGGTGTGAATACCTGGTCAATCCAATTGGGATCGATTCACAACATCCAAGGTTGACCTGGCTGATGGTGAATGACAGTCAGCAGGGGGGGCAAACCGCTTATCAGATAGTTGTTGGAACAGATTCACTAAAGGTGGGCGCCGGAACAGGCGACAAATGGAGTTCCGGGAAAATCAATTCATCCCAAATGCTGGCGCCATATAATGGGCCGTTACTGGAGCCTTTTAGCCGCTATTTTTGGAAGGTGACCGTTTGGGATGAATCTGGAAATTCTTCTTCGGATTCGGCTCCGGCATGTTTTGAAACCGGCATGATGGGGGTGCAAAACTGGAAAGGGACATGGATTACCGACACGAGGGATATCGCATTAAAACCTGCACCCATATTTCGCAAAGAGTTTACAGTCAAAAAGAAAGTCCGTTCAGCCAGGGCGTATATTGCCGTAGCCGGATTGTACGAATTATCTCTTAATGGTAATAAAGTTGGCAATCACAGACTTGACCCGATGTACACCAGGTTTGACAGGAGGACACTTTATGTTGCCCATGATATTTCAAAATTGGTTAAGGAGGGTCGGAATGCCATCGGAATACTCCTGGGGAATGGGTGGTATAATCACCAATCTACTGCTGTCTGGTATTTTGATCAGGCGCCCTGGCGTGCAAGGCCAGATTTTTGCCTCGATATCAGGATAACCTATACAGATGGCACCATTGAGACCGTCTCCTCCGGTACGGACTGGAGGACAACCCTGAGTTCCATCGTATTTAATAGTATTTATACCGGTGAACATATTGATGCAAGGATGTCTCAGACTGGCTGGAACAGTGCAGGATTTAACGACTCAGCGTGGAAGAGTGCCATTCCTGTTGGCGCTCCGTCAGCCAATATTGTTGCTCAACTCCTCCATCCGATCAGGGATGTTGAGACGATACCCGTTTTAAAGATGACAAAGCTGAGTGACCGACACTATCTTTTTGATCTGGGACGTAATATTTCCGGTGTTAGTCAGTTAAAAGTTAGTGGAGCTGCCGGAACAGTAATCCGGCTCAAACATGGTGAGCGGCTTGGGTCGGATGGATTGGTCGACCAGTCGAATATTGATGCCCATTATCGTCCAACAGATCAGTTGGATCCATTTGGAACTGATATCTACACCTTACGAGGAATGGGGGAAGAGGTTTTTAAACCCTCCTTCAATTATAAGGGATTTCAGTTTGTAGAGGTGACCAGCGATCAGCCTGTTGAACTGAATAAGGGGAGTCTGACCGGGTATTTTATGCATAGTGATGTTCCTGTAGCCGGTAATATTCTGTCATCGGATACCATTCTGAATAAAATCTGGAAGGCGACCAATAGTTCCTACTTATCCAATTTATTCGGTTATCCCACCGATTGTCCGCAACGCGAGAAAAATGGATGGACTGGTGATGCGCATACCTCCATTGAAACTGGTCTATATAATTTTGACGGGATCACAGTCTATGAAAAATGGCTGGCTGATCATCGCGATGAACAGCAACCAAACGGTGTTCTTCCGGCAATCATTCCCACAAGCGGATGGGGATATACCTGGGCCAACGGGCCTGACTGGACCAGTACAATTGCCATCATTCCGTGGAATATCTACCTATTTTATGGCGACTCAAAATTACTTTCCGATTGTTATGAAAATATTGTCCGTTATGTCGATCATATTACCCAAATCTCTCCATCGGGTTTAACCGATTGGGGATTAGGTGACTGGATTCCGGTTAAGTCAAAAGCTCCCAAAGAGTTGACCTCTTCGATTTTCTATTATACAGATGCTTCCATCCTTGCTAAAACGGCTGAAATTCTTGGTAAGAAGGGGGATGCCAAAAAATATGGAGCACTTGCAGCAAAGATAAAAAACGCAATAAATTCAAAATACCTGAACAGGGAAACCGGAATCTATGGGAGTGGATGTCAGACGGAACTGAGCGCACCATTACACTGGGGGATTGTCCCGGATGAATTGCGCAGTAAAGTGGCTGCGAGTCTGGCCAGCCGGGTAATTGCCGATGGGAAGCACCTTGATGTTGGATTACTCGGGACTAAGACGATATTAAATGCCCTGAGCGCCAACGGTTATGCAGATTTGGCATACGAGGTGGCTTTACAGAAAACATTTCCTTCGTGGGGGTGGTGGATTGTAAACGGGGCAACAACCTTATATGAAAACTGGCCGATTAACGCCAAATCTGACATTTCACTGAATCACATCATGTTTGGAGAGATCAGTGCCTGGTTTTATAAATCTTTGGGTGGAATTTACGTGGACGAACAACATCCCGGATTCAAAAATGTGATGCTGAAGCCCGATTTTGTGAAGGGGCTTAACAGTTTTGAAGCAAGCCATAACGGGCCATTTGGCAATATCGTTTCGGGCTGGAAAAGAGTCCGCAAAAGTATTGAGTATCACGTGATAATTCCGTTAAATAGCAGTGCTGAACTTAGTTTGAAAGGGGAGGAGATTCTTGAAAAAGGGAAGTCATTGTCTGAAAACAAGTCGATTAAGGTGGTGAAACGTGAATCAGGATTAAACGTATTAAGTTTGAAGGCCGGAAATTACACATTTACAATAAAATAGGTGATCATTGGAAATAGGTAACTGTAATTAAAAAAGAAACCATCCTGATTGAATTCCGGATGGTTTCTTTTTTGTTATTTTTCAGCGATATTGATGATCCCAACTTTCACGACACCGGTAATTTCCAGGGTTCGCGGTAACTGAGTTTTGATAATTTATTGGCCTCTTCTTCCCTGAATTTCAGGTTTTGTGCATCCCAATGGATTACCATTCCGGTGCGGTAGGCAATATTTCCCATCTCTGAAATAATTGCAGTATGAGCCCCCACTTCTACCGGAGCATTCAGCTTTTCACCTTTTCTGATGCTGTTGAGGAAATTCTTCACATGTTCTTTTAGCCCTCCGATTGGAGCCTGATGGGGCACATCTTCGATGTATTTCTTCTGATCCTTATTGCTAAATTCAGCATTTACCTGCCACCCATCCCTGGAGACAATCAGCGTCCCCTTTGTTCCTGTGAAGGAGACCCCATGGTGCATTCCGTAAGGTCCCATACGGGGGATTAATCCACATTCCCATATCATGGTATGATTTGGGTAGCTGTATAGGGCCTGCTGAATATCGGGAGTTTCGATCACCCCTTTGTTCAGGTAGCAACCACCTCCGGGGGACACTGAATCGGGATACCCGGCATTCATTCCATAAACGGCAAAATCAAGCAGGTGAACACCCCAATCGGTCATTGCACCTCCGGCATAATCCCAAAACCATCTGAAATCGTAATGGAATCGGTTTTTATTGAACGGCCGCTTTGGGGCAGGTCCGAGCCACATATCGTAATCGACATAATCAGGTGCCACACCATCGGGCTGGGCAGGAACAGATTCCCCCATCCCTTTATAGATCCATGCCCTGACCAGGTTAATATCCCCAAGTTTTCCGGAACGGACATAGTCTGAAGCATCGAGCCAGTGTTTTGAACTTCGTTGCCACATCCCCACCTGTACCCTTTGTTTGGGATATTTTGAAGCCGCCTTGACCATTGCCAGACACTCCTCTATACTGTGTCCCATTGGTTTTTCGACGTAAACATGTTTTCCGGCTTCGAGAGCCATGATCATGATAAGTGCATGCCAATGATCTGGCGTTCCAATGATTACAACATCTATCTCTTTTATTTCCAGTAATTTTCTGAAGTCGGTAAAAACCTGGGGACGTTTACTTTTCAACTTCTCCACCTCTGCAGCCCGCTCTTCGAGGATGTTTTTATCTACATCGCACAAGGCAATACACTCTACATTCTCTTCCTCAAGAAATGCTTTTAAGTCGGTAAATCCCATGCTTCTGCAACCGACAAGCCCAACTCTGATTTTATCTGAAGGGGTGCTGCAACTTACGCTCCAGGGAATCATTGATGCTGCCAGCGTTGTCCCTGTAACGACGCCCGATTTTTTTACAAAAGATCTCCGGTTAATCTCATTCATTTTTTTTATGGTATTTTCTGCCACTGACAGTTTTCGTGTTCCTTAACGGAGGGCAAACCTATAAAAAAAAATGGTAGATGTCTAAATTTAAGCCTGAATTATTTGATAAATCCAAGGTTTTTTAAATTGCCTTTTAAAATAGGATAAAAATAAGCAGCGAATAAATAATCTCAATTCTTCTGAATGATCAGGGTAACCACCAAATCTTCAGTTTTGGAAGGTGAGCCGTATACCGGGTAGGGTTTTACATCGGTAATCTCAATGGTATAACCCTCCGGCTGTACTTGCATGTTTTTTAATAACGTATGCAGCTCAAAATTGGTTTTGTTACTGCCCGCTGTCCATTCGCCTTTAAGGGAAACCTCACCCGCCCAAATACATTCGACACCTGTTGGACAGCGCGAATCGTTTGCCTCGGTGAGCATCAGTGAGTATTGTTTGTCAGCTGAAAAATAGAGCTGATTGAGGTGAATTGTAGCTGTTTTACCAATTTCTAATGCTTGATCCTCTACAATTATCTTTTGGCAGCCCGTTCCGGCAAAAAGCAGAAAGAACAACAAATACTTTAAAAGAAAGAATGGTTTCATTTTGTTTCATTTTTAATTATAAATGAGATGGAAAAACTGCCGGTATAGTTGCGTATCCATTCAATTATTAGGCACCTATAGTTTAACCTGTGCTGAAGTTCCTTTTGCTTTGGCAGATTCATAATTAAAGGTGATTTCCCCTTTACCTTCAATTAAAAACTGAAATTCAACAACTCCGTAGCTGTTAACTGAAAGAAACTGAATTTCTGGCTTTTTCTCTTTATAAGTGACCTTGTTGATCCTTGCATCAATCAGTCTTCCACCGGCTACAACTTTCCCTCCCAAAATTTTCAGTCTGTCCTGGGGATATAATTTTGTTTTTACCGCGTTGGCAGACATGCTTGGCAAACCGTTTTTATTTTGCAACCGGACCCTGACCTGGTGTAAATCTTCCCCGATCTTCTTAACCTCAAATACTTCCATTTTAATCTCCGGCGTATTTTCTGCGGCAAGTAAAACCACCGACGCATTCCGATGAACCAATTCGGGTAACATAAACGGATGGGGCAGGCGGGAACTCATTTTTACCCATCCCCCTATTTCAATCTCACCATAGGTGGGGTGTTTGAATTTTTTCCACTCTTTATACAATTCCCCTTGTGCCAGTCGGTCGTTAAATTTAAGTTGTTCTCTGGCCAGGTTTGCTTCATCAGCTACCTGTTGTGGCTTATTTGCATTTTCACGGTAGGTTTCCTGTTCACGCTGAAAAAGCTCCCCTACGAATGAAAAGACACCATGTACAAAGAACAGGTGTGAATCGAAATCTCCATAAGTTGGATAAAGGTCATAGGATGGTTGATAGACATATCCCGGGGTTATTTTCAGCGCTTCTTTTCCAATAACATCGTATGCAGCAACATCAGCCGGATCCATGAACGTTGTTTTTTCGGAAGGGACGCGAAGCCACATCCCTCCGTTATTATGAAAAGCAAAACCGATAATAATATTTGGACGGGCAGTGATATAATCGTTGATTGCTTTTGTGCCAAGTCCTGAAAGCGGGAAGTTTCCTGCCCCGCTTTGTACATAGGATGGCATCCAGTTGTAACCCCAGTTACGGTTTGCATCAAGGTACCCCTCGCCATCTTCGTTCAGTTTTCCGTCGTTATCATTGTCAATCCCTTCATATCCAAGCAATGTAAATTCCCCTTTTTCTTCTGGTTTTACATGGATGAGGATCCGTTTGTCTTCAGGATCAACTTTATACGCTCCAAGCGGATCTTTAATTCTCATCTGGGTGATGCTGCCATCGCCATCCAAATCGTCGTAGGGGTCCTCGTCAAAAAGGGCGTCCCCATCATCGTCCCGCGGAACCCGGAGTCCACGGTTTGAATGGGGTGTGTTACCATCAGTAAAGAAATGGTATCTTCCATCAACGTTGACTACCGGAATAATGTAATGGGCATTTTTGTCGACGACCTTGGTGATTTTATCATTCTCGCCATATTTGGTCAGCAACAAATTGGCGTAATACAAACAAACCTCTCCAGCCTGTATTTCGTTTCCGTGTATATTTCCATCCACATAAACTCCTGGTTTAGAAAGGTCATTTCCTGTTTTGGGGTTGTTGATTGTCAGGGCATAGATCTCACGCCCCTCTTCACTCTTACCGACCACTTCAAGTCTGGTCAATTCAGGGTAGGCTTTGTGCAGCACCTGTAAAGCCTCGGTCACCTCTGCATAGCTGTAATATCTGTCGAAACGCAGTGGAACTTCAATCTTCCCCTTTTCGGCAGAGAAAAGAGATGGAACGATTACGAAAAGCGTGAATATCAATATATAATATCTCATAATTAATCTGCGATTTTGATTTGTTTCACTTCATTCCCAAAAACTGTCGACTCCAGTTTTACCGTGATGGTTTTATTTTGCGCTGTTTTAATCAGCCATGTGAGCTTTTTAACCTGATTTCCACCGATGCGTCCCAAAGGAGTCCGTTTTAATCCTTCGAGTATTTCGGTATCATTATCCAAAACGACAACCAGAGGGGCAGGTTGTTTGTCCCTTTCACCAATGGCTGTAGGATAGGGGAGAAGACCTTTATTTTCGATAAAAAGTTCAAATTTGTACACTCCCGCGCCCAACGCGGTTATTTTATTGCTTGCAAATGAAATAACGGGTAGTTTTTTACTGAGTTGCAACAGCCATGGTAACTGGACATTCAGCAAGGAATCGATCATCCCGGGCTTTGGGGTCGACTCAAGGTAGGGGATAAACCCACCGATTTCAACCTCCCCCAGGGTTGGATGTGTGTATTTTTGCCAGGGTATGAACCCTTTTTTATCATATTCCCTTTCAGAATAAGATAAAAGTGCTTTCTCTTTATCAGTTAATTCCTCCCCCTCTTTCTTCACGGTCGGCTCATCTGCTTTTTCACTTTTCTTCTCCTCCTTGACTTTGGGAATGGAAAATAAATTCATGCTGAAGGAGGGTACGCCAAGTTGAAAATAAGCCCATAATTCAAACGAACCATCTTTTTCAGGAGAAGGATCCACCGTTTCTGTATTAAAACCTTTGGTTTTCAGGTATTTTTTATAATCATCTGAAAGTCGAGCATAAAATTTCAGGTCGTCTTCCATGGGATTTAAAGCGGCTCCCAGGCCGAAGTAGTTATATACCAAGGATGGAGTCACCTCTACCTGTGATGGTACAACCGGTTTGAACAGTTCAATAACTTCATTCATGGTGTACGATCGTGCAGGATCAGCACCAAGCTGGTTGATGAAACGGGGGGGGACCTTTATCCCTTCAGAACCGGGATCCCCTTTCCTGCCGGTTTTTGGCGGAGTAAGACAAAAATTACTACTTCCAAGGGTATAAACCATTGCAATGTTTGGCCGGTCGTAAATGAATTTCATGATCCCATAAACTTCAGGAGTCTGTCCGGGCCACAAACCAGCCTCTTTATTGTTCTTTGGAAAAAGGTGGGGGAAAGCAATTCCTATATTAATGCCACCTTCTCCATCTTCATTATATTCTCCGTCGCCATCATTGTCGATCCCTTCGCTGTATAATTTGTATTCTCCGCGTTCATTTTTTTTAACGTCGGCCATGACCATTATCCTTGGATCCTTGTTTGAAACGATCCAGCTCCCTGTCAAATCTTTTACCCGCATCCGGGTAATCCAGCCATCCCCGTTCAGATCTTCAAAACCATCTTCATTCAAGGCTTCATCCACGTCATTATTAATGGGAAAATCGTTGACTTTTCTGCCGTATCTGATTTTTGAGAAATACCCTTTTGATGCGTCGGGATTGGGAAGTGGCAGGATATACCATTTTATACCTACAGTATATTGAGCCGAATCGACCAACATCTTTGCCAGACCCAGCGCCCCTTCAGTTGCAAAAGGGATATCTCCTTCAAAGTTTGCCCCCACAAAGATGGCAGGACACACCTCTTTTGAATTCCCGATTTCGATTACCGTTACCGCTTCTCCGCCAGGACTTGTGGCGATGGTATGCAATTTAAGGAGCGACGGGTGACTTTCCTGTATTTTCAAAAGCAGTTGCTGAACTTCACTGTTGGTATGGTATTTCCCGGAGGTGATTCCGCTTTGGGCCATTGATGATATTGGCAATAGGTGTAACAGGAAGAAACAAACAACGGTAATCAGGTTATTATACATTTTGATAAATTTGCATTAAGGAATGGCGCAAAAATACCTTTTATTTACTAAATGGGGAAAAGCATTTTGTCGACATAGATATCCTGAAAATTGGGATCACCTTCAAGATTAATATGCCTGGTAATTGCCAAAATTTGATCTGCAGGACCTCTGTCAGCGAAGAGGAACATTTTAGCGCCAATCAGCGCCGTATTTCCCATTTTATGTATTTTTGACGGATCATGCTCGATCATTCCGGTTGCCACAACATTTCCGATGTTGATGTAACTACCAAAGCCGCCCGCGATATAGATTTCATGAATAGCTGCAGGTTGTATTGAAAGCTGATTCGTCAGGATGGTCAATCCGGCAGCAATGGCGGCTTTTGCAAGCTGAAATTCGTTGATGTCGCGTTGTGTCAGCATCACCTTTCCGGTGATGGAAATCTGCGGAGCTCCGGAGTTGATTTCTCCAAACATTCCAACCTGATCAAGCTCCCTTAGGATAGCTACGGCATCAATGAGGGCGCTTCCACAGATCCCTTTGGGAACAGTATTCCCAATTACACTTGCAACAATCTTGTTTTCAACCAGGTTTAGCGACGAGATGGCGCCTGTGACAGCCCTCATTCCCATCGAGATATTTGCCCCTTCAAATGCCGGACCGGCCGCTGTTGAAGCACATACGATCTGATTTTTATTCCCGATTACAATTTCACCATTGGTTCCCAAATCAATCAGCGCGGTATAATCTTCTTTCTGATACAGGCTCGTTGCCGCTATTCCGGCAAGGATATCACTTCCTACAAAACTCCCGATTGACGGGAAAAACTGAACATTTTCCTGAACGTTAAAATTCCAGCCCAAATCTGCCGGATCGAATGATTTTAGCCCCAGATCATTTGTGTGGAATGGGTAGGATGAAAGTGAAGAAACATCGCAGTTGCTGAAGATCAATTGCATGGTTGTGTTTCCGACTATGGTCACTTTTTTCAATTCCACCTCATGCTTTTTCAGCATGAGCCGGATCATTGTACCAATGGCCGATCGTATGAGCTGCACCATTTCATTGGCATTTCCATCCATCCAGGCCTGAATTCTGGAGATCAGATCGGCGCCGAATTTTACCTGTGGATTGAGCATGGTCTCAACCGCCAGTACTTTAGCGGAGGAGAGGTCGATGAGCTGGGCAACTAGTGTGGTCGTGCCGAGATCAACTGCAACGCCGAATCCCTCCCCGGGTGTGAAATCAAATTCACTTTCATCTGCCAGGATCAGGTGGTTAAACTGCTCAATTTCAAGGATAATATCACTGGTGCACCTACTAAAACAGGCCAGTCTCCAATCTGTACCAAGGCCCAGTTGCTCTATTTTTTGCCGGTGGGTTGGCGTGGTTTCTATCTCGCCACCGAGTAGCCGCACCCTGCATTTTCCGCACGTTCCTTTACCCCCGCATGGAAATTCAATACCAAATTCATGCAAAACGTCAATCAGTGGTGTCTGGTCATTCACCTGTAACTCTTTCCCAAGTGGGTGAAGGGTAATGGTATGTTTTTTCATTATTTGATCATTTGTTTTTATCCGGCAATGCAGTCCATGTTTTGGCAAGGTACACAAAGTTTTAATCCATCACATGATGATTGATCCTGCCCTGCATCTCTCCGTTTCAAACGCAAAGTAATGAAATTTAAACCTCTGTTTGCCTTCCTGATTCAGAATTTAGTCGAATCATTGGCAATCATCATTTCCCTTATGGTATCTTCCGGATTTTCATTCAGATCGGATGGCGACTTTTCTGAAATAATGATCAGTTCACTTTGCCCTTTTGCCTCGCAAGGTTCAAAACTACACCTTGTCAACGTATAATTAAACAGCTTCCAGCCCTCCAGCGTCCGGATATGTCCTTTTGCCCTAAGAATTTTTGGATAATCCGTGAAAAACCGAATCACCTTTTCCGGAACAAAAACCGACAGAGCTTCAAACCTGCAAGTTTGCTGCAGATAATGGTCATCCGTTAATAACCGGTCATTTTGTAAAATCATCCGGAATTCACCCTTCCCGGGATCCGGTTTTATATCATTCTCCGATAACCAGGACAAAGGGATGTTGTGTGCCTTAAACCTGCTAATTTGTTTGTCGGGGTACATCGATTTAAACAGCTCAATCAGATGGTCTTCCCTCACCGGATCGTTGAGCAGATCACATTTGCTGAACACAATGAGACCGGCTTTTAGAATTTGGGTACGGTAAATTGGCAGTCGCTGAAGCCGCAGATTTTCAATCATCGTAATGTCTACCAGGCAAATCACAGGCATCAGGTGGAGACCGGCACTTGCATTAACGATATCTGTAACCATCTCTATACCACCTAATCCGCTGGGTTCGATCAGAATCCGGGAGTAATCTCCGGTTCCGGTGATTTTTTCAAGGTTCTCCTGAAAATAGCCCTTTGCAGAACAACAAATACAGCCGCCTGAGATATCAAAAACAGTTCCTGTAGTTGAAGAAGTGGAGCGGATAGTCTGACTGTCAATTGAAATTTTCCCGAACTCATTGATGATTACAGCCCAACGATCATCGGATGTTTTTTGGCTCAGTAGCTTAATGATGGCAGTCGTTTTTCCGCTCCCCAGAAATCCTGAAATGATATTTACCGGAATTTCATCCATTTATAATCCGTATTCTGCAGGAATGAATTTACTTTGGTCTATAAGCGGAAGCATCATGGCAATGAATTCACTTTCATTATCGGGGATGGTGTTCAAATCATCGCGAAGGATTGGGAGATAGCCGGTTTCAAGTTCCGGCAGTTTCATCCTGCCAGACCTGAGCGCCTCTTCAATAATATCAAGTGCTGCCAAAGCGCCGTTCCTGGCATTGGCCACATAGGAATCCCCTTTCACGAGTTCTTTGGAGATTCTTATCACATTCTCGGGCGAAAGAATCAAAGCCTGCGGATCGGTATACACATCCGATGCCACCAACAACTGCTGCAGTACCTGACAATGCATTTTCCCTGCCCGAAGCGCTTCATTCATCAGTCGGGCGTCATATTCCAGCTGCTCCAGATAGGCAGTGGGCGCCATACCTGATAACAACTTAATGTTTTGTACCGACTCGTTACTCCACAGATCAGCGCATGCCGAGGCAATATTTCCCAGCGGACTCAGATGTGCACATGCCGCTGTTTTCCCCTCCATCGAGATGGGTATTCCGGTAATCGCCTTGAGGAAAGGACCTTCGTATCCGCAATCCTTATCAGGACCAACAGCACCTTGTTCCATTGCTACGATGGACCTGACCACTGAAATCACCCTGACAATTGTTGCAAAGACTTTTGGAATGTACTTTTTCTCGGCTAAAACCATCGCTGTATTTGCGAATCCGCAGGCCGAATCGCCGGCAGCTATCTTTCCATGTTTATTTGCAACGGAAACAATTTTCTCCCAGAGAAACTGCATATCCCTGACCCCCAATACCGCCAGTGCAAACACCATCCCTTTGACATCACACATCATCAGTGCCTCATCCGATACCTCTTTGCCACCCGTACTTTCAATCGAAAGCAGGTCGCCACCGGCAATCATCCCCTGCTCAAAGAGTTCAAACAAAGGTTCCAGAAACTGCGAGGAGCGTTGTTTTGCAGGTCGCTCAAATTCTCGTAAATCGTTTGGCGTCAGACGGATTTCCGATTTAAGTCCGAATTTCTGATAATAATCTTCACAAATCCCATTCATGATTTTCACGATCTCCACACCAATAGAGGGGGTTTTTGTCATCTCAAGAAGTGTCTCAAACTCCAGGACAACCCCCTTCGAATTGAGGTGTAAAGCCCGTTCAAGCGCCCCTTCAGCAATTTCACGGTAGTGCGCATAAACCTGGTTCAGCGTGTTGTCATTGATACTCATGACTGGAAGGGTGAAATTCAGTTCGGCATAGACCTGCCCTCCGCCAATTTCAAGTCCCCGCCGCGTTTTAACAGGTTTCGGGGCGATCCCGAACATCAGCTCTTCAGGATTATTAATGATTAAGCTTTTGTACTTCATATTAATGTGAATTAGAAATTTCTATTATTCTTAATTCTACCGTTAAAGTGCAGGCAATATCCTGTTGTCTTGATAGAAAGGCAATTATGGCTATTCCTGTTCCGAAAAATATCGGGTGGAATCGTGGGTCTACGAAGCAATCCTGTTCAGATATTCAACTGCCTTCTGGGGATCGGGAGCATAAAAATCGGCCCCTATCTTCTGACAGAAATCATCATTTACTGGCGCTCCGCCAATTAGTATCTTTGTTTCAGGTGCCTGTTCCCTTATGTTTGCCACGATCTCTCCCATATTTACCATTGTGGTGGTTAACAGAGCAGACAGTCCGATCACTGCACCCGGATTATTTTTTAAGGCTTCAACAAATTTATCAGCGCCGACATCAACCCCCAAATCAACAATCGACCAGCCACCGCCTTCTACCATCATCGAAACAAGGTTTTTGCCAATGTCATGCAAATCTCCTTTTACTGTCCCGATAATAAAAGTTCCTTTTGTCTTGATAGCACCTGAGGCAAAGTATGGTTTAAGCTGAAACATTGATGATCCCATTGCCCTTGCAGACATTAACATTTGCGGAACAAAAATCTTACATTCGGCGAATTTTTTCCCCACCCTTTCCATTGCAGGAATAAGCGCCTCTTCCAATATTTTCTGCGGTTTGATACCCGTTTCAATGGCTCTTATCGTCAGTTCATGTGCGCCATCCATATCCCTGAGTTGAGGAGGGTAGGGGGATTTCTTATCCACCTTGCCAAATTCGACTGCTTCGAGCAGCTTTTCGAGTAACTCTTCCATAGTTTATTTTGATCTGATTTTTAGTTTAATAGCTAATACAAAAATATCGGCCTCCATTATAAAAATCCACATCAATTTTTACTACTTTCGATGCGATATTCACCAATTGTCCTGGTAGGGTGCAATTATAACCATTATGACAGCATCATTAGAGAAAATAAATGTAAAAGACGATGAATCAATTTTCATTGGAATTTTTCAGGACAACATGGAGAAGTGTACCTGGCATTACCACAACAATTATGAGATCAGTTTTATTACTGAAGGTTCGGGTAAGCGGATTGTCGCCGATTCCATAGTGGAATTTCAACCCGGCGACCTTGTTTTTATTGGCCGTAACCTTCCCCATGTATGGATTGCCGATAAGGAAACCCGCACACCTACGGCCCGTTCGCTGGAGATGGTATTTCTGCAGTTTAATGCAGATGTGGTAACTCCTCAGTTGCTATCACTTCCAGAATTTAAATATATTGCAAAAGCGATTTCCTTGTCGGAGAGGGGTATTCAGATTGTGGGGCAAACGCTCAACGAAGTGAGCGAAATCATGTTGCAATTACCGTATCTAAAAAGTTTTGACCGGATGCTTCATTTTCTTAAACTGATGGATATTATTGGCCGGAGTGAGACCAATATTCAGCTGGCCAGTAAGGAGTATCTCCGTATCCGTTTTACCACTCAAAACAAACGGATAGCTGTAATTCATGAATATTTAATGAATCATTACCGTGAAGAGGTTGATTTAAAGCAGTTGGCCGACCTGGTTAATATGGCTGAAGGTTCCCTGTGCCGTTTCTTTAAGATGAATATGGGAATAACCGTTTTTGAATACCTCAATCAACTGAAGGTTGAGTTTGCAGGAAAATTGTTGATGGATCCTGACCTGAGTATTCTGGAGGTGTGCCTGGACAGTGGATTCAATAACCTGAGCCATTTCAATAAGCAATTTAAGAAAGTCAATGGATTGCCACCTTCGGAATTCCGAAACAGGTTTAAGGGATTGAACTAGTTGCAATATCGGCTTAAGGTGCGATCACCCTCTGTAATTTTTTCTGTAAGCGCTGGGACTCATCCCCACACGTTTAAGAAACGTGGAAGAAAAGTGCTGGGAAGAATAAAAACCGGCTTCAAGTGCAATATCGGTCAATAACCGATTGGTATTTAGCAACAGATTTTTTGAGTATCCGATTTTAAGATCCATCAGAAAGCTTTGGGGTGTATATCCTGTCAAGAGTTTTACTTTGTTATTAAACGAAGTAGTCCCCATCGTGAAATGAGAAGACATTTCCCCGATTGTCCATTTTTTTGAAAAATCTGTTTCAAGCAGTGATTTTAATTCATTGATCCATCCATTATTCTTACTCACAACAAGTTTACGATTTTGGATGATTCGAACAACTTCGAGCAGGATACTTTCGGTTAAAGACCTGATTTTTACATCAAAGCCGAATTCCCGGTAAACCAGTTCATGATTGAGTTGTAAAAAATATTTTTCCAACCTTGCCCCATTGCTGAGGATGTGACTTTTGTTCTCGCATAAAACCTTCGCAATGAAGGTCTCCTGTTCGTGACTAAAGGTGGTCTGGTCAGCAAAATGACACCCTTCTTCTTTACTAAATATCTCAGGAGTGATAATCAGCCAGTATATTTCGCCAAGCTCAACTACTCCCAGACTGTTACCATGGCATTCCCACGGGCAAGTTACAAATCCTTCACCTGGATAAACAACATATTCTTTATTTTCAACCTGCCAGTCGTAACGCCCTTTTTTCACATAACAGATCTCAATCCCTTTGTTGTGATGAAGATCGAGTGAGGATGGCTTAATATTGGAATACCGTTCATGTCCAAATTCCCATATGCTTGGAAAATCTTTAATAACAGGTATATTGATTAAACGATTTGGTGCCTTTGAATAGATAAAATAGCTCATATTTATAAAATCGACCGTTGTAAAAATATGAAAGATATTTGATAAACAATTCTGTTAATTTGTTTCATTCATAGATAATTTGATTTTAAAGGTTGCATTAATTAGTCATGATTTTGTTATTTATCTTTGTTGGTGTTTTTTCATTCCTGGCTATTTTATCTCACTTGGTAAATAAAATTACAGTTAACGATCAACTTAAACCAGTATTAATATGGAAACCCTGAAAAATGAATTAAAACAGTACCACGATTATTTCACCAAAGAGCTTCATGAAGATATCCTGACTTACTGGATGAAATTTGGGGTTGAAAAAAACGGGCATGGTTTTTACGGCGCTGTCGATCTGGACGGAAATCCGGTGCTGACCGCCAATAAAACAAGTGTGCTAAATGCCAGGATCTTATGGACATTTTCGGCGGCTGCCATGCTTGAAGGTAATCGGCAATATGCAGCTGTGGCTGATAAAGCCTATGCAGTAGTTACCGAAGATTTTGAGGATAAAGATTTTGGAGGTTATTTTATGGAGTTGTCATCAGACAATAAAGTGGCCAACGACATCAAACATACCTACGCCCAGGCTTTTGTAATTTATGCACTTTGTAAATATTATGAGTTTCGTCCATTGGATTCAGTGATGCAAAAGATTCAGGATCTCTTTGTATTGCTTGAAGAAAAAACCAAGGACCCGGATAATATCGGTTACCGCGAATCGTTTACCCGCGACTGGAAAATCTACGGGGAGAACCGGATGGCAGACAATAATGAGCCAAAATCGATGAATACCCATCTCCATGTGCTGGAGGCCTGGGCCGCACTTTATAAGGTCTGGAAAGACCCCAAAGTTGAAACTAGACTGACCGAACTGATGAACCTGTTTCTGGATAAAATCATTCGCGAAGATGGTCATTTTGGGATCTTCTTCGATGAAGGATTTATCGAGGTAGCTGCATCGAAGGGTATTTGTTCATTCGGACATGATATCGAAGGGTCATGGCTGTTGTGGGAAGCGGCAGAGATATTGGGAAATAAAGATATCCTGGCAAGGATGCGCCCCATTTCCGTAAAGATGGTTGATCACATTGAACGGGTGGCAGTGGATAAGGATGGGGGTCTGTTTTTGGAATCGACCAGGTTCGGAAGTCATCTGAAGACGAATAAACATTGGTGGCAACAGGCCGAAACACTTGTCGGATTTATGAATGCCTTCGAACTGACCGGAGAGGAAAAATACTGGAATACCGTAAAACTGAGCTGGAATTTTATTGATACTTACCTGATCGACCATGAAAAGGGCGAATGGTTTACCAAGCTGAACCGTCTGGGAGTCCCTTACCTGATTGAGCCGGCGGATGATCCTTCACCTTACTATCGCAATGACTGGAAGATCGATCCGTGGAAATGTCCTTATCATAACGGAAGGTCGATGATGGAAATGACCCGGCGTATTGAGAAGATCCTAAATAAAACTAACTAAACCATACTACAATGGACAAGATCAGGTCAATCCTAATGTTGTTGATTTTTCTATTTCCCATTTTCCAGTTGAATTCTCAAAACCACCATATTAAGGGGATGCTGAATCTGCCGGGGAAACCGGAAAACTGGTTCGAAGGTTTTCAAAAGAACCTTGGTTCAAACAAATTTTCATATCACAGTTTCCGTTCTGATGTGAGCAGGTCATTAATCACCCGTTGCACAGATGGAAATATGGCTATTGAATGGAAAACAGGGCAGCTGCCTGACGGTTACGATAAGGAAGATGCCACTTTTTTATGGATTGCTGCCATTGATCTGAGCACAGAGCGATCTTTTTTCGATGTTTATGTCAACGGGAAGAAACGGTTTGAAATTGCCGCATCGGAGCAGAAAACCTGGCAACTAAAAACCGATGACGGGGGAATCCTCTCTTTTGTCACTGTTGAAATTGATCAGGCAAAGGATGCCCACGGTTATATGTCGCTGACAGCCCCCAAAAGCTGGTTGGTGAACGGAGAGGGGCAAACCATTAAAATCGTTGGACATGCAAATCAATGCAATACCTGGATAATTGTTTATCAGGCCAATGACGCCCTTTCCTACCTCCGTAAATCCGCCGGGTACGATATAACAACGGAGGTTGTAATGGAGAGAGCCAAAGGAGAACTGAAGTGTCGGTTAACAGGTTCTGCAAACCTGGCCGGTACTGAAATTAACTGTTTATTTTCCGGAAAATCGAAGATAGTTCAGCTTTTAGAAGTTGATGGTCATGTTGACGGTACCTTTTCGTTACCACTGACCGCACTTAAAAAACCGTTTATTCTTAGCGATGACAAAGGGGAGATTCTGGTCTCTCCTTCACTTGGAGAGGATGATAAGGCTACACGGTTGCAGAACAAAGCCATATTGTTCACTGAAAGCAAAAATGCGGGTGAAAAAATTTTGCTTCATTCCACCCGAAGCTACAATCCAAAGACGGTGACAGGAATGTTTAACCTGGCGAGTTCAATATTAGGGAAGGGGGAGATTTATCTGATGAATTCAAGCCATCAGGATATTGCATGGATGGATTCTCCTGAGAAATGTGTGATCGAGCGTGACACCATGTTGATTGCGCCGTTGCTTGAAAAGGGATCCAAAGATAAAAATTACCGTTTTGATGTGGAAGATGCCCTGATGCTCAAAGAATTTACCCAACGCCATCCTGACAAAAAAGCGCTGGTTAAGGAGATGCTCAACGACGGACGAATCTCTTGCGGATCAACTTTTATTCAGCCTTATGAAGAGATGTATTCGGGCGAATCGCTGGCCCGCCAGTTTTATCTGGGCGCCAAATGGCTCAAGGATGAATTTGGTTACAAGGCAACTGTTTACTGGAACGAAGATGTGCCGGGCCGCACGTTGCAGATGGCGCAGCTGATGAGTAAGGCCGGAACCAAATATCTGATGATCAGCCGGCATGAACGTGGTCTCTTCAACTGGTACAGCCCCGACGGATCTTTTGTTACCGCTTTTTCTCCGGGCCATTACGGTGATGCTTTTGGCCCGCTTCAGAAGAGTTTTCCTGAAACAGCCCAATACCTTGTAACAAGTTCGATGGATTGGGAGAAATATTACACCGGTAAAAATCAATCACCGATCATCCCTTTACTCTCAGATAATGATATGAGTCCGGCCAAGGATTACAATCATCTGATTCAGAATTGGGGGAATATTCAGGAACTTCAGGATGAAAACGGGAAGAATGTACCGGTTCAGCTTCCTAAAATAAAGATAGCCACCGCTCCTGAATTTTTTAATGCACTTGTTGCTCAAAAGCCACAACTTCCATCCATCACGGGTGAACGTCCTGATGTATGGTTATATATTCATGGTCCATCGCATCAGAAAGCCTTAAAGGCCAGTCGTGAAGCCGATCTATTATTGCCGGCTGCCGAGAAATTTGCCACAGTCAACGCGCTGATTGATGGCTCTTTTGATAATTATCCTGAAATAGAATTGAATAAAGCATGGGAAGCAAAAATATATCCCGACCATGGCTGGGGTGGCAAACACGGCGATATTACCGATGCCTTCTTCCTTCAGAAGTATGAATTTGCCAAAGCTGAGGCCGAAAAAATATTGGAAATCAACCTTGCCGGGCTGGCCTCAAAAGTGAATACCCATCCTGATAAAGGGCGTCCGCTGGTTGTGTTTAACAGCATGAACCTGAACCGAAGCGATCCAGTGTCGGTTGATGTCAGTTTTGCTCCTGGTGAAGCTTTTAATCTGGAATTATCAGATGCCGAAGGGAATCCTGAAAAGGTCCAGATAAGCAATACCCTGAACTATGCCGATGGATCGATCAAACGGGCGAAACTTCATTTTACGGGAAAAAATGTGCCGCCTGTCGGTTATCGTACATTCTATCTGAAAGCACTGAAAAAGAAAAATGAGGATGATGCTTTGCCATTTAAAAATGAAGCTGAAAACAGGTTTTACAAACTTAAATTTGGTAATGGAGGATTGTCTTCGGTTTTTGACAAGGAATTAAACCGGGAGTTGATTGATCCCGGAAAATTCAGAGCGGGTGAAGTATTTACCATGCGGTCGGTTGGAAACGGGGCCGGCGAATTTACCGATGTACAGAAACCCGATATGGAGGGATTCGACAAAACGGGTAATTATCCCACAAAATGGGAAGTCGAAGAAAACGGGCCGGTTTATACGACCTATAAATATCGTCAGAAGATTCGTTATGCCATTATTGAACAGCGGATAAAAGTGTTTCATCAGCAAAAGCGGATTGATTTTGAACCGGCTATTCTGAACTGGGAAGGTGTTTTGTACCGTGAGTTCCGCATGGCCTTACCGCTCAGTATGAGTGATGGGCAGGTTTCATACGAAGTACCCTTTGGTGTTGTCGAAGTTGGCAAAAGTGAAATGAAAGGGGCTGCAGGCGAAAGGTACACCACTGTTTGCAAAGATATCCATCCAAGGGGGATCGAAAACTGGATCAGCGCAAGCAATTCGTTGTTTGGTGTGACCATGAGTTCATCGGTTGCGGTTGCCGACTGGATAGATCCGACAGATCATCCGATCACCAACCAGATGTTGCAACCAATTTTGCTTGCTTCACGAAAAAGCTGCCATTGGGAGGGGAATGATTACCTGCAGACGGGCAATCACACTTTCAGATTCTCAATCACCTCGCATCAGCCGGGCTGGATAAATGGCGCATCATTCGGGCGTCAGGCAAACGAACAGTTGACCGCCAGATGGGCCGACCATCGCATGGCGGACGCTTCTTTGCCTGAAACACTGAGCTTTTTCAGGACGGTTGAGGAAAATGTGCTGATTTCTACCATCAAAAAGGCGGAAGACAGCGCCGAAGCAATCATCAGGTTGGTGGATGTTGAAGGGAAAGACCGGGAAATAAAGGTTGAAAGTTTCAGGAGAATCAGTAAGGCGGCGTACACCAATCTGATTGAAGAGACCATTAAACCATTGCCCTCCAACGGGAATAGTGTTCAGTTACAGTTGGGCCATTATGCCATTGAAACAATTAAAATCAAAACATTGGAATAATATGAACGGATACGAAAGGATAAATGCTGCACTGAATGGATTGAAGCCGGATAAAACACCTGTAATGCTCCATAATTTCATGATGGCAGCCCACGAACATGGTATTACAATGGCGCAATACCGTAATGACCCTCAGCTGATCGCGGAATGTTTTATCGCCTCGGTCGACAAATACAGGTATGACGGAATTCTCATTGATATTGACACAGTAACCCTGGCCGGGGCAGTTGGTGTTCCCGTTGATTTCCCTGAAAATGATCCCGCCCGAACGCACCGGGGCAATCTCGACAATCTGGAAAATGTTCTCCGGTTGAAACCTGCAAAGGTTGAAAATTATAAATATATCCAGATCTGGCTGGAAGCTGTCCGCCTGCTGAAAGCCTATTATAAGGATGAAATCTATATTCGGGGCAACTGTGACCAGGCCCCTTTTTCGCTGGCAAGCATGATGAGGGGCGCCCAAAACTGGATGCTCGATCTGGTAATGGGTACTGATGAACAACTCGAAACAATCCTCGAATATTGCACCGATGCCAGTTCCCAGTTTATAAAATTGATGGCCCAAACAGGGTGCGATATGGTCTCGAACGGGGATAGTCCGGCCGGTCCTGAGATGATTTCGCCTGATATGTATTTGAAATTTGCTTTACCCTACGAAAAGAGAATGGCAGAGGTGGCGCACCAGGCTGGGGTTGCCTACGCTTTGCACATTTGTGGCAATACCGATAGTATACTGGATGATATGTTATTAACTGCTGCTGATGCCTTTGAACTGGATTATAAAACCGACATTGCCAAAATTTACAACACCCTCGGAACCACTACCACCTTCATTGGAAATATAGATCCAAGCGGCGTTTTAGCCCTTGGAACTACTGAGGCAGTTCAGAAGAAAACGATTGAATTATTGTCTGCGTACAGGAATTCAAGCCGGTTTATTCTCAACGCGGGCTGTGCGCTTCCACCCACTACACCCGCTGCAAATCTGAAAATGATGATTGATACTGCCCGTAATTTTAGGATGTAAATTATAATTCAATCAGCCTCTTTACCGCATCTGAATAGGAGCGTCCTGAAATAATGCGGGTTTTATCAACATCGCTCATCTTCAAAATGAAACTTCCGCTAAAATAACGGGTGATCTCTTCAACCAAATCACGATTTATTAAATGATCACGTTTTACCCTGACGAATGGAGAACCAATTCTATCTTCATAATAGTTGAGGCTCTGTTCGAGGAGATGATTTTTCCCCTCTTTGGTGTGCAAGGTGACGTACTTATCCTCTGCTTTCAGAAAAGCAATATCTGTGATTTTAATAAAGTAAGTGCGGTTTCCCGACTTTACCGGAATCGCAACGGGCTTAGGCTGTTCACTGACTGACAATACCATTTTCAGTGCATTGCGAAGCTCATCCGTTTGATGATTTGGAAACGTTACCAGGGAAAGCTTTTCGAGGCTTTTTTGGAGGCGTTCATGGCTCACCGGTTTTACCAGATAGTCGATACCGGAAAGTTCAAATGCCTGGAGTGCATATTCTTCGTAAGCAGTAACAAAAATTACCCAGGGGGGATTCTGCAGCTCCTGCAATAACTCCATACCTGTGCGTCCCGGCATCTGGATATCGAGAAAAACCAAATCAGGAACACTTTGCTGTATCATTTCGAGACACATATCGCCATCAGATGCCTCTCCAACAACCTCCACCGATATTATTTGTGTGGCAAGGAGGCTTTTCAAGCGTTGACGGGCGAGGGGCTCGTCATCGGCGATGACAGCCCTATAACTTCTCTGCTGAGGGTTAACCATTTTTATTTAAAGGTATTTTTACACATATATGTTTTTGATCGCCATTTACCCAGAATAGCTCCGGTGTCTGACCATAAATGAGTGAAAGTTTGTCATTTAATGAGGTAAGTCCATAGCCCGACATAATATTTTCCGCAAAACCGGGTCCATTATCATACACACAAATAGAGAGCTTCTTTGCCTCAATCAAACACTGAATCCTTATCATTCCACCCTCCTTGATTGGAGAAATCCCATGTTTAACCGCATTTTCCACTATGGGCTGAAGCACAAAACGGGGAACAATTATCCTGTCGGCTTCCGGTGAGGTATCGATACAGTAGTTTAAGCGTTCGCCAAAACGGACTTTTTCGATTTCAAGATATTTGCCCGTGATCTCAAGTTCTTCGGCCAGTGATACCATATCTGCTCCCTGCCGGTTGATGGCATACCGCAGAAAATCTGAGAGCCCAATGGTCATCTTTTCGGTTTTGTCCGGATCGGTGTGGACCAGTGTGGCGATTGAATTAAGGGAATTATACAGAAAATGGGGATTGATTCGCGCATTGATTGCCTGTAATTCAGCTTTGGTGATTAATTCCTGGAGCTTTGCCATCTCGACATCATGCTGGTTAATCTCCTGTCGGGTGTTGTACCTGTAATTTTCAAAACCAATCCGTACAGCCGAAACAAGTATCGTGCTCAACAAAATAACAATCAGTGCCTCCGGTCTCAGATCATGAACCAACGTCATATAGAACATGAGCGTAAAAATCACCATCACAACAGGAATGATGAATTTCACTTTTAGGCGGGTTGAAGCGGGTTTGTTGGGGTTAACAAAAAACAGTTCAGCGACAAAACATACAGTATAAAAAATAAAGAGACCCAGTAGAATCACTGCTACCAGTTTGAGATTTGAACCTTGCCTAATGTTCATAATGGCTATAAAAAAAACAAACGGGAAAGAGAGCAACATCCACTGTGCGACAAACCTTTGCCAGCGAAGGAAAATCTTCACCACACCATAATGCATCACCAGGAACAAAGCTAAAAGGACCAGTGAGAAGATCAACAATTCAATTTTGGGTTTCCATATCGAAAAATGGTAGATGAAATTGTATTTTAACACTCCAATTCCAAGATGTTCACGAAACCGGTTATCAAAATCTGGCGCATAAATTTGCTGAATCACAAAATGATCAAGAGCTGTGAACTGGCTTTCCAACGGGTTATCCTGTCCGAATATTGTTCCGGGAACAGTTGTTGTTGACCAATTGGACCGGTTTCCTGTCAGGGAACGCAGCAGATAAAAAGTAAGAGTCCGGTCGCGCTGTTCCTGCGTCATGGAGGTATCCAGAGAGATAGGAATAACCTGGCGGTACAAATACAATTTACGGACATTATTCCTGTCAAACATCTCGGTTAAAGCACCGGAAACTGACCGGACACGGGGAAGAAGCAGATTGATATCAAGAAAGACATTGGCTTTTTTCGATTCTGATGTAATTCCCATAAAGGGGATCAAGGTTCGCAGTTCCGAAACCAGCTTTACCAACCCAAGAGAGTCGTTTTTTGTATAATTTCCGGTTATTTTGATTAAAATTTCCTTCCTAAACCGTACAGGTTCGCCCTTATCTTTGCCGGACAAAAAGTTCTGAACCATGTTCCAGCCGGTCGTTTCCTCATCCTCTGAAAGTTGGTCAGTAGTGGAGCTGAATGCGGAATTGAAAATCAGCAAAATGAATAAAACAATAAAAATAAATTTCGTCCTCATGATGTTACAAATTAAATAATTATTGTTCAAAGAAATAACATCATAGAGCTGCATCCAACCAAAATCCGACAAACGGCACTATAGCAATGACGGACAGCATATCCAATTAAATTTCTATTATAACCACAACCAGCTTTCCATATCTTTGATATCAAAATGGTTATCGTGTGCCAATTTAAAACCTTCAAAGTCATCGAACCATCCAATTACAGTATCACGTTGCAAATGTGTTGATTTGACCGAAATGTACGTCTGGTATGAGGACCAGGGGTAATCCACTGCATGTTCTGTAAATTTATGATGGACTGGGTTATTGTGGATATTGATAACCATCGTTTTTAAATAATCCATATCCTCAACCAACTTTCGTTTAAACGGGCGTTCAAATAAGTTGCCATGGCGATTATAGCGTTTATTAAAAGCCTGAGCATATGCGTTAAACAGATTGGAAAAATATTTCGACGGATCATTTACCCTGACAGGGTTCAAAACCTTGTCAGGGCTAATAGGGCATTCATCTTTTATTTTAACCAAAAAATGGAAATGATTCTTCATCAATACCCAAGCGTATGTATCGGCGATAGGCGAAATGTGATGTTCATATAAGGATAAGAAATATCCATAATTTGCTGTATCATGAAAAAGATCACAACTGTTGATACCCCTGTTATAAATGTGGTAGAATTTTCCATAGTTTAATGGTTCAATTTGTTGCATATAACATTTGCCTCAGCAGAATAATAAATCCAACTTCACGAATATAAATTTACGAATATTTCAAATATCCCTGACAGGGTTCCAAACCCTGTCAGGGATATTTAATACTATTTTTGTTCCCGTTTCTTAAATTCGGCGATTCCGTTATCGAGAAACTCCACAAACTTATCTTTATCCAGATCGAAGAATTTGGGTGCCACGAGCTGGTTCCCATCGGCATCAATAATTAAATATTGCGGCTGTGAGTTGGCCCTGAACCGGGTCTCCTGAATATAGGAGTACTTCGCCCCTAACGTCTTTTTGACTTTCCCCTCAGTTGTGGTAATCCACTCGTTTTCGGGCAAGGCCGTTTTATCGTCAACATAAAGCGACACCACAATAAAATCTGCTTTCAGCCGGCTCAGAACGCGCGGGTCAACCCAGACGTTCTCCTCCATTTTCCGGCAATTGGCGCAACCATGCCCTGTAAAGTCTACAAACACGGGTTTCTTTTTTGTTTTGGCACAGGCGATCGCCTGGTCCCAGTCGAAATAACCGTTGATCCCATGTGGAAGGTGCAGGAAATCGTTGTACCGGGGCACGTCACAAAGTTCATCCTTTGCCACTGAGGTATTGCCTGAATTGTTTTCCCTGACGATCTGACTGATGTCAAAATCCTGGGTGGTCATGGGTGGAATATAGCCGGCGAGTCCCTTGAGCGGTGCTCCCCACATTCCAGGGATCATATAAATCACAAAACTAAAGGTGCAGATCGCGAGGATGAGCCGTGGAACACTCACAAATTTCACCTCATCATCATGGGCAAATTTCAGTTTCCCGAGCAGGTAAACCCCCATCAGGAAGAAGATGACGATCCAGAACGCGAGGAACACTTCCCGGTCGAGGATATGCCAGTGGTAGGTTAAATCGGCCATGCTTAGGAATTTTAGTCCCAACGCCAATTCCAAAAATCCCAAAACTACTTTTACGCTGTTCAACCAGCCGCCAGATTTGGGCAGCGAGCTGAGCCATGAGGGGAAGAAGGCGAACAGGGTGAAAGGAAGTGCAAAGGCTAAAGAAAAGCCGAGCATTCCGACGATGGGCTTTAAAAACTCACCCCCGGCCGACTGAACGAGTACCGCTCCAACAATAGGCCCGGTGCATGAAAATGAGACCAGTACAAGTGTGAATGCCATGAAGAACGGTCCGCCGATTCCCCCTTTATCCACCTGTTGGTCGGCTTTATTCACCATCCAGGATGGGAGTACAATTTCGAACATCCCAAAGAAGGAGGCTGCAAAGAAAAGGAAGATCAGGAAAAAGAAGATATTGGGCAACCAGTGTGTCGAAAGGAAGTTGGCAAAACTTGGACCGAGGGTAAAGGCCACCAGTGTCCCGATAACGGTATAGATAAAAACTATCGAGATGCCATAGAAGAGGGCTTCGAAACGGGCTTTGGTTTTGTTTTTGCCGCCGTGCATGAAAAATGAAACCGTCATGGGGATCATCGGGAATACACATGGCGTGAGAATCGCCAGTAAACCTGCCAAAAATGAGAACCAGAAAAACCATAAAAGGGAAGAATTCCCGGCGGTTTTCTCCGGCTTGTCGGCAGCTTTGAGAGCGACTGATTTTATTGGTTCCGTTTTAGCAGAAGTCCGGATTGTGTCGGCTTTGACCAACTTTTCAATTTCGGACGTTTTTGATGGTTCAATCGTTTTTGCCGGCGCCTGAACTACTGCTGCAACGGTTGCCCCCGGCAGTTTGAACTCAAAATCTTCATTCACCATCATGCAGGCGCCATCTTCGAGACAAACCTGACCAGCCAATGACCCCTTTATGGAAAATGGTTTTGGGGAGCGTATCTTAATCTTTTGGACAAAGGTAGCTGTCCCTGTAAAATACTGAACTTTAATCTTGAATATCTCGTCCATCACCTCAGTCGCTTTCGGGAATTCGAGCACTTTACCCACTTTCTGATAAGCTGGGGAGTCTTCAAAACTAAATTCGAGCCGGATAGGTCCCCCATCTCCAAAATACTGACCATAGAGGTGCCACCCCTGATCAATACTCGCTTTAAAAATTAATTCCGCCTCATCATTGCCAATCTTTTTGGTTGAATATTGCCAGCTTGAATGGCTCACCATCTGAGCCGATAAGCTGTAAGTCAGCATGAACAATAAATATGGCAGAATTAATTTTCTCATTGCTAAAAATTTATATTATTGATTTCTAATTATTTCACTTCAGGCATAAAGGCCGTCCTGATATATTCTTTCCCCTCCAGGTATTTAATAGCCAGGTTTTTAACCTCCTCTTTAGTTATTGACTTGATTAATGCAACGTATTCCTCAGAAGTCATCATTTTGTCTCCGTTAAAATAAGTGCTTTCAAGAGCAGATAACCAATATCCGTTCTCTTTTACCCTGGTTTCCCGTTCGCGGATCATCGTTTCTGTCACTTTTTGCATATCGATATCAGTCGGCCCCTCCTGTTTAATTTTTGCAAGGACATCAAAAACTGTTTTTGCAAGTTTGTCTACATTTTCGGGTGCGCAACCCCATTGGGCTGTAACGGAATATTTTGGTTTTGGAAATTTCGAAATGTTTTCACTAAATCCAACACCATATACCCCGCCCTGATCTTCGCGCATCGATTCGCGCAATTTGATGGAGACAACCTGAGATAATATCCTGAAAATCTGGCGATCTTTCACATTCCAGTTAAAATCTCCGTGAAAAACCATTTGTACGTTGCTTTGCTGCTCTGAGTTTTTCGGGTATTTGAAATCTATCACGCCGGGGGCGTATTCCGGACTAACATCTTTCCAGGTTTCTTTACGGTTGATCGAAGGCAATCCACCCAGATAGGTTTCGAGAAGCGGAGTGATCTCATCCACTTTAAAATTACCCACAAAAACATAGGTAAAATCACTTGCATCAGCAAACCGGTCCCTGAAAATATCCATGATACGCGCAAGTTTAAGGTCATTCAACTGCTTGTC
>JAHEYS010000575.1 GCA_023251475.1 Prolixibacteraceae bacterium
CCCTTTGATGAAAACCTTTACAGGCGGTTTGACTATTAACTTCTAAAAATGCTACAAATATGAAAAAGATACAATATTTCAATCGGAAGGTTATCGGATTTCTCAGTTTAGTCCTGATTGTCTTACTGATTTCGGGATGCACCAAAGTGCTTGATGACGTCCAGAATCTTGCCAGTTACCCTGCTTCGGGAACATTTGATGATGTACTTACTGCAAATGCTTTTACCGCCAACCTTTACGCCAGCACCCTGAGTGGATGGCCCATTAATATGGGAAACAACTGCGATGAGGGTGGTGGAATTAATGGCGACGGATGGATTACTACTGATAATACCGTGATGAAGTTCTGGCCTTATGCCACCATACGAAAAATAAATATTCTGCTCAAAGAGGTCCCCCTTGGTAAAATAGCGGCTGACAAGCAGGGAGCGTTTATTGGCCAGGCAAAATTCCTCAGGGCTTTCAATTATTTTAAGATGGTTTATTATTATGGCGGCGTTCCGATTATTGAAACGCCACAGGAACTTACAGATAACCTGATGGTGACAAGGAATACAACAGCGCAGTGTTTTGATTTTATTATCAAAGACTTAGACGAAGCTGCTGCTTTGCTGCCTCCAAAATACACGGGAACCGACCGCGGTAAAATTGATCAGGCAATCATTAAAGCTTTCAAGGGAAGGGTTTTGCTTTATAAAGCATCACCTCAGTTCAATTCAGCCAACCCTTATGGAAATACCTATTGGACAGCTGCTTATACTGCCAATAAAGACGCAAAGGATTTTCTTGATGCCAACGGTTATGGTCTGCTCGATGATTATACCAAAGTATTTGAAACCAAAGGTCATAAGGAGAATATCTTATCGGTAATCTACTCCAATCCTGCAAAAACAAACGGCCGGGGTGAGGATGGATTACGTCCGCTTTCCGAATCGAAAAATGCAACAGGTTATGATCAGCCAATATGGTCGATGGTATCGGCATTTCCGATGAAGGATGGTAAAAAGCCCGGTGATCCGACCTCCGCTTATCCTTATAATATTCAGACATTCTGGAAAAACCGCGACCCCCGTTTCGATGCAACCATTGTATGGAACGGCGCTATTTATGAATTGAGCGGTATAAAGGGACGCCGACAATACACCATGTACGGAATTGCCAAATCAATGGATGCCTGGGGATACAGCATGCAGGGAGAAAGCTATCCTACACGCACCGGTGTTTATTGCAGAAAGGGGATTATGGAAGAGTTGGCTTCAACACAGGTTGCGCTGAACGATATCGACTGGCCTGAAATCCGGTATGCAGAAGTCCTGTTTAATTACGCCGAGTCTGCAAATGAAACCGGAAAGACCAGTGATGCACTGGATGTGCTGAAAGCAATCCGCAAACGTGCCGGAATAGAAGCAGGCGCAGACGGAATGTACGGACTTAAAACGGGGATGAGCCGCGATGAAATGCGGACGGCAATCTTCGATGAAAAACGTGTTGAGTTTATGTTCGAAGGTCAGCGTTTCTGGGATTTGAGGCGTCAAAGGATGTTCGGAAGCTACCTGAATGGTATGCGTAAATATGGCATTATGGGCATGACGGTAAACGGACATGCCACCGCAACTGCTGATGACATCGTAAAGGGAAATGCGTTCCAGCTACTTCCTGAAGACTTCACCTATTCGGTAGAAGAGCAGATTACCAACGGGCCAAAACAAATGGTGATGCCCGATAAATATTACTTTTTCCCCATCCAGCTCACGAATATTAACCAGAATGCAAATTTAAAGCAGAATAAAGATTGGGGTGGCGATTTTAATCCTGAATTGTAATCCTTAAGCAATTTCTCAATTATTAATGGGCTACTCAAATAAAATGTGTAGCCCATTTTTGTCACTAAACAACGAAACTAAATTTATTCAATTACTTTTCGTGAATTGATTCCAAAAAATAACGATAATCTCAATTTTACAAATGAAAAAACAAGTTTTGTATCTCCTCGCAAGTTTTGTAATGGCACTAAACCTCTCAGCAAAGGATATTGTATTTGAGACCTCTGCGTTTAAAATGGCCTTAAATGAGAAGGGTTCTGTCGTAAGCATTTACGATAAGATCAATAAATCGGAATATCTGCCGGCAAACCAGAATGCCCCGTTGCTCAGTATCAGATGTGGCGGCGGGATCGAATATCCTTCCCAAATTGGTCAGAAAGGGGATAAACTGACCCTGCTGTTTGACAAAAATAAAGTTGAGGCTCAGATTAAAACGGCGGTTAAAACTGGTTATCTCTCATTTGAACTGGTGGGTATTACCCATCCTGAGAATGTTGAACTGGTGATATGGGGACCTTATCCGACAACTATTCGTGAGACAATCGGCGAATGTGTAGGGGTGGTTCGTGACAAACAATTTGCAATTGGTATCCAGTCGTTAAATGTAAAAACCCTTGGTGGATACCCGTCAGAGGAGAATGATATAGAACCCTCGTTTGATATTTTTGCCACAGGGAACCTTGTTGATGTGACTGCCGACTGGAAAAACAAGAAAAACTACCGGGGGCAGACAGCACGTG
>JAHEYS010000317.1 GCA_023251475.1 Prolixibacteraceae bacterium
TGGCTGCAATTCCTGAGGTAGAGGTTGCCGTCGGGAAATGGGGTCGCGTCAATTCTGCACTCGACCCGGCACCCGTACAAATGTTTGAGAACACCATCAATTACCGTTCAGAATACATTCTTGATGAAAATGGACAGCGGATGCAATTTAAAGTGGATCAGGAGGGAAGTTATCTCTTTAAAAACGGATCTAAATACAATCTTAAAACAGAAGGATTTCGTGCCATTCCGGCCGACAGCCTTATTCCGGTTGAAAATGGAGAGTATTTCCGTCAATGGAGGCCTGAAATAAAAAAGCCTGATGATATCTGGAATGAGATTGTGAAAGTGACAAATATCCCCGGTTTAACTTCTGCTCCCAAATTGCAGCCCATTGAGACCCGGCTGGTGATGCTTTCAACAGGTATGCGGGCCCCGATGGGATTAAAAGTGTTTGGCCCCGACCTAAACTCAATTGAGCGGGCCGGAATGCAACTGGAACAGGCGTTGAAAGAAGTCCCATCGATAAAAGCCCCGGCAGTGTTCTATGATCGTGCAGTTGGCGCTCCTTATCTTGAGATAAAACTTAACCGTGAGGCGATGGCCCGCTATGGAATGACAGTCAGTGACATACAGGAAATTCTTCAGGTGGCGGTCGGAGGTATGGCGCTTTCTTCGTCTGTTGAAGGTCGTGAAAGGTTTCCAATCAGGGTTCGGTACGCACGTGAATTACGCGATAATCCTGAGGATATCAAACGTATTCTTATCCCTTCAATAAATGGTGTGCAGGTTCCATTGGGTGAAATTGCGGATATTGATTACACGCGTGGGGCACAAATGATTCGGAGCGAAAATACTTTTCTGAACGGATATGTCATTTTCGATAAAAATGAGGGTAAAGCCGAAGTTGATGTGGTGGAAGAAGCCACCCGTATTTTGCAGCAGAAATTGAACTCCGGAGCACTCATTCTGCCGACGGGTGTATCATATAAATTTGCCGGGAATTACGAGCACCAATTGAGAGCTACCCAACGACTGGCAATTGTTATCCCGATATGCCTGTTGCTGATTTTATTGTTGTTGTATTTCCAGTTCCGGACGGTAACGGCCTCGATTATTCACTTTTCGGGTGTCTTCGTTGCTTTCGCCGGTGGTTTTATCATGCTGTGGCTATACGGGCAGGATTGGTTTCTGAATTTTTCAGTTGCCGGTATCAACCTTCGCGATTTATTCCAGATGCATCCCGTCAATTTAAGTGTAGCGGTATGGGTTGGATTCATCGCATTGTTTGGCATTGCCACCAATGACGGTGTAATTATGGGAACCTATATTCACCAGGTATTCGAAGACCGGCATCCGGCCACCGTGCATGATGTACGTGAAGCGGTGGTTTCTGCAGGTTTGAAACGTGTGCGCCCTGCCATGATGACCACCGCAGTTGCTGTTATCGCCCTGTTACCCGTATTATCATCAAACGGTAAAGGTTCCGATATTATGATCCCCATGGCAATCCCCATGTTTGGAGGGATGGTTATTCAGGTGATGACTGTTTTTGTCGTACCTCTTTTTCAGGCAATGTGGAGAGAGAGGGGATTGAAATAAAAATAACCACATTGACACTGAACACATTAGTTTTTAGCTTTTATAGTGTTCTATGTGCCTAATGTGGTAAATAAAAAACATTTATGAAAAAGTTATTAGTAATTGCTTGTATCCTTATCCTCAGTTTGTCCTCCTATCCTCAGGATTCTCTGATGTATTATCTGGAGATTGCCGGTAAAAATAATCCAACAGTATTGCAGAAATTTACCGAATATAAGGTGGCTTTACAGCGGGTACCTCAGGTGGGAAGTCTGCCCGATCCGGAACTCTCTACAGGCGTTTTTCTAAGTCCCATGGAACTGGTTAGTGGCATGCAGCTTGCCGATATCCGGCTGATGCAGATGTTTCCCTGGTTTGGGGTGCTGAAAAATGCCAAAGATGAAATGAGTCTGATGGCCAGGGCCAAATATGAATCATTCCGTGAGGCTAAACTAGAGTTATTTTTTGATGTTCATCAGGTATGGAATGAGTTACAAAAGGTGCAGCAAACCATAAGGATTAATGAAGAGAATCTGGAGCTATTGCGATCGCTGGAAAGGCTTTCGCTTGTCAAATTCAGGGCAGCTCCGGCGGGTTCGGGAGGATCAAAGGGCGGAGCAATATCCGGGGGAAATGGACAACCTGCACCTGCTGCTTCATCGGGTATGAAAACGATGGGAACGAACGCCGCACCTGCCCCGAATCAATCATCATCCGCAATGCAGGCAAGTCCCATGGGATTATCCGGGGGGGCCGGTCTGACCGATGTTTACCGTATTCAGATGGAGATCGGAGAACTTGAAAACAACATTAACTTATTGAAAAATAGGCAACAGACCATCGGGGCAAAACTTAATGGTTACCTGAACTGGGCACCATCACGAATCGTGACGTTACCCGAAAATTTAGTAGCCGACACACTTGCATATTCACTCCCCTCCGTCGCTGACAGCATGCTCAGCCGCAGTCCAATGCTTGGTATGTTGAAATATGAAAAGCAATCGCTGGAGGCTCGCCGGCAAATGGTGACCAGAATGAGTTACCCGATGGTTGGTCTGGGGTTGAATTACTCGCTGATTAAAAAAAATGAAATGTCAACCTCCCAAATGAATGGAAGCGACATGATTATGCCAATGGTTACGGTTACATTACCCATTTACCGGAAAAAATACAGCGCCATGCGGGAAGAGGCGAACCTGATGAAAACAGCAACCGAACAAGGATATCAGGCCACCACCAATTCGTTGCAAACCGAATATTACGAGGCGATTCAACTTTATCATGATGCCCGGCGACGGATAAAACTATATGAAAACCAGGTTCAGCTTGCTGATAAATCGTTGAATATACAGATGGTCAGCTTTTCGGTGTCAGGTTCAGACATGGCTGATCTGCTCCGCACCCGACAACAAAAACTCGAATACGGGTTGAAACATATTGAAGCGATAAGCGATAATAATACCGCTGTTGCCTGGTTAAAAAAATTGAGTTGTACAGATATTCATTAAAAATTAAATTATCATGAATCGTCAAACCATAATAGTAATCATTACCCTGATCACAGGTTTTTTTCTGGGATGGTTATTCTTCCATTCCCCGCAGGTTAAAGAAGCGAAGCATGACCATGCCACAGAAACTTCAAAAGCGACAGTATGGACTTGTGCGATGCATCCGCAAATCAGGATGGATCAGCCCGGAAAATGTCCCATATGTGCCATGGACCTGGTACCCCTGACTCAAAACACGAATGCACAAACGGATCCGGCGGCGCTCCATCTGACCAACGAATCGGCACAGCTCGCAAATGTACTTACCTCGATTGTCAGCATTCAAAATCCGGTGAAGGAAGTGCGGTTATACGGCAAGGTACAGGCTGATGAGCGGTTACTTCAAAATCAGGTGGCACATATTTCCGGAAGAGTTGAAAAATTGATGGTCAATTTCACCGGTGAGCCGGTTGCCAGGGGGCAAAAGCTGGTGCAGATCTATTCGCCTGAACTGGTTACCGCACAACAGGAATTACTCGAAGCAGCCGGAATGAAACAGTCGCAACCCGAAGTCTATAAGGCCGCCAAAGAGAAAATCCGCCAATGGAAGCTAAGTGAAGCGCAAATTTCGGAGATCGAAAATTCGGGCAATATCCAGACCAATGTAGATGTGGTTTCGAATACAAATGGTATCGTAACAGCCCGACGCGTTAACAATGGCGACTATGTAAGTCAGGGTTCGGTGTTGTATGAAATAGCTGATCTTTCAAGAGTCTGGATTTTATTTGATGCTTATGAGAGTGATCTCCCCTTCCTGAAAAAGGGTGACAGTGTGGAGTTTACAGTTCAGGCATTGCCAGGTGAATCTTTTTCCGGACCAGTGATTTTTATAGATCCGGTGATCGATCCGGTCAATCGCGTCGCCAAAGTGCGGGTGGAGATCAATAATTCCCGAGGTAAACTGAAACCTGAAATGTTTGTAACCGGAAACGTGAAAGCAAATCTCGTTCAGTTCAGCCACAAACTGGTTATTCCGCGTTCGGCAGTGTTATGGACAGGCAAACGTTCCATTGTCTATGTGAAACAAGCCGGCGATGAACCCGTTTTCAAAATCCGGGAAGTTGAACTTGGACCACAGCTGGGCAACAGTTACGTCATATTGGAGGGTTTGTCAGACGGCGAGGAGATTGTTACCCAGGGGGCATTCAGCGTTGATGCAGCAGCTCAGCTGGAAGGAAAGCCAAGCATGATGAATCGTGAATCACAGGCTGAATCTTCGGTGCAGGCTATTACTGAAAAAGGATCAGGTTCCGGTTCCGTTGAAAATCAGTTGGTTCAAATGCAGTTTAACGTTTCGGGTAATTGTGACATGTGTAAGGAGCGGATAGAAACTGCTGCAAAATCGGTGACAGGAGTACTAAACGCAGAATGGAATAAGACAGATAAAATGGCACACATCCGGTTTGAGCCAGCCAAAACCAATTTGGATGCCATTGAAAAAGCGGTTGCCAAAGCCGGCCACGACACCGAAAAATTTAAGGCTAAAGATGAGACCTACCAGCTTCTTCCGGAATGTTGCCGCTACCGGACGAATTAAAAGATATATCCCTGGCAGGGTTTAAACCTTGTCAGGGATATAAATAATTTTAGGAAAAAATCCTGTTAACTAATATTTAATGGTTTCCAGTGGCAGATTCAAGTCGTTTCAATATGCTGAAAATAAAAGTTGCTGATAATAGGCACATCACCACTAAAATTGCGAAGAACTGCCATAGTTCAATTTTATCCCAAAGGACACCGATCAAACCTGCCGCAAGGTTTCCAAAAGCGGTTGCCCCAAGCCAGGCACCCTGGGCCAGCCCTTTGTATTTGGGGGGAGCAACTTTGGATACAAAAGAAATTCCGATAGGGCTGAGAAATAATTCAGCGACAGTCAGTATCAGGTAGCAGTTGATCAGCCAAAATGGAGAAACAAGGTTTTCAGATGTTCCGCCGTTTAATTGTCCGGGCGAGGTAAGACCCATTGAGGCAGCAATCAAAAGACCAAATCCGATCGCTGTAAAGAGCATCCCAAACCCGATTTTCTTTGGAGCGGAAGGCTCTTTCCCTTTATTCCGTAACCAGGTGAAAAATCCAATGATTACCGGGGTAAGGAACACAATAAATATCGGGTTGAATTGTTGAAATTTCTGTGGTGTGATGGTATAATCGCCTGTAAAAGAGCTAATCATATACCAGGCTAACGCTATGCTTGCAAAAAATACGCCTCCTCCGATCAATTTTAAATTACGTCCCTTTCCTATGAAAATCAGTATTGAACCGATTATAGCAAACAGTACGGGTAATAATTGGCTCAAATCGAAAAGTACGTAGGTGCCTGGTTTTACATTTCCCAGCTGGGTGTAGTCACGGGCAAAGATGGTCATGGTAAATCCATTTTGATGGAAGGCCATCCAGAAAAATATAACCACAAAGAATACCAGCCCAAGTGCTATCAGCCGTTCGCGGGTTTGCTGAGGTGTCAGAACGATCATCTTGCTCTTTAAATCTTCCGATTTTGATTTTTGCTTTTCAGTAACATCGGCCTGCTTATAATATTTTTTAAATCCGATAAAAATTAAAAATGAAACAACCATACTTGCGGCTGCCACTGCAAAACCGGCATTATACGAACTGGCCAGTGTTTCGATATAAGTTTTTGAAAAGGTTGTCAAATCGGTAAAATTGCTTCCCATTTGTGTATGTGCCAACTGGGTTAATTTAGTGGCGTCCTCCAGTTTCCCATTCAGAAACTGGTGTGCCATGTGCGGAATGGAAGAATCGTAAGTAAAACCTTTGGCTTTTAGTACCCAGTTTCCGATAGCGCCGGCAGCCGACGGAGCAAAGAAGGCCCCGATATTAATTCCCATATAGAAAATATTGAAGGCATTGTCGCGGTTTGAACTGTATTTAGGATCATCGTACATGTTTCCTACAAGTGCCTGCAGATTTCCTTTAAAGAATCCGGTTCCGAGCGAGATGACCGCCAGGGCAGAATAAACCACCGCAATTCCCAATCCGGGCATAGCCAATAGCGTGTAACCCAAAAACATAATGACAAGTCCGATGGTAATTGTTTTCCCATACCCAAGCAGGTTATCGGCAACGTATCCACCGAGTAGGGGTAAGAAATAGATTCCGAACAGGAAGCTGCCGTATATTCCACCGGCTTCTGCAGTCGAAAAACCAAACTTAGCCTGAAGATAAAGTACGAAAATGGCCAGCATGGTGTAGTAACCAAACCGCTCACCCATGTTTGCGAAAAAAGCCACTAATAGCCCTTTGGGATGTCCTTTAAGCATAAAATTATTGTTTTAGGGGTTAAATATTTTCTAATTGCGACAAATATAATGAACTTTTTTGTTGGCTTTATGCTAATTAAAATCATGTTTTGTCCTGATTTGTAACATTTATTGAACGATACTTTCCCCCATATTTGAAGCGTGTTGATTTCTTCGTAAATTTGAAGGGTATAATACGAGCCCTGATGAAGATTTTCACTACGATACAAGTTGCCGATTTAGATCAATATACAGTTGAAAATGAGCCAATACAGCCAATTGATCTGATGGAGCGGGCCTCCTTCCAGGTGGCAGAATGGATTGCCGGGTGCTTTGAAATAAATCAGCGAATCGCCGTATTTGCCGGTCCGGGCAATAACGGTGGCGATGCGCTGGCCATTTCCCGCATGCTGGTGCTGAAGAATTACAGGGTGGAGATTTTTATTCCCGATTCCCAAAGAAAATTTTCTGACTGCTTCCTCCTTAATCTTGAACGTTTGAAAGAGCTGGTGAGAATATCAACCCTGTGCTGGAATAAGGTAGAAGAGCTTCCCCAACTTTCAGGTTATGATCTGATTATTGATGGTTTGTACGGCTCCGGACTTTCCAGGCCACTCTCCGGATTTCCGGCACAACTTGTTAAACACATCAATAATTCCGGGATTCCGGTGATCTCAATCGATATACCATCGGGACTGATGGGAGAAGATAATCGCGGCAATGATCCCGATACCATAATTCGGGCACAACACACCCTGACTTTTCAGTTTCCCAAATTAAGTTTTTTTCTGAGCGAAAATGAGCGGTTTACAGGAAAGTGGGAAATACTTCCGATTGGATTGCATCCTGCCGGAATAGCGCATAAAGAGACGCCCTGGCACTTTTCTGACCTTGAATCAATGGCAACCATGCTGAAGAAAAGAGGCAGATTTTCGCATAAAGGGACTTTTGGACATGCCCTTCTGGTCGCCGGAAGCTTCGGAAAAATGGGTGCTGCCATCCTCGCGGCAAAGGGATGCCTGAGATCCGGGGTCGGTTTATTGACGGTTCACCTGCCCCGAAGTGGAAATCCGATCCTGCAAACAGCGCTCCCTGAGACGATGGTTAGTATGGATGAATCCGAAAATTTGATTTCAAGTATCGCATTATTTTCAGGTTATAAGGCTGTTGGAATCGGGCCAGGCATCGGAAAGGCAGCGGAAACAGCAAATGCATTTAAGTTGCTCCTGCAGAATTATCATGGACCGCTGGTGA
>JAHEYS010000318.1 GCA_023251475.1 Prolixibacteraceae bacterium
GCACCATCAAGGATGGTCAGACAATTGTAAGTGCAGTCAAGAAAAACAATATTATCTGGCAGACCGGTAGCTGGCAGCGCTCCAAACCCAATTTCCATCATGCCGTTGAGCTGGTCAGAAACGGCAGAATAGGCAAAATTAAAACAATAGAGGTTGGATTACCTAACGGAGGCAAGGGTATTGGTACCCCTCCTATCGTGGAGGTGCCACCGGAACTGAATTGGGAGATGTGGCTCGGACCAGCGCTTAAAGTCCCTTACCGGGGAGTAAGCCACTGGAACTGGCGCTGGATTCTTGATTATTCAGGCGGACAACTTACCGACTGGGCCGGCCACCATATCGACATCGCAAACTGGGGTGCTGACCTTGAACGAACAGGCCCCGTTGAAATTTCCGGCGAAGGTGTCTATCCCAGAGATGGCATCTACAATGTTCCGGTTGAATATGATTTCCTTTGTAAATATGGAAATGGCATCGAAATGAGGGTTGCCAACAGTGCCCGACTGGTGCACGGCGGAGGGGCAACCTGGTACGGTGAGAAAGGGTGGATCAACGTTGACCGGGGAAGGTTAACTGCTTCTGATCCCAAAATACTTGAGGAAGTGATCGGTGAAAACGAGATACAGATTTATAAAAGTGACAACCACTGGCAGAACTTCGTCGATTGTGTCCGTTCCCGTAAGGAAACAATTGCACCAATCGAAGTGGCCTTCCGCGCCATTTCGGTTGCTCTTCTGGGCGAAATAGCCATGACAACAGGGGAGAAAATACAATGGGATCCGGCAAAACAGGAGATCATTGGAAATCCGGTGGCCAGCCGCCTGTTGAGCCGTCCTTACCGTCAACCCTGGAACTTACCAACAATTTAATCTGAATTCAAATGAAGAAAACATATTTTTTAGTCATCGTCTTTGCGGGATTATTGGTTGTATTCAACTCGTGTCAGAAAAGCACCAGTTACAGGGCACTGATTATTACCGGACAAAATAACCACAACTGGAAAGTCAGTTCCCCCATTTTAAAACAATTGCTCGAACAGACTGCTCTTTTTAGTGCTGATATTGACAGCTCTGCCAAAAAGGGTAGTGACATGAATGCTTTCAATCCCGATTTTTCAAGGTATAATGTGGTTGTTATCGACTACAACGGCGAATCTTGGTCAGAAAAAACAAAGGCAGCATTTGTGGATTATGTCAATAATGGCGGTGGTGTCGTTATTTATCATGCAGGCGACAACTCTTTCCCCGACTGGAAAGAATTTAACCTGATGATCGGACTTGGTGGTTGGGGAAACCGGACGGAAAAAGATGGACCCTATGTCTATTTCAGAAAAGATACCATGGTTATTGATACGGCTGCCGGCCGGGGCGGATCACATGGCAAAAGACATGAATATGAGGTGAGGTCCCGTAATCTGGAACACCCCATTACCAAAGGATTACCTGCACGGTGGATCCACGGTACCGATGAGCTTTACAGCCAGTTAAGAGGTCCAGCAAAAAATATGGAGATACTTGCCACAGCCTTTGCAGCCCCGGGTATGGGCGGTACCGGACGTGACGAACCGATGCTGATGACCATTAGTTACGGGAAAGGGAGGATATTCCATACTGCACTTGGTCACGCAGATGCTGGTGGCGGACCGGCAATGCAATGTGTAGGATTTATTGTCACCTTCCAGCGGGGCGCCGAATGGGCTGCATCAGGAAAAGTGACCCAGAAAATCCCTTACGACTTCCCCAATGTTGGTGCTGCCGCATTCAGACCCGATTTTAAAGAGCTGACACTCGAGGGGGACCTTGCAAAAATTGCAACTTACGATTTCACAAAAAGCACTAAATATTTCACCGACCTTCAGATTCGGATCCGTACAGAAGCAAAGACACCTGAAGCGCTTATAAACTTCGAGAAGCCAATGATCAAACTGCTCGAAAGTAAGGATGCCACAGATGACGGTAAAAAACTAATTCTGCGTGAAATCAGCTGGATGGGCTCCGAATTGTCGATCCCTGTTGTTAAGGAACTGGCCAAAAACCCTTCGCTGAAGGATGAAGCCGAATTTGCTTTGGCACGGTTGCAGGGGGCAAAATAGATTACTAAATCAGTATTGAAGTTGTTAATATTAGATGATATAAGTAATCAATATTGTCCTATTAAAACCGAAAATGAATAAGATATCGCTACTACGTAGCTTTAAGTATATTTATTGCCAACAACTACAAAGATAAAGCAACTACGTTGCAAAAAGATTGCTGCGTAGCTGCTTAATCTTTGTAGAAATAAATAAAAGAAAAGAAAGAAGCCACGTAGTGGCGATATCTATATGAAAGCTTAACTAAAATAGATTAAAACACATTATTGTTTTGGTTTTACTGGATATCCATTTTCTTCCCGCCAAAACGCCAGGCTACAAAGGAACAATAGTGTGGTTAGAACATTCGATTTAAAAATAAGGCTTTCAACCAGAATTCATCTTAGAAGTACTAAATTCTATTGCAATGAACCATCTCGACAGGCGCGGTTTTATTAAACGCTCCTCCGCAATTACTGCCGGTGTAATTGCGGTGCCAACCATCATATCAGCATGCGTACGTGGCAAAAACGGACACGTAGCCCCTTCAGACCGGATCAACCTGGCATTCATTGGTTCGGGCAATCAGGCCATGAATGATATCAACGATTTCATTCGGGACAAACGGGTACAGATCACCGGTATCTGCGATGTGAACAAACAAAGTACCGGCTACTGGAACGGTAAGGTTGGGGGTAGGGATATTGGGATCAACCTGGTGAACAGTTTTTATTCTGAACTGACTGGTAAAAAATACAGTGCCTGCCGGGGATTCGAAGATTTCAGGGAGGTCATTGCACGAAAAGATATTGATGCAGTTGAGGTGGTTATCCCCGATCATTGGCATTCGATCCCTGTCCTGATGGCCGCAAAGGCGGGAAAAGATATTTATTGTCAAAAACCCCTTGCACTAACGATTCCCGAGGGGAGGGCAATGGCCAATGCGGTGAAGAAGTATGGGGTGATTTTTCAGACTGGAAGCCAGCAGCGATCTGACGAAAATTTCCGGCGCGTCTGTGAACTGGTCAGGAATGGGAAAATCGGTCAGTTGCAAACCGTTGAGTGTGGTCTTCCATCGGGAACCCCCGACTACGGTAAAACCGGCCATCTCACCCAAACGATTCCCGTCCCGGAAGGATTTGACTACAACACCTGGCTGGGTCCTGCTCCCGATGCACCCTACTGCCCGGCCCGCACCCATGTCAATTTCAGATGGGTACTCGATTATTCCGGGGGGCAGGTTACCGATTGGGGCGGACACCATCCCGACATCGCCCAGTGGGGAATGGGAACCGAATATACAGGTCCTGTAAAGATTCAAAATGCAAAAGCCACATGGGCCGTTCACCCGGTCTGGAATACTGCAACCGATTACTATTTCGAATGTATCTATGCCAACGGCGTCAAACTGATCATCTCAAATAAGGTACCCGGAGGGGTCACCTTCCATGGAACCGAAGGGTGGGTCAAAGCAAACCGGGGAAATCATCAGGTTTTTCCGGAATCACTTAAAGAGATCGTAATTCCTGAATCGGGGATTCATCTGTACAAAAGTGATAACCATTTCAAAAACTTTATCGACTGCGTCCTTTCACGAAAAGAGACCATCGCCCCTGCTGAGATTGGACACCGCTCCATCACCATGTCACACCTTGGCAATATTGCCATGAAACTTCAGCAGGACCTCGACTGGGATCCAAAAGCTGAAAAATTCATTAACAACGACCTTGCCAATAGTATGCTGACAAGAAAAATGAGGGAACCCTGGGCATCCATCTACAAAGATCACGTTGTATAACTGATTTTTAGTAAATTTACATCTGATAATCGCAAACATACAGACAGTAAACACCAACATTATGCTTTCAATCGTAATTCCCATCTACAATGAAGAAAACCTGATCGACGATCTGGTGAACCGGACCGTCTCTTCATTGGAAGCGTTTATTACCGATTATGAGCTCATTTTTGTGGATGATGGCAGCGAAGATCAATCACTTCAAAAACTGCTGAACTGGCAGACACAAAACAACAATATCAAAGTATTATCACTTTCCAAAAATTTCGGGCACCAGGCAGCCTTTACCGCCGGTCTGGAACATGCATCAGGAGAAATAGTCGGGATGATGGATGGCGATTTGCAGGACCCTCCCGAGCTTTTCGGGGAGATGTATCTTAAATTAACCACCGAAGATTTCGATATTATCCACGGTAAACGGAGCGGAAGAAAAGGGAAGAGCAGCCGGAATATCTATACGTTTCTCTTCCACCTCCTGTTCCGGAATATTGCAGCGATCAAGAACATGGAAAATACCGGCAACTTTTCGATGATGAAGCGCCAACCGTTGGATGCGCTGCTGAGGATGAAGGAAAAAGTCCGCTATCTGCCCGGTCTCCGTTCAGTCATTGGATTCAGGCAAGGGTTTGTGAAATTTGTCAGGGATGAACGGATGGAAGGTGATCCTAAAATGAACCTTTCCAAACTTTTTGCCCTCGCAGCCGATGCCATATTTGCCTTCTCAAGGTTCCCGATCCGGATGTGCCTCACCCTTGGAATCATCGGTACAGTGGTGTTCATGTGTGCAGGAATCTATGTATTGATCGCTAAAATGTTCGGATTTGCCTTGCTTGGATGGTCTTCTACCTTGCTGAGCATCTATTTCCTGGGATCAATCCAGTTGGTCTCGCTGGGAATTGTGGGAGAATATGTCTACCGCATTTATAAGGAATCGCAGAACAGACCGATCTATTTTGTTAAGAAATTCTATGGTGGGAATCCCGGAAAAGAATGAATACCAAAGGCTTAAAATACATATTTTACACACTTGCCCTGCTGCTGCTCCTCCTGATGCTGAAGGGGGGGATCGATGCCGGAATTTCCGGGGATGAATACCTCCATTATAATCAATCGGTATCAGTTTACAACTATTTCTCCTCCGGGGGGAAAGATGCAGCTGCCATCAACACCCCCAATACCCATCTCAAATACTACGGGCAGTCGGTCGATAACCTGATCACCATTTTAGGAAAATGGTTCAATGTTGATGATATTTTTCTCCTGCGCCATTTATCCTCCTCCTTTATCGGTTGGTTAACAGTAATTATCACCGCCTTTTTTGCCATCTGGCTGTCAGGATACGGAGCAGGGATCCTGGTAATATTATTGTTCGCCCTCTCCCCCACTTTCCTGGGCCATACACAAAACAACCTGAAAGATATCCCTTTTGCTCTGAGTTATATCTCAGCCATCTTCTTTACACAAAGATTTCTTTTCCACGAGACCCGAACAAAAGTTTGGGATGCACTCCTGCTAACTGCAAGTATCGCATTTTCAATTAGTATACGAACCGGTGGATTACTGCTGATCTGCTATCTCTTCCTCTTCCTGATCCTTTTCGCTGTTTACGCCTATTTTCAAAAAAATCAATACGACCCGGCACAATTCAGAAAAAAACTGTTACAATCGCTACTGATTTCCGTCGCTGCCTGGTTCCTAAGCATTGTATTGTGGCCTTATGCCCTGATCCATCCAATCCTCAATGTCTGGAAATCGTACGAGGTGATGACCCGGTTTCCCACAACACTGATGCAGCTTTTTGAAGGAAAGATGGAATGGTCCGACCTGATGCCATGGTATTATCTCCCTAAATATATGATCATTACCATCCCATTGATCGTACTGGCAGGGGTGGCAGTTTTTGCAGCTTTATCGAAAAAGATCATTAACCGGGATAACCTGCTAAAATACGGTTTTCTGGTCTTCTCCATACTTTTTCCCATCATCTTTGTCATTTACGAAAAATCAAATCTTTACGGTTCATGGCGCCACTTCCTGTTTGTCTACCCCTCACTTATCCTGCTGGCGGCCATTGGATTCACCACCCTTAGCGGATACCTGAAAAAAAAGTACCTCGTTGGTGCAGCACTACTTCTTTCGCTGATCCTCTCATGGCACCCCTTAAAGTTTATGATCCGGAACCACCCTTATTACTATCTCTATTACAATCCGATCGTCGGTGGCCTCAACGGCGCCTACGGGAAATACGAAACTGATTATTATTATCACACCATACGGGAAGGGTCGGAATGGCTGAACCAATACCTGGCAAAAACAAAACAGGAAGGGGTTATTAAAGTTGCCGGTAATTTTACCCTCAACTGGTATTTCAGGAATCAGAAGAATGTGGAGACCTTCTACTGTCAGTATGACCAGAGAAGTGAAAGGGATTGGGACTATATGATTGTGGCAAACAGCTACATCCCGGCATTTCAGCTGCAAAATAAAATCTGGCCCCCACGGAATGCGATTCATGTGATCTATGCCGATCAGGTGCCGGTTTGCGCAGTCCTGAAACGGGAGACAAAACTCGGCCTGCAGGGGTATGAAGCCTTAAAAAGGGGGGATACAGCCGGGGCAAAAAGGTTTTTGGCAGAAGCACTTAAAATTAATACACAGGATGAATTAATCTTTTATAATTTTGCCACGGCGTTGGTTAATGAAAGGAAGATTGACAGTGCGCGGCTGGTGCTCCAGTCTGCCTTAAAGGTTAATCCTGTTTATGATCCGGTTTTAATGTATCTTGGAAACATTGCGGTGACTCAAAACAATCCTGATGAGGCAATCCGGTACTATGAAACACTGATCGGTTACAACCGGAAATACTATGACGCTTATGTCGCTCTTTCGAAGCTCCTGATGGAGCGGGATCTTAAAAGGGCAAGAAGGATCTTAAAAACCTGTTTAACGCTCGATCCGGGCAATAAGCCGGCAATTCTGGCCCTGGCCGATACCTACAGGAAGTCTGATCCGGAAGTGGCCAAAAAATATGATGAACTTGCAAATTCAATTAAATAATGGTTTATTAATAATTAAAGTATGAAGAAGGTAATTTTAATGATTTCTATGGCAGGAATGTTATTCCTGAGTGGTATGGCACAGACCCAACCTGCAGCAAAAAAAGATTCAGTGAATGCTGATAAAGCGGCAAAACCTGTATTCTATAATGCGGCAGCTGAAGAAGAGACGCCCAAAAGTACAGGACCAAACTATGCTTTGATTGGTGGTGCAGTAGTTGTTCTTGGAGCAGCCGGTTATTTTCTGATGAAGAAAAAGAAATAATAATCAGTTAATTTACAAATCCCTGTCAGGTTTTAAATGCCTGACAGGGATTTGTTTAGGGTCCTTCGATTTTCAATCGCGGTAAAAAAACAAAAATCGAACACAGAAAAAAATTAAGGCGATTGAAAATCGCCTCACCCGCTGCTTACCACACCGGCAACAACCCCGGATGGCCTCCCGTGATGTTCCTCCCACCCTGGGGGGTCACAATAAAGGTATTCTCGATCCCCACCATCCCAATATGGGGAATCCCCTTTTTGGGCTCGACGGCAAAAACCATCCCCTCCTGAATGGGTTCATCGAAACCATTGGCAATGACCGGTAATTCATCAATCGTCAACCCGATCCCATGTCCCAGAAATTTCACCTTGCGCGTCCCAAATCCCATAAAATTCTCGAGGAACACGGGGCTC
>JAHEYS010000079.1 GCA_023251475.1 Prolixibacteraceae bacterium
AGGGTACTTTCAAGGATATGAGGTTCCATGATGTAGTGTTTATGGTTTACCCAAATTTAATCAATTTCAGGGTGAATTCAAAATATCTGTCAGAAATAATAATCGGGATAATTGTTGTTGCGATTTTGATTGTTCCCTGATATTTCATTAGGAAACTACCACACCTTTAATAATTTGAACTGACCCGGATAAACATGGCAAGGAGCCAAATCCAATTCTAAATTATTGATTTATCGTTATTCCATTTATTCGGTTTTTTATAAAAATAACGATGACAATCGTAAAGTAGTTGGTGATTTTTAGTAAAACATGAATTTTGTTTATTAATTTTGGTGCACCAATACTTACTAATATTTCGGGAAAAAGCTATTTATGCTGGAAAAATTTAAGACGGATGATGTGCTCTGGCAACAATTTAAGGAGGGCAGTCAAGACGCTTTCTACCGTCTTTATGATCAATTTGCGGATAGTTTATTCAGATACGGCTCCCATTATTCCAGGGATAAGGAGTTTATAAAAGATTGCATACATGATCTTTTTCTGGATCTTTACAAATACAGGAAAAAGCTTTCCGGGACAGATAATGTTCAGTTCTATTTATTCAGGTCGCTTCGCAGAATAATTCATAAGGAACAGGTTAAGTTAATCCCCTTTGTCCTGCATGAAATGATCGGCTCCCCAAATAATAACACCGATCAATCGAATGAAGATTACATCATCGCCACCGAAACGGAAACAGAAAATTCCATGTTGCTAAAAATGGCATTGAGTAAACTTTCGAAACGCCAGCGTATTGGACTCTCACTTAAGTTTGAACATGACCTTTCCTATCCTGAAATCGCTGAAATATTGGGAATATCAGTTGAGTCGTCGAGAACTATTATTTACCGGGCGCTAAAGGAACTTCGCAAGAGTATGGAACACAAAAGTCCTATGTTTCAACTGCTATTTTTACTTTTCAGATGCGGAGAGGCTTAATTCATTATTAATAAATGGATTGTAAAATAATTTAAGATTATCGTTTTTTTGTTGTCTATGTTTTGGCTGTTTTGTTCTTTCTATCAATAAAGCAGGAATTCAATGGAGAGAAAGTTGCAAAAATTACGAGCCGAAGAACTATTAACCGAAGAAAACTTTTCCACAGATTTTTTATCCGGGCAGGCGAGGGATGGAATCGTTGATGAGAATGAAAACCGGATCGCACAGGAAATATATTCTTTTCTGCACACTTCCAGTGAAGGCCTTTCAGATTCAGATAAGGAACAAACAAAGATTAAAATCAGATCTTCAGTCAGAAATCTTTCCAGGAAAAGGGAACTTCTGAGGTGGTCGGTTGCTGCGACCATATTGTTTGCTGCTGTTTTAACTTCGGTTGAGTACTTTAGCAACAGGTCCGTACCCGGAATTATCAGTTTTGCACAGTCAATCACCGATATTAAAGCCGAAAAAAACACACGCATTATCCTGCAAAACGGGGAGGAGGTCACTATTTCCAAAACACAATCCCAAATCAGGTATGATACAAAAGGTGAAAATATTGTCATCGATTCAGAGCAGAAAATTGTTCAGAAGATGAATGACACGAAAGCAATCTTTAATACGGTACTTGTCCCTTACGGTAAGCGAACCCAGATAACATTGTCGGAGGGGACAAAAGTTTGGTTGAACTCAGGATCGAAACTGGTTTATCCGGCGCTCTTTTCCGGCAACAGGCGGGAAGTATATATTGAAGGAGAAGCAGTTTTTGATGTTACCCATATGCAGGACAAACCTTTTGTTGTGAGTACGAAAGGTTATGACATCAAAGTACTGGGAACGGTTTTCAATGTGAGCGCCTATTCCGATGATAATTTTTCGAGAACCGTTCTGGAGCAGGGAAAGATAGAGCTTATTTACAGAGGAACAACTTTTTTATCGCAGGAAAGACTTGAAATCTCTCCGGGGACAATGGCTATTTTTGATTGCACCCAAAAAACCTTTGAGCAACAACAGGTGAATCCCCGGAAATATTTATCATGGCGTGAAGGATATTTGATATTCGAGAGTGAAAAGCTGGAAAATATCGTGAAAAAATTAGGCCGGTATTATAATATGGAATTGGTTGTAAGTGATAATCATCTGAAGAATGAAACTTTTTCCGGATATCTTGATTTGAAGAATTCACCGGAAGAGGTCCTTTCCATAATCGGAGAAACTACCTCATTCTCCTTTTCCATCAATGAGGATAAAATATTTATTAACCCTAAATAAAATGCCTATCGAAAATTAAAAACCACAAAAATGCAAAAAGCCTGCAGATGTTGGAACCATCCGCAAGCTTCAGATTTTAACTTAAATCGCCTGACAGCGATATTTATAAACTAAAAGATTGACAAAAATATGAAAAAATGTAACACTTGTAAGAGTTATTTCCATCAGCGGAAGTTTTTTACGAGAATTCTTATGGTTATGAAAATAACAGTTCTCTTTCTCTTAAGCGCAATTAGCAGTGCGTTTGCTGCTTCCACGTATTCCCAAAATACGCGATTTTCCCTCCATCTGGAGAATGCTTCAATTCAACAGGTTTTTAATGAGATCCAGAAGAAAAGCGAATTTATTATTTTTTACAAGGATGACCAGTTTGATCTCAGACATTTATCAGATGTAGATATCGTTGATGGTACAGTAGAACAGATTCTGGATCAGGTTTTAAAAAGTACTAACCTGGGATACAAGATTATCGATCGTCAGATTGTGATTATCCCTGATCAAACCAAAGCAGAGCCCTCTGGCACAAAATCTGAATTAAATGCAGAGCAAAAAAGGGAGGTCTCCGGTACAGTCAAAGACACCAAAGGTGTAACATTGCCTGGTGTAGGTGTTGTAGTGAAAGGTACCACCACTGGTACAATTACAGATGCATTTGGTAAATTCACCTTAAAATTGCCTGCTAATGCACAGACGCTGAGTTTTTCGTTTGTCGGGATGAAAACACAGGAAATCCTGATCGGGGAAAAAAGTGTCATCAATATCACGATGGAAGAAGATAAAATAGCTGTTGATGAGGTTGTTGTGACAGCTTTGGGTATTGTTAAAAGCAAGAAAAGTTTGACCTACTCGACTCAGCAGGTCGATATGGAAGGATTAACCACGGTCAGAGATATCAGCCTTGGAAATGCCCTTGCAGGCAAAATTGCCGGGGTTTCGGTCACTGCTTCAACCGGTACGACCGGCGTTTCGGGTGATCCGCGTATCATTATCCGCGGTGACCGTTCCATTAACGGAAACAACCAGCCATTAATCGTAGTGGATGGGATTCCTTACAGTAGCAGCGGTGGTGGATTATCCAGTATTAATCCGAATGATGTCCAAAGCATGAACGTATTGAAAGGGCCTGCTGCGTCAGCGTTGTATGGTTCAAGTGCCAACAACGGGGTAATAGAGGTGACGACCAAAAAAGGGCTCAAAGGACAAACCAAAATTGAGATGAATTCGGTTGCCATGTATGATCTTCCCTATTTATATCCTGAACTGCAAAATGTTTATGCGCAAGGATTAGACGGGATATTTCAGCCAAATTCGGATGTATACAGTTGGGGCCCCAAAATGACAGGTCAATCGGTAACTGATTGGACGGGTAAATCGACGACCCTCACTCCACAACCCAATAATGTAAAGGACTTCTTTAAGATCGGACACAATTATACCAATAGTTTCACATATAGCACTGGTACAGAAAAGTCTACAACCTATTTCTCTTATAGTAATACAACTGCTGGAGGGGTTTTGGCGGATAATAAGATGCAACGACACAATATTAACCTTCGTCTTACTACTGAATTGGTTAAAAACCTGAATCTTGATTTCAAGCTCACCTGGTTTCGTCAGCATTTGAACGATAAACCCACCACGGGTGATGACCTTTTCAGCCCGATGCACCAGTTGATCAGAATGCCACGTAGTTTGAGAACTTCAGATATTTCAATCTATTCTTATTATTCTGCGGCAGGTGACTATAAACAAAATACCTGGATTCCAGGATCTACCAATGTTATTAACCCTTATTGGTCGATGCATGGTTATGAGGCGCCCAGCTCTTCTGAAAATGTGAATTCACTGGTTACCCTGAAATACAATTTTACCAGTTGGTTATACCTCCAACTCCGGGGTGGAATGACTGTCAGTAATAGTGACAATGAAACTAAAATCTACTGGGACACCCAATATGTAAACTCGGGGAAGGGAAGTTATCAAACAGGCTTCGCTAAAGGACAAACCATGAACAGCGATTTCCTGTTGGTTTTTGATAAAGATCTGAGCAAGGATTTCCATTTAAATGTCAATCTTGGAGCTGAAATCAGGGATTCGAAGGGGAGGAGCATGAATTCTCAGACCGGGCAGTTGAGTACAGAAAATAAATTTGCCCTGAATTATGGAGTAACATTGACCACCACTGATGCTGAATCGCGCATTCAAAAGCAATCGGTCTATGGAATGGGACAGCTGGCCTTCCGGAACTATTTATACCTTGATGTTACTTCACGTCAGGACTGGAGCTCCACACTTCCTGCACCGTATAAGTATTTTTATCCATCGATAGGGTTAAGTGGAATAATTTCGGACATGGTGAAATTGCCTGAAGTGATCTCTTTCGTAAAACTACGCGGTTCTTATGCTGAGGTTGGTAATGATGCAGGATTTGCCCAAATCTTCCAGACTTACAGCAGATCTACCAATGGTCCTGCAGGGATGGTATCTCCAAGCGGAACCAAAGTTCCTGTAAACCTGATTCCTGAAAAAACCAAATCATGGGAAGCGGGTGCAGATATCCGATTTCTGGATAACCGCCTTGGGATTGACTTCACTTATTATAAGTCAAACACCTACAATCAGTTGATTACCATTACTTCTCCGTCGACTTCGGGTTTCAGTAGCGGCAGGATTAACTGTGGAAACATCGAAAACAGGGGAGTTGAGTTTATGATTTTTGCCACACCAATTAAAACGACCAATTTTACCTGGGATCTTGACATCAACTTTTATAAAAACAAAAATAAAGTAATTGAGCTATCAAAAACTTTGAGCAAATATCAAATTGCCTCACCAAATTTGTCTGTTGGAGAAACATGGGCCATTGTAGGGCTTCCATTTGGTGAAATCTTTACTAAAGGTTTTGTTCGCAACACTGCTGGTCAGGTAATCGTAGATGCATTGGGAATGCCTAAAGTAGATGCAAAGGCCAACCTTGATCTGGGTAATTTCAATTATGACTGGCGAAGTGGGATGACGAATAATCTCAGGTACAAAAACTGGAACCTATCTTTTCTGATCGATCTGAACTACGGAGGTGTCAGGCAATCGGCCACAGAAGCCATGATGACAGCTTGCGGGACCAGTGCAGCCTCATTGGTGGGTCGCGAAACCGGTATCGTTTATGATGGAGTACAGGAGATTGTGGCTACCGACGGTACCAAATCCTATGTTGCCAATACAAAAAATATTACAGCTCAGGCATATGCACAACTCATTGGAGGACGAATCAGTTTTGGCGCCGGTGAACCTTTTAACCATGAAGCGACTAACGCACGCTTGCGCGAGTTTTCCCTTGGATATACGTTCCCTCTGAAAAGCAAAGTGGTAAAGAATTTAAGAATTTCTGCCACCGGTCGCAACCTGTTCTATATTTATAACGGCTGTAAATGGTTTGATCCCGATGTCACTTATGATGTCAGTACAAATGGTCAGGGAGCAGAAAGTGCTTTTTTGCCAGGCTCACGGACACTCGGTTTCAATATCAAGCTAACGTTATAATGATTTAAACTAAAAAATTCAAGAATATGAAAAAACAGATAACAATCCGCCTGTTCATGAAAATATTCTGCACAGTGGCTTTGGCATTGTCGCTGGATTCATGTACCGATAAATTCACTGAATACAATACAAATAAGGCAGCTTTGATGGCTGTAGGCCCAAAAGAATTAGCAGGATTATTCAGCAATGCATTATATTCTGGTTCCAACTGGCTCACGACCGACAATATGAGTCGAATGTCAAGTACCGTCGCACACCATTTTTGTGGATATACTGTCTGCGGAATCAACAATCAGGAACAGTTGATGATGAACCCGGGATGGCAGAATTCCGGTTTTAACGGAATTTATACCGGTTCAATCCCCTCCGTGAATAGTATAATGGATGTTTCGAGAAATGGGGTAAATATTGCTGCATTTAATGTTGCTTTAATTTGGAAAGTGTTTCTGCTGCATCGCATTACCGATTTATGGGGTCCCGTCCCGTATACTGCTGCCGGAAACGGACAGGAAGAGGTGCCTTATGAGAGCCAAAAAGATATCTACTACAAAATGTTCGAGGACCTGACCAGCGCAGTCACAGCCTTAAATACTGAAATACAAAGTAATCCAAATCTGAATGTTTTTGGAGTAGGAGATCTGATTTATGCAGGTAATGTCTCTAAGTGGATCAGATTTGCCAATACACTTCGTTTGCGTTTGGCGATTCGGATTTCAAATATCGATCCTACCAAAGCACAAAAAGAAGCAGAGGCTGCAATTGCCGGTTCAATGATGGAGGTAAATACGGATGACGCCCTTTTGGCTGTGAACGGCCTTGCGTCAGGAGGAAATGGAATGTGTCGTATGGTGTCTTTCTGGCAGGATATTATGAGTGCTAATATGGAAAGTGTCCTGAAAGGGTATAACGATCCCCGTATGGACGAATATTACATTGCCGTTCCATATAATTCTGTAATTGATGCTGTTGGCTATCCGGCTCCACTGAAAGCCAATCTTGGAGGATATCACGGGTTGGCAAACGGAAACACGTTAACTGAAGTAGGTTACTTCAGGTCCTTCTCTTCCTATGGTCCGAGGTTTAAAGATGGTAATCAGTTAGTTACTCCTTTAAATATTCTTAACTCGGCAGAAACCTACTTTCTGAAAGCTGAAGGAGCCTGGAGAGGCTGGAACATGGGTGGTTCTGCACAGTCATTCTATGAAAAGGGGATTGAAATTTCGATTAAACAGTGGAAAGGTGCCTCTTTTTCATCAACGACTATCGCAAATTATATCAGCAGCACTGCTACCCCCATTGCACCGGACGATTTTCCATACAATGATCCGGCCATGACCAATATACCGGTGAAATTTTCGAGTGACAAAACTGCACAATACGAACAAATTATGACCCAGAAATGGTTGGCTTTGTACCCTGTTGGTTTCGAGGCATGGGCTGAATACAGAAGGACCCGATTGCCAAAATTGTATGCCAAGAAGCATTCGATTAATGCCAATGTCAATCCGGCTGTCGGACAAATTGTATCCCGTTTACCTTATACTACTGACGAGAAAAATACACAACCCAAACAAATTGTAAAAGCTGTTGAAATGTTGGGCGGCCCCGATTTGGAAACAACCCCGTTATGGTGGGATGTCAATAAAAACGGTAATTAACTTAAATCTTATTCCCAGATAATTATTTGAAGAATCAGGCCGGCGCGACCAGTGTTTGGTTAAGCCGGCCTCTCTTTTCAGATTAATGCTGAATCTACTATGAATTTGAAAAACAGTTTAGGCGGAGCCTTGCTCTTTATAGGTGTTATTGCCTTCGGGCAAACCCAAAAGAGCGGAAAACCCGATTTTGTTATTGAGCCATATTTACAACAGGTGAATAATGATTCCTTTCATGTTCTGTGGGAAACCAATTTGCCGGGGAAAGGGGCTGTGAAACTTGGGATTGCTGAATATAATGTTTTAAAACCCAGGTTAAACCTTTTGTTTACTGAACAAGCTTCAGATACCTTCCACAATGTAACTGTGACCGGTCTCAAAGCAGATGAGTTTTACTTCTACCAGGCACAAACAGTTAGTGAAAAAGGTGATACGCTATCCGGACCGGTAACGCCGTTGCATATTCCTGATTATAGCAGGATGCCCGTCTCGTTTGCCGTTGTGGGGGATACACAGGGATCACCGGCAATTTGGGGGCGACTGGCCTCACTCATCTTTCAGGAGTGCCCCTCCTTTCTTGTACATGTGGGAGACCTGGTACAGTATGGCCCACACAAGGATGACTGGGTTGACGAGTTTTTTAAACCTGCCCGTAATCTGTTACGCTTTTGTCCCCTCTATCCTGCGATTGGGAACCACGAAATGAACAATGAGTGGTTTTATCGCTACTTTGATCTCCCGGCTCCTGAATGGTTTTACACCCTTAAAAAAGGGAACGTCTTATTTATTTTTGTTGATACCAATAAAGATATTTTGCCTGGTTCAGCACAATATAAGAGACTGGAACTTGTTCTTGCCTCTTCCCCCGAAACATGGAAAATTATGGTTCATCATCATCCCGTATATGTCTCAGGAGAAAGTTTTTACGGAAATACCTGGTCCCAGCGGACCGTACATGGCGATCCCAATGAAATGCATCTGAAAAAATTGTATGAAACCTACGGAGTTGATCTGGTGCTCAACGGTCATGCACACTTTTATGAACGTACCTGGCCGATCAGGAATGAACGGGTGGATACAGAAAATGGTGTTACTTACATAACTACTGGTGGCGGAAACGGAGAGTATTCGAAGCATGCAGCCAATAAATCATGGTATGATGCCCGAACAAGGGTTACCAACCATTTCCTGTATGTGAGCATTGCAGACAAAAAATTGTACGGCAGAGCAATTGACTCGACCGGAAATGTCTTCGATGAGTGGACCATCGAAAAAAGAGGTGATTTTAAACCATTAAATGCACCTTATTTCAAAGCTGCCAAACATTTTTTTATCGATACTACAACAATCACTGTTCAAAACCTAAATTCTTCAGGTCAGATATCTTATCAGCTGTCAGACGGGAAAATCGGTACGAGTGAAAAGAGTAGCATTAAACTTGAGCTTGGAGAAACATCAACAGTTTCGGCATTTATTCAGACAAAGGATCAGAAAAGCCGGGTGGCTGAAAGAATGTTTGTAAAACTACCTGTATTACCCGCAGTTAAAAAAGCAGAGAAAGGGTTAAAGGCGATTTATGCGGAAGGTAACTGGAATGCATTGCCCGATTTCGATAGGTTAAAACCTTTGCAAACTTTCCATCTTGACTCTGTGAGCCTTCAGGACATACAACCCCGGGCAAAGGAACATTTTGCAGTCCGTTTTACCGGAAGCTTTACGATTCCTGAAACCGATGTCTACCGTTTTTTAGTTGAGTCATTTGATGGAAGCAAAATGTTAATCGACGGAAAAGAAATTATCAATAACGATGGCATTCATTATGAAATCAGCAGGGAGAATTTTGCGGCATTGGAAAAAGGTCTGCATAATTTTGAAATTCAGTATTTTAAATATGCAAGAAGAGTAACCCTGAATATCCGGATTGGGACACAGGGCCATGAGATGAACAGATTTAATCAGTTTGTGAACAGATAAACTAAGTATAAGGAAGATCATTAGCATAAAGATCACTTTTATTAACAATCAATTATTTAAATCATTAAATTTTAATTAGATGAACCCAATCAAATTTCTTTGCATGGTATTAATTTTATTAGGTGCTGTTTCATTTGTAGCAAATGCAGGAAGTATTAAAGACAAAATCCAGGGGAAATGGGAGGTTTCAGTACCGGATGCTCCCAATGGATATCAAAATTTCAGGCTGGATGTTAAGGTAAAGGACGGAATCTACAAAATGGACATCAAAGGCGACGCCGACCTCAGTAATCAAACACTTTCACTAAAAGATGAAAAATTAACGGCGAACGTATATGTATCAGAAAACGTGAAAGTTACCATATGGGAGGAGAAAGGAATTATCAATGGATTAGCAGAAACATCAACGGGTAAATTGCCTTTGAATTTTAAGGCGATAAAATAGCCTTCATATTCGGAAGAGCCCGGACACAGATATTTAAGAAGCAGCCTTTGAGTGGTTTTACATTCCGCTCATTTTTCTTTAAAAATTCAATAATTGCCTTATCTCTTCTTTATGGAAAATAGTTCATCCCATAAACCCCGAATCAATGGAAAAAAACAATGCGTTTATTTTAAGGTTTGTTATGATGAAACTCCTGTTGGCCTTTGCTGTTTCAGCAAATGCAGGGGTATACGGATTTTTATTGGAAAAAGACCCTGCATGTCATATTTGGTGGGTGCAGAGTACCTGTAAAATAATGCGGGATACCCCCGTACCGGAGAGACGGGGAAAGATTGTCATTCAGTCGGCACGTAATGAGTCAGAGGGCTTTCAGCTGATTCTGTCACCTCAGACAGATATCGGAAATATCAATATAACAGTCACCGATTTTAATAAAAAAGACGGGACTAAGATTCTGGCAGGTAATGTAATAATTCGGAATGTGGAGTATGTTCATGTGACAAAACCATCCGGTAAACTTCACGTTGCAGGCTGGTATCCCGACCCCCTGCCATTGTACGAAAAAGCGATCAGTGCAGGCGCCGGAATTAATGCCCCGGTATTGTTTACGGTAAAGGTTCCTAAAAATGCGGCTCCGGGGGCTTACTCCGCAATAATCAATTTAAAATCGGCATCCTGGGAGGCGTCGGTTCCTGTTGAATTACTGGTTTGGGATTTCTCCCTGCCCGATGTTCCGAATATGCGTTCTGCTTTCGGCCTCTATTCCGGACTGGTTAAGCAATATCACAACCTGGAGGGCAAGGATGAACTGAAAGAGGTGATTGACAAGTATTATCGCTGTTTCAGGGATTACCGGATTTCGCCGCAACAGTTTTTCGATTTATACCCGATCAGAGAAAAGGTTACCGGGATTTGGTGGAACGGCGGGACCTATGATCCCGATACCGTATTTGCCGGAAAGTATTCCTATCAGGTGACAGATAGCCGGATGAATGGGAATGTCGCCGGAACGTGTGCCGATCTGATCAAAATAAAACCCGGGAATCCTTACCTCCTGAAATGGGAGGCTAAAGCGCTTAAAAATAAGCAACAATATGTTGTAACGGTAAAAAGTTACACCGCCGACAGGAAACCAATTACCTGGCACCTTCAGGGAATGATTTACCAGGGAAGTACACGCTGGCATATGGATAGCTTATTTCTCGATCCGGTCAATCCGCTTGTTTTGGATGACCTGGTATTGTCCCGTCCAATACCAAAGGAGGCAGAATATGTCAGTGTGCAATTGTATCCTGTTTTTCCGGATGAAAACGGTCAGGAGAAAGGTACCGTATGGTTTGATAATCTCCGGTTCTCAGATCTGAAAACCGGAGAGAATCTGCTACCCCACGGGGATTTTGAACAGGACATCAATGCACTTGATGTACAGCTTGACTTTTCTGATTTTGATTTCGCAGCCCATAAATACCTGGATGAGTTTGGGTTTAGCGGTTTTAGGGTAAAGATTGCTCAATTGAGGCAGGGGCCGTTCATTGGTCGGGAAGCGGGCTGGTTTAGCGGGTTTATTAACGGTACTGATGAATATAAAAAACTAATAACTTTGTATCTGAAGCAGTTTCAGGATCACCTCGAAGCCAACGGATGGCTGGGGAAGGAATATTTATACTGGGTGGATGAACCAAAACAGAAGGATTACAATTTTGTACGCCAGGGTATGAAAACAATAAATGAGGCAGCTCCTAAACTAACCCGTTTTATCACGGAGAATAATCCTGGTCCCGAAATTATGGATGTAACAGATATTGGCTGTCCGGTACTGGCCAAATTCGATCCGGTGAAATCCAAAGATTGGATCGCAAAGGGGCGGCAAATGTGGTCGTACCTGATGACCTGGCCCAAAGAACCACACTTAAACCTGTTTATTGATGCCGATGCCATCAATCTGCGGATGTGGTCATGGATGTCGTACCGGTACCATCTGAGCGGAATTTTAGTTTGGAATTCAAATGCATGGAATGCCGAAGGTTGTTCGCCTCCCGGTGTGCTGCAGAATATTTGGGAAGACCCGATGACTTATATGGATGGGCATGGCACACCCGCTGGCTCAGCTGCCGAATATGGCAACGGCGATGGGATGTTTTTCTACCCACCCAATCACGACCCGAATAACGATAAAACGAAATATATGACAGGTCCTGTTCCCTCTCTTCGTCTGGAGATTTTGCGCGAAGGTCTCGACGATTACGACTATCTGATCATGCTTGAAAACTGTGTGAAGAATGCGCGTAATGATCAGCTCAATCTGGCAAAGAAAGCAAAACCGCTATTAAATTTTGGCGCGGAAGTATTTGTCAATGAGCAGAATTATACAAAGGATCCGGAGGTGCTGATGAAATGCCGGCAGCAAATGGGCAATCTGCTGCACGAATTTAACCGGGTAAAATAGAAAACCTAAAAATAAACGGAATGTATAAAATGTTAAGTGTTTTGAAGATGTGCTTTATAATAAGCATCGTAAGTGTCGCCTGTAAAAATAGCATAAAACGCCCGGTTGATTATGTCGATCCGTTTATCTGTACCGAGGGTGATCACGGGCAATGGGACCCTTCGGCCACAGTTCCGTTCGGAATGGTGAAGCTGGGAGCCGATACTTATCCCAGCAGTTTAACCGGCGATGGTGACTTTGCCCATTCCGGCTATAACTATTCCGATACGATTGTACGTGGATTTAGTCATTTTCACAAAGGAAGCTCCGGGGGAGGTCGTGTTGGCGATCGCGCCGGACGTTTATCAATTATGCCCTTCTCGCATGAACCGACTGATACATTTTTGCGAAACCCACTGGGGGTCATCGATAAAAAATCAGAGAAAGCAAGTGCCGGATACTATGCTGTAAGACTTAAGGAGGATAATATCCTTGCGGAACTTTCAGCGACAGCTCACACCGGGATTCATAGATATACTTTCGCTAATGGAAAACCAGCCCGTCTATTCCTGAATGAAGGAAATTTGGCCCGGTCGGCATCATTGTCAGTTAAACAGATTGACAATCAGCATTTGGAAGGATTTTTGGAAACCTTCTCCGGTGTCCGTTTTTTCGTCGAATTCAGTGAACCAATCAAGAGCGGAAAAACATGGAATGGGAAGGAGATGCTGGAGGGAACCACAGTGGACAAAATTAACAATGGTGGTCTGATTTGTGATTTTGGTGATCTCAAAGGGAAGCCACTGGTTGTGAAAATAGGTCTTTCACTAATCAGCCCTGAGGGGGCCAAAAGTAACCTGAAAGCCGAATGTGCCGGCTGGAATTTCGATAAAGTTAAAGATCAGGCTTCACAACTGTGGAACAATCAACTGGCAAAACTTGAGGTGAAGGGAAACGACGAATACAAAACGATTTTCTACACCGCACTTTTTCATACCTGCTTTCTCCCTACGGTAATCAGTGATCTTGATGGTTCCTATCCGGGTTTGGATCACCAGGTCCACAAAGCCGAAGGTTATAAACATTACTATGACTATGCATTCTGGGATTCTTTCCGCACAAAATATCCCCTTTACAGTCTTTTTGCTCCTGACGCCTATCGTGATATCGTCAAATCATTACGCGATATTTACCAACAGGCCGACAATTGCGCCCCGTTCCCCGATTCAGACCATAAACCTCACGGTTCCGGTTTCAATTATAGTGGAAAGAATGGATATGAGCCATTTAGTAATTGTCGTCACGAACATATGGTGATGGTTGTCATTGATGCCTGGTCCAAGGGTTTGTTTGACCTGGATATGAAGGCTGTTTATCCGTTCCTGAAAAAGGAGACCCTGATACAAATGCCCGAAAAGTACGATTCTATCGGATTCATTCCCGCACGCCCTGACCAGACAGGCGAATATTGCTGGGATAACTGGTGTGTGGCTCAGGTTGCCAAATCAATTGGTAATCAGAAGGATTACGACTATCTGATGAAACGCTCGGAATACTGGCGCAATACCTGGGATCCGTCAATCAAATATTTCCGGGCACGCGCTGCCGATGGGAGCTGGCTCGATTTTCCGGAAGACCCGGCAATGAACCGCGAAAAATACACCTACGAAGGTTCGAAATGGCAATACCGGTGGAACATTTTGCATGATGTCCCATCGCTGATCGAAAAATTCGGAGGGAAAGAGCCCTTTGTAAAAGAACTGGAATATTTCTTTGACCACGATCTTTACACTGCCGGGAACCAGATCGACCTCCATGCCCCGTTCCTGTTTAATCTGGCCGGTGCCCCATGGTTATCGCAAAAGTGGGTACATAAAATCCTTACAGAACCAATCGTTCAGAGATACGGGACGCATAATTTCTTTCCGAAACCAATTTTTGACCGGGTTTATAAAACGACACCCGATGGATACCTGGAAGAGATGGACGATGATTATGGTTGCATGTCAGCCTGGTACGCGATGAGTGCAATGGGATTGTTTCAGGTTTGCCCCGGCAACCCGGTTTACCAGATAACTTCACCGATCTTTGATGAAATTACCATTCATTCTGACCCCAAAACCGGTGCAGGGAAATCCTTCATCATCAAAGCAAATAAACTCAGTAAAGAGAATTATTTTATCCAGTCGGCTACCCTGAACGGGAAACCTTTCAATCAGTCGTGGATTTTACATGAAGAAATTATCAAAGGAGGGAAACTTATTTTTGAAATGGGGCCGAATCCCAACAAAAAGTGGGGAGCTTTATAGTCTGTCGGTTTTTGTCTGTACTTCTGCCTTTTCGCAATTCCAGGCAAAAATTAGAAGAATAATTTAATAATTAAAATTAACTGATTATTTCATCAGACGATCATGAAAACAGGTATATATACTTCAAATCAACGACTTAGTTGTAAGGGTTCTTTGCTGATCCTTTGTATTATCATGATCAGCAACACCCTTTTTGCTTATGAACATCCGGGAGGGATGCATTCCAAAGCTCAGATCCAATTTGTCAGGCATCAGATCAGTCAGAAAAATGATCTATATTATCCTGCATATCAGCAACTCATAAAGTTGGCAGACTCGGCACTGCTTCAGAAGCATCATGCTTTGGCTGATTTCAGTATTCCCGGATACTATAAAAAGCCTGCTGAACATGTTAAAAACTCAACAAGCCTTGAGGCAGATGCCTTTAATGCCTATGCCTGCGCCCTTGCCTGGCAGCTAAGCGGTAAAAAAAGATATGCCACACGCGCATTGTATTTTATCAATGCATGGAGCCATATCAATAAATTATATTCTGACAGCGATGGACCACTGGTGATGAGCTTTACCGGATCGGCGATGGTGATGGCTGCAGAACTGATGTACAATTACAAAGGGTGGAAAAAAGAGGACAACCAATTTTTTATTAATTGGTTGACAGGTGTTTACCGCAAAGCTGCAAATGAGATACGGAACCGGAAAAACAACTGGGCAGATTGGGGACGGTTCGGTTCATCGCTTTCGGCCTATTATTTAAATGATTCACTGGACCTAAGCGAAGATGTACGGCTTTTAAAATCCGATCTTTTCGATAAAATTACGGATGACGGACACATGCCGGCGGAGACTAAAAGGGGCGCCAATGGGATCTGGTACACCTATTTTTCACTCGCACCCATGACCGCAATGGCATGGGTGGCTTATAATGCCACGGGTGAAAACCTTTTTACCTTGCAGAAAGAGGGTCGTTCCATTAAATCGGCCCTGGACTACCTGCTCTATTACAATCAACATCCGGATGAGTGGAAGTGGTTCAAAAATCCGGTTCAGGGTACTCATGAGAGTAAGTTTTCGGACCTGGATTTAAAAACGAATTATTCCTTCTGGCCGGCTGATTTACTTGAAGCAATGTCAGGCATATATGGGGATGTTAATTATGCTAAATATGTTAATCCTTATCGTCCTTTATGTTATGAGAAACACCATTTTGCCTGGGTTTTTACAACACTGATGCCAGTGATGCTGAATGGATATAAATAAAGTAACCAAATAATTCTTAATTAAAAATCACCCTGCCAGATCATGAAGAAGCTGATTAATATTTGTCTGTTTATCCTGCTTTATTGTGTGTTGGCATTAAATGCTATCGCTCAGCCGGATACTTTGTCATTTTTACATATTACCGACCTGCATGTGATTTTTAACCTTGATGCCTACCAGAAGGATTTGGCTCAGAGCAGGAAGCATTTTGGACAGGGGTCAGTCCCGCTAAAACAATTTTTAAAGACAATGCCCCGTAAAACAAACAGTAACCTGGTGATTGCCACTGGTGATTTAGTCGATTTTTATGAGGGTGAAGCGCGCAATGGAGGAATACTCAATCTTCAGGTTGAACATTTTTCGCACCTGATCAGGGCCTGCAAGGTACCGGTACTTTTGACTTTGGGAAACCACGATATCTCAGCTTATGGGTGGAAGGATTCGCTACGGACTGCAACCCAAAATGTTGCAGGACAGGCGCGGGCATCATGGATGCGCAGTATTCCCTGTTTCAGGAATGGAACCTGTTACAGCCGTGTTTTTGAGGTGAGAGGGAGAACTTACCGTTTGATATTCCTGGATAACGGTTACAATACAGTACTCCAGGGAGAGCATGGAATGCTTCCGTATATCGATAAAGCCCAGTTAAACTGGATGAGAGATCAGTTGGAGCAATCGCCTGACGATGTCGAAATTGTGCTGATGCACCTGCCATTGACTTCAACTGCTGCCATGTCAGGTTCAACTAACGAGATTTATACTGTTTTGGCAAACCATCCGTCAGCCAGGATGATACTTGCCGGACACAACCATAAAAATGCCATTCAAGGTTTCTCCACCAACGAATACAATAAAATAGTCCAGGTTCAAACCGGGGCATTCGGTCAAAATCCGGAAAGCTGGCGGCTGATTAAGCTTACAAAAGAGAATATCCTTGTCTCCTTTCCGGGTAAAACCGAAACTGAACTGATTATTCCGGTTAAATAAGAAAATTCAGATCTGAATCCGGATAAATAAAATTCTAAAATAGTATTGCAAAAATCAGGATCTGCAATGAACAGAAAATTCACACGTCGCTCATTTGTAACTACCACCTTGTCAGGAATGGGAGTTGCCGCTCTTGGAAGTTTACCCGGCCTGCCAGCGGAAACAGTTAAAACAATTGGAGAAAATACAGGTTTAAAGGCAAAATCCCTTTTTGCAACAACCGATTTCAGCGATAATATTGAGATCTACAACCAGGGTAACCGGTATGGATCCCCTGCAACACGTACGGATGATTATTACAAAGACAACCGTTGCTTTTTGAACCGGAGACAATTGGATGAGTTGCATAAATTTCTCGCTTCCATAGGTGTTACGCGTCATCAATGGATTGTCGATACGATGTGGACCTTGTATGACGATTACCCTCACGGATTTGATTTACTGGCCGAAGCAGCTATGTCGGCTAAAAAGTACGGGATTGAGTTTTATGCGGTGATCAAACCTTTCGAAGGGGGATGCTTTGGAACTATTTTGCCTAATACAATGCCTTGTCCTGAGGGGGCCCGTGCAATTAAAGATTTACGGGGAATTTTTCCGACTGTGCGACCTTTTGTCGCTGCCAATCCAACGCTAAGCCTCAAACGCAGACCCGGCACTTATGAAAGTTCCGGACCGGTCTTGGCCATTCGACTTGTGAAGGGAGATGACCGGCCAACACGCTTAAAAGCGGAGCATTTATCAATTCTGACCAGTAAAACGAATAATCAGTTTATCCCATACGATGGCCCGGTCTCGTTTCGGGAGACGGTTGAAAAGCGGTACCGGTTCCCTTACTGGAGACAATGCCGGATTTTTCATCTGGAAGGTTTAAAAATCCCGGATGGGCACAAGTATTTACTAATTCGTTGTACATTGGCTGATGCAATGGGGGATTTCACCAATGAAAAAGGGAATATATTAGAACTGGCTGGAATGGATGGGAAAATCGTTCCCCATACCCTGAGCACCGGACCTGTTAAGCTGGAACAACATGATGGCTTCTACCACTCCAAACTCCTGAAAAAAGTGGTCGGCTATTTGCAATTACCGGAAATTCAGTCCGAAATCAGCGACCCGGAAAGAATGAAAGAGCATTATCGTGATTTTTTCAGTTTTGGTGAGTATAATTTGAGCGACATGATTACTTTGGATAAAGAGGGCTGTGTGGCGGCTGCCTGCGGAAAACCTGAATTTATCCCTGGCCATTTGAATCCTGTTTATCCTGAGGTAAGGGAGCACTGGCTGGATTTTATCCGTTTTTGCCTTGACCGTGGTGTGGATGGGATCAATATCAGGGCTTCGAGCCATACACTTTCACCTGAAACCTGGGATTATGGATTTAACGAACCGGTACTGAAGTTGGCACGCGGTAAAACTGATTTTCCGACCATCAGCCGGATTAATGGAGATGCCTATACTCAATTCCTGCGTGAAGCCAGAAAATTAATCAAAAGCAGGGGAAAATCGCTTGCCGTACATCTTGAAACAAATCTTCTGATCCCTGATGAGCGTCCCGGAAAAATAAGCTCCTATCCCTTTAATTTCGAATGGCAGTGGGTAACCTGGGTGAAAGAGATCGCAGATGAGTTTGAAATCCGGGGAATCTATGAGCTTCATCCCTGGAATATGACAAAGGCGATAGCTATTTTTAGCCGGGCGACAGGGGCAGTCCATAAACCACTTTATCTTCAGGGCGATTTTCATGGAATGACCTTTGACGGCCCTTTTGCCAGCACAGAAGCTGAAATCGATATGGTAAACAAAAATCCCGGATTGAATGGCTACGTTTTTTACGAAACAGCAAATATTACCCGTTTAAACGATAATGGCGAAGTTGAAGGGAGCCCCGGAATCAAAAATGTGTTGAATAAACATACCTTTGGGAAAAGAAATTAAGTATAAAACGTAAGGATTAAAAAAATGAGAACGCAAGCAAAGATCGGGTTGGTCTTCCTGTTGGGGTTGTTCACTTTTTTTACCGTTTCAGGTAAAAAGCCCTTAACCGATGGTGACGGACGTCCGTTAATCGAAAAGATCGGGACGATTGACTGCGATATGGTGGAAACAACCCCTGTTGTATTTAAAGACAAGGTTTACAGGTTCGAGTATGTACGGAAAAACTATTGGAATAATCAGACCGGCGACTCCTATTTCCGGTTCGTAAACCACGAAACAGGAAAGACAACCACTCCTTTCGCCAAAGGTTTCCACTTTGGAAGTGCCTATGTTTCCGATAATACAGTTTATGTAACTGCAGTTGACAGGGTGGATGGAGAGCGGATTTTTATATTTTCATCACATGACCTTGAAAACTGGGACAAATGGATGGCCTTTGAACTTCCTGGTTTTGGTATGTTCAACACCTCCTTGATCAAGGTTGAAAAAAGGTTTGTGCTGATGTTTGAGGTGGGAAAGCCTGCAAAGGAGTGCGGAGTACGTTTTACGGCACGATTTGCGACCTCCACTGATCTTAAAAATTGGGAGATATTGACCTCCGATCATAATTATGCGATGGACCGATATACCGCTCCACATTGTTTACGCTATCTCGATGGATATTATTACGATTTTTACCTTGAAGTGCACGAAGGATTCGAAATGAGGGTTGTGCGGTCAAAAGATCTGATTCATTGGGTATCCAGCCCGTTAAATCCGGTTTTAAAAGTCTCTGCAATAGATAAGCAGATAGCAAACAACAATTTGTCTGACAATCTGATCCGGAAAATTGCCGCTTCAGAGGATTGTAATAATTCGGACATCGATTTCTGCGAATTCAAAGGGAAATTGATTATCAATTATTCATGGGGAAATCAACGGGGTATGGAATTTTTGGGCGAAGCAGTTTATTATGGTACTCAGAAACAGTTTCTGAAGGGGTGGTTTCCACGTTAGTGATTTGTTAAGAATTGGATGTATAAATATTTGGTGCATCAAATAATTAAATCAACCATATGCTTAAAATTTGCAATTTAGTTACTTTACTGATCGTCGCCTTATCCGGCCGGGCCCAGTTGATAGTTGGAGATACCCTCCCTTTATGGAGCGAAGGTTATCTCGATATTCATCATATCAATACAGGTAAAGGAGAATCTTCATTTTTTATGATGCCCGACGGGACCACCATGCTGGTAGATGCCGGGGCTACCGCGCGTCCAAAACCACGTGTAACCGATCCGAAACCCAACGGAAGCCGCACTCCCGGCGACTGGATTTCGAGGTATATTTTGCATTTTATGCATGATCTGACTCAAAAGAAACTGGACTATGTGTTGCTGACCCATTTTCACGATGACCATATTGGGGAACTTTATCCGGGATTGAAAAGTTCAAAAGATGGAACCTACATCCTGACCGGAATTACTGAAGTAGGCGAAAATATTCCGTTCGGAAAGTTGGTTGACCGCAACTATCCTGATTATAATTGGCCCGGACCCTTAAATGAAAAATATATTCAGAATTATATCCGCTTTGTAAAGTGGAGTATTGAGCATAAGGGTGTTCAGGCAGAGCAGTTCCGCGTTGGTGGGAATGGTCAGTTTCAGCTGCTCCATCATCCGAATAAATACCCGAATTTTGAAATCCGTAATCTTGCAGCCAACGGGCATGTCTGGACTGGTGTCGGAAATAATGAGAGGAATTACTTCCCGGCTATTAAAGATCTGCAGCCTTACGAATATCCGGGTGAAAATATGTGCAGTATCGCCTTCCGTGTATCGTATGGGAAGTTCGACTATTTCAACGGAGGCGACCTCACCACGGGCGCACCTGGAACCTGGCAGGACATTGAAACCCAGGTGGGATTGGTCACAGGACCTGTTGAAGTTTGTGAGGCCAATCATCACGCCTATTACGATGCAATGGGTATTCCGTTTCTTCAAGCTTTGCGGCCAGGGGTGCACATCGTTCAGGTATGGTCACCAAGCCAGCCGTCGGCAAATATCCTTGCCAGGATGCTCTCCTCCTGGACCTATCCCGGTCCACGCGACGTTTTTGCCACCAATACCATGGAAGAAACCCGCGTTGTCAGTGGCCGGATGGAAAGTTTGAAAAGTCAGCAAGGCCATATTGTCGTTCGCGTTAATCCGGGTGGTGAAAGTTATATGATTTATATTTTAGACGATTCGGAAGAGAATTTCAGAATAAAATCCATTCACGGACCTTATCAATGTAACTAATCAAACTAATTCAATATGAAAAAATGGACCCTGGTTTTTCTTGCAGCTTTTATGCTGGTTCAAATCTTTGAAATTCAGGCACAAAATAATCCTGTACTGGACATCACCAAAGTAAAAGACCTCATCATTTATAAGGATACCTTATTCTATTCAGCATTTCCGTCGGTAATTAAAAGACCGGATGGCGAGATACTGGTTGCATTCCGCCGGGCTCCTGAAAGAAGGTTATTTGGACAGCAGGGAATTTCACATACCGACCCGAATAGTTACCTGGTGATGGTTCGTTCCCGCGATGGGGAGAATTGGACCAAAGAGCCGGAACTGATTTTTGCCCATCCGTTTGGCGGTTCGCAGGATCCGGGATTGTTGCAATTAAAAGATGGAACACTGCTCTGTACCAGTTATCTGTGGGGAATTGTCCGCTCAGATGCCGATACGATTCTCCACCGGAAATTAACATTGGTTAAAGATAATTCCGGCAATCGCCCTGCATTTGTTTTTCTGGGAGGGTACCTGGTGCGTTCTTCTGACGGTGGGAAAAAATGGCAGGGACCAGTTTATCCGCCGCATGTACCTACGGATATTCAGGTGAATGTTTGGGGAAAACCGTTGCCTGCCTATAACCGGGGCGCCTTATGCGAAGGTGAAAATGGATATATCTATTGGATTGTTGCAGCGAATAGTGCGGAAGCTCCTGCCAAAACATCAACCCATTTGCTGATCTCAAAGGATAAAGGGATTACCTGGAACTATTCCTGTCAGGTTGCCTCCGATGAGAAAATTTCATTTAATGAAACCTCCATTTGTGAAACCCCAAAAGGTGATCTGGTCGCATTTCTTCGAACGGAGAATATGCCCGGTCAACTTTCGTGTATTGCCCGATCAACCGATGGAGGAAAGTCATTTACCTGGAAAAGTATGGGTTTTTACGGGTACCCGTTGCACGCGCTGAAACTGAATGATAACAGGGTATTACTGACCTATGGTTACCGCCTCAGGCCGTATGGTATCCGTGCAAGGGTTTTAAATCCTGAATGTACAGATTTTGAATCGGCACCGGAATTCATAATCCGTGATGATGGTGGCAATGGTGACCTGGGTTACTCCTGGTCTGCTTTACTGAACGATAACCGGGTTTTGGTAGTTTACTACTTTAATTCCAACATTGGCACCCGCTATATCGCAGCTTCAATCCTCAACATCAGTAAAAAATAATTTAAGGATAACACCTGAAATTTTATGAATCATCAAACCAAACAACAAATAACTCAAACCTTTGTGAAGGTCAATTTACTTATTAAATACGGTCTGGTGATAATCGGTTGCGGAATTATTCAGCAATGCACTGTTCCTCAAACGGTTTCAAAGCCAGATGCAATAGACCTTGTGGAAAAGTACAATGCTCCTTTTCATTTTTCAGCTTTATATGCAGGAGCTGAAATGAAATATAGTTTCAAAGGATCTTCGTTTGGCGATTTTGAAAAGTGGCAAAAGGCATTCCGACCGGAGTTGAAAAGAGTGCTTGGACTCGGGATTCTGGAAGCTCAATTGGCAAACTATCAGCCTAAAACACAATTGTTGTCTTCAGAAGATGCCGGATTTGCCATTCGTGAACATTGGGTGATATGGACAGAGCCAACCGTACGCCTTCCGTTTATTTTACTGCGTCCCAAAAATGTGAAACAACCCTGTGGACTGGCAATTACGCCGCATGGACATTCAAAAAATACTGAATTGTACGCCGGAATTTACAGTGACGGGAAAGAACGTGAAAGTGGAGAGGTTGGCGAACGTAATGTGGCAGTTCAGGCAGTAAAGGAGGGCTATTTTGCCATTGCCCCAACAACCAGGGGATTTGGTGAGACCCGTACTTCGGAAGACCTGAAGAGTGATGCCATCTCATCATGCCGTATTTTGTTGCTGCACGACATCCTTGTTGGTCGGACACCCATCGGAGACCGTATATGGGATGTGTCGAAACTTATTGATTGGGCACTGAAAACTTTGCCCATCGATCCGAAGAAAATTGTGGTGACCGGTAATTCCGGCGGAGGTACGGTGACTTTATTCGCTGCTGCTTGTGATACCCGTATTTCAGTAGCGATACCATCCTCCTATTTCTGCACCTTTACAGGGAGTATTGGTTCGTTGCACCATTGTGAATGTAATTATGTTCCGGGAATCATGCAGTTGGGAGAAATGGCCGATGTGGCCGGATTAATTGCTCCGCGACCATTTTGTGCCGTCCAGGGAAAGCTGGACAATATTTTTCCTGTTGAAGAATCCCGAAAAGCTTTTGAACATCTCAAACAGATTTATGCTGCAGCCGGAGTGCCAACATGCTGCGAGTTGTATGTGGGACCGGAAGGGCATCGATATTACAAAGCCGGGGTTTGGCCATTTGTGAAAAAATACTTTGCCCCAGGTCAGAATAAATGAGTTTTCTCCAAAGACAAATATTGCGATGACGGATCTTTCACTGACTATTCATCATTGACGTAATGATTAGGATAATAAAGAAAATCAGGAACTTTTTATTAATCGGATTAGTTACAGGATTTCAGTTATTGTTGTTGTCCGGATGCCAAACCGGCAATACAAAAAAGATAGTAACTCCTCATTACACGATCTCCTGGGCCGCTTCGGAAATTGGATCGTGGAGTTATACTACTATTCCGGGGGGAAAGAGAGTCGAAATTCAACTTCCTGCATTTGAAATAGACGGGAAAAAAATTAGGGTGGTATTGAGGCACTTATCATCGGAAAATGATCCCGGAATTTTGCATAATGGGGTTACCGAATATCAGTTTGAAGGAATATTTAACGGGGATGACAACCTAAAGCTGGGTGTTACATTTAGGGTATCCAACGAAAATCCGGTTCTCCGTTTTCGTTATAGTTTGAAAGCCTCTCATGGCCAGAAACTGACCAGGTCAAACGGAACAGATGAGCTAACTTATTTGTCATATTATTTAAAGGATGCGTCTGAATCAAAAGAGATCCGCCTCTCAGTTTTCAATGAAATGATCCACTCATGCAATTTGGGTGAAGTAAAAATATACGATGCTGATTTTACCGGTTCATCGTCATTTGCAGGTCCGGTTTTGCTGGGAAGTAGCAGTGACAATACTTTTTTGTTCGCTTATGAACATGATTCAATGTATCCAAATAATTTTGTGGAATATCAGCTTAGACCCGATAAAAGGGTCGAATTAAGGGCGGTCAAAGGCAATTATTTCACAGGACAATCCGCTGATGATTATTCAACCATCTGGTTTGAAGTTGCAGGTGTGGCTGGTGATGAAGAAAGAATGGCTGACCAGTTTCGCACCTTCATGCTAAAATATCAGTCTGAAAACCTGGAAAGCCGCAATCCCTATATTTTTTACAATACGTGGGGGCGGCAGGAACGGGTAAAATGGGCGGGTGGCCAATACCTGACCACCATGAACCTTGGTTATACTCTCCGTGAAATTGAACGCGCTCACGAAATGGGCGTAGATGTTTATATTTTGGATGCAGGATGGTTTGATAAAACCGGCGATTGGGGAGTTAACCTGAAGAATTTTCCGGATGGGTTCAGACAAATCAGCGAAAAGCTCAAGGGTTATGGGATGAAACTGGGTGTTTGGATGAATCCCGCCAAAGCAGCGGTATCAAGTCAGGCATTGAGCGGAAATAAGAATTGTCTGAAAACCTGGAACGGGAAACCGGTAACACCTTCACCCGAATGGGAAACCGAAGAAAGTACAGATATGTGCCTGGTCAGCTCTTACTGGAAAACTTATGCTGATGTACTGATCCGCTTAAACAAAGAATTGGGAATAAGCTACTTTTATCTCGACGGAATTGGTCAGTCTGGGTGTAATGATCCCGAACATTTTCATGGTACCACCCAAAACCGTGCAGAGGAAAGAGGAGAGAATTATGGTTTTTTATTGCCTGTTTTTCTGGGCAAAATCATCGAAAGAGTTTCCGATGCTTGTCCTGATGTTATTTTTGATTTTGATGTCACTGAATCAGGTAGAATCGGGGTAGGACTTCAATTTTTGGCATCGGGCAGATTCTTTATCCTGAATAACGGACCTTACTTCCGAAATTTTGATCTGGGACAAAGTCTCCTGCCAAACAAGTGCCATAACATTTTTATTCAGCCAGGTCCGGCCCGTACCTGGTTCATCCGTTCAGTACTTGATTATGATAAATGGATCCCGTCAAACCTGTTTTTAGCCAATTACCAGCCCGATGACCCGGAAAATTCACAAATCATCAACCTGGCCTCCCTGGTGCTGGGCCAGAATTCCATTTGGGGCGAAATCCTCAAAACTTCACCCGAAGGCGTTGCCTTATTTCACCGGATTCTGGGAAAATACAAACAAGTGCGCGAAGATGTGGCAGCTGCCAGTCCGGTACATACCGGAAAATCGGGTGATACCCCTGAAATCTTTGAAAAAATCAACCCTAAAACAGGAAATGGGGTGGTGGTAATTTTTGCCAATGGAAAGGGTAATTTTTCGTACATTACCAAAAATGCTGTTGCAGATAACATCTGGCATAACAAGGGGGTTACTGTAAAACAAGGTCCTGATAAACATGCAAAAATTGATGTACTATTTGACGGAGCCTCTGCGGCAATTATTTTTTTTGGCATTCATAAATAATCACTCCAACAAATATTTATATGTTAACCAACAATAAAAAAGGTGTTTTCAGACTGTTAATCTTTGCTCTTTTACAGTTTTTCATCTGTTCATGCAATAATAAACCATTGTATTATACCGTGGCAGATTTTAATAATTTGCCTAAAATCGACATCCATTTTCATTATAATACTGCCGATATCCGCTATCTGAAATTTGCTGATTCATTGAATATCAGATTAATTTCGCCCAATGTGGATACGGAAATGCCGATTGATGAACAGTTGAAAATCACCGCTTCCATTAAAAAAGAGTATCCGAAGAAATTTGCTTTTTTTGGCACATTTTCGGTGGACAGCTTCAACAATGCCGGTTTTGCTGAAAAGACAATCGCCCGTATTGATCAATGCATGAAGGCAGGCGCTTCAGGAATTAAAATCTGGAAAAACATCGGAATGGTGCTAAAAGATACTTCCGGCCGAAATGTAATGGTGGATGACCTGGCTTTTGAGCCGGTTTTTAACTATCTTGAAGCAAATAAGATCCCCTTGCTGGTGCATTTGGGAGAACCCAGGAATTGCTGGCTTCCAGAAGAGAGGATGACCGTGGGTAATGACCACAGGTACTACACAAAACATCCCCAATATTATATGTACCTGCACCCTGAGCAACCTTCGTATGAAGATCAGATCAATGCACGCGATAACCTGCTCAAAAAACATCCGAACCTCAATTTTACAGGCGCCCACCTGGCCAGTCTGGAATGGAATGTGGATGAGCTGGCCAAACGGTTTGACCTTTTTCCGAATATGAAGGCCGATCTGGCCGCCCGGATTGGACATCTGCAGTACCAGTCGCTGACTGACCGTGAACGGGTTCGTAATTTTTTAATCAACTATCAGGATCGTATATTGTATGGCTCGGATATGACAATCAATGAGCAGGATGCTGATTTTTCACAGGTGAGCAAAGGTATTCGTGCAAGGTGGTTTGAGCATTGGGCCTATTTGGCAACCGATTCGGTATTTGTCATAAAAGATCTGGGAGGGCAGAGCGTAAAGGGTCTGCAACTACCGCGCAACGTGGTTGACAAGATATTCTGCAAGAATGCAGAACAGTTTTTTGGAAATTAGAATAATAGCATCAGTAAAAAACTAATTTGACCAATTTCTAACTATGATAAAGAGTAAGCTAATCCTGGTAATTCTTTTACTTTGCGCTGCCGGATGGGATGGGGTGGGGCAGCTAAGCCAGCTAAAAACAGAATTGCCTTTACATCCGCGGCTCCTGCTTTTTAAAGGTGAGGAAGCGCTTATCCATCAGGCCATTGCCTCCGATGGAATCTGGGAAGAGACGCACAGGACAATCCTTTCAATGTGCGATACTTTGCTTGGTAAACCACCAGTCCAACGGATTCTGACAGGGAAAAGGTTATTAGGTCCGGCCCGGGAGTGCTTATTACGTGTCTGTTATCTTTCTTATGCATGGAGGATGACAAATGATGAAAGATATTTCCGCAGGGCTGAAAGGGAAATGGTGGCAGCCGCCTCATTTGAGGACTGGAATCCGACCCATTTTTTGGATGTCGCTGAGTTTACGATGGCCCTCGCTATTGGCTATGACTGGCTTTATTCCCGTTTGTCAGAAGTTTCGCGTAAAACGATAAGAAACGCAATTGTAAAAAACGGACTTGAACCCTCATTGAATAAAAATTATACCGACTGGCTATTGCGCCCGGATAACTGGAACCAGGTATGTAATGCCGGACTGACTTTTGGTGCACTGGCCACTTATGAAAATAATACTGAATTATCGAAACAAT
>JAHEYS010000319.1 GCA_023251475.1 Prolixibacteraceae bacterium
GGCAATACAATATTTTAAGAAATCTGTTCATCAGGTTTTCAAACCCTGAAGATACTGTTCTAAAGATACAAATTAGTTTTGACAACCTGTTAAATTCACAACAAAACAATATTAGCAAGTTTTGATAATTACTTTATCTTTAGGTCAACTTTAAGAAAATAATTATGAGATTAATCTTAACAATCGCAGCAATAAGTGGTCTTTCAGCAGTTATACTTGGCGCATTTGGGGCACATGCACTGAAAGGGATCATCAGCCCCGAAATGCTCGAGACCTATAAAACAGGTATTCAATATCACTTTTATCATACCTTCGCCCTTGCAACAGTAGGAATTTTAATGAATTTCACCCCGTCAAAAGCGTTGAAATGGTCAGCATATCTTTTTATGACCGGACTGGTACTTTTTTCAGGTTCACTTTATATTATGGCAATTTCAGGAATTAAAGCCCTGGGCGTGATCACCCCGATTGGTGGCACTTCATGGATTGCGGCCTGGATTTTATTGATTATCCATTGCAGCAAGTCAGGTACAACAAAGTAACAACCATTATTATAACCATCTGTTCTTACCTGAATCCCAGGTACTTTATATTCGATGAAGCATTCAGATATTTGACAGCAATCTGCAGAACAAAATATCTTTCTATTTATCAATCAAGCTTGTAAACATATTAATATCAAGCGCTTCCAAAAACCTTTTAAGATTGTATCCGTTAGCGTTATGTTTCAGTTGTTCTTCCTTTTCCATGGTATAACGATGGGTATCTGTCAGGCGGCTAAAAGTAAGTATCTGAATGGCTGAACGGGGTAAATTTTTGTTCCAGTATTCGGGATTCAACCTTACAACCGGCTGTGTTCCCGGTTTAGGTGTGATCCGCAGTATAGGGCATCGTTCGTCATAAGTGTTATTATAAGCCCATCCATTGCGCTCGGTTTCAGAGATCTGCGCATACTCATTTTCCAGCATGGCAGTCATCATATCAGATTGAATCTTATCGGGATGAAATCTCCAGTAGTCAATCAGCGATTCGGCCAATTCCCGGAATTTCACCGGGAGGTAATATGGGGGACGGTCGGGATTGTACACTACAATCAATTCACTGCCATACCTGTCAATCCCGTTTCCAAGTTCCTCCTTCGGTCCCGCAATGCAGAAACAACCGCTTGTTTTCGCGCCGGCACTCTTCCATTTTTCATAATTAAATCCCTCTTTGGGTGGTTCAGAGGGTTTAGGGGTACCATAAGAGTACGAAACTGCGGCATTGACAAAACTATCGAAATGATTGACCTGTACTTTCCAGCTTGGCGGTTCAATTCTGTAAGTACCTGGTTTTCCTTTGCTCATAAACCAGTCACAAAATCCAAAACTCAGTTCTGCCGGAATTCCGTAACCATTTTTATCCGGGCAGTTTTTTGCAAAAACATAGGTCTCACAGTCAAACCCTTTCTGATTCGTAAAAACCGGATTTTTACGCACCAGATCGGTTATCCCGATAATTTTCTGATAATTGGCCGTTGTTTCAGCTTTTGTGAAACCACAATTCCAATGGGTATAAACGCCCCAGTCAATAAGTTTGAAAATACCTGGATGGTCAGTCAGGAGCGGGTAATCCTGTGCCTGAGTAAAAAATTGGATACTCAACATATTAAGAAGCGCTATAATGATTTTTTTCATCGTGAAAATAATTTACTATTTAAGGGATTCACTAATTTGACCGGGTTTGAGATAAATTCGTCCGGGACATGGGTATTGATTTCACTGCGGCATTCCCCCGGTGAACTGAATGAAATTCCGGATGAATACCCCCGGCTGGACATAGGCGGTAATTACTGTCCGGTAAATAGAAATAATATAACCCTTCATACCTAATGTGTGGGATAAAATGGGATTCTCACTTACTGTTGATGAAAATGAGAGCGACATACGGCAGCAGGGCCCGGCAAATAACCAGTATCTGTATATTACCTGTCCTATTGAAATGGCTGAGGAACAAAAAAGGCAGTTTTACAATCCAGGTATAACTACCCTTTTAAAAATTACATCCTGATAAACTCGACCCTTCGGTTCAGCGCTTTATTGACCGGTGTATCGTTAGGAGCAACAGGCTGATTTTCACCCATACCATCGGTTACCAGTCGGTCGGCATTTACATTAAAATTCCTGGCCAATTCATTTTTAACAGCTGCAGCACGCCTTTTCGACAGATCAAGGTTGGCTGCATCGGCTCCGTCGCTGTCGGTATGACCAACAACCTTTACCTTCACATCGGGAACTTCATTTAGGATATCAGCAATTCCCTTTAATGTACCATAGGATTCAGGTTTCACCTCGTCTTTATTCACGTCGAAATATATTCCATAAGTGACCAGTTTCCCCTCCGTGAGCAGCTTGTTGCGCAGATCAGGGGCTGCGGTGGTAATCTTGACAGCCGAAATATATGAACCGCATGAGGCGCCCCTGTAAAGTTTAAAGCACAAACGGTTGAATTTGCTCCCTTCATAAATATTGGTTGGGATATCCAGCACTTTTCCCCCCTGATGATAAATCCTGACCCGACGGTTTTGAACCCACACAATTACATGGTTCACTTTTTCCTCCCTGACAAGGTTTACTGTTGATGAACCCGTAAGTTTTTCATTTACCCCTTTTTTATATCCGGCGGTTTCCCACACATTCTTTTCAATTTTTATATGTAATCCACAGGTACCCGGATCACCTCCCTTATCCATTTCACTGTGACTGTTCTCACCAAAAAACACCACATCGGCGGCAAACCGGCCTCCTGATTTTTTTGGAATGATATCCATCTCCAGAATAAAATTCTTTGGAAAATCAATATCCTTCATAAACCAATAGGTCCCTTCGGTACTATTCAGATTAAACCAGTTTCCGGGCGCAATATTTAAGGTATTGACATCACCGGCAACATCGGTTGTCCAGAGCGCAGGAAAATCGCCAACTGCATCCTGACTGAAATCTTCGTAGAGGAGGACCTTTTCTCCGGGGACAAAATCATAATTTGAATAGGATTTAAGTGAAGGCACATCTGATGCCTGAGCCACAGTCTGCGGAGCTTTCTGATCTGTAGTCCCGGAATTAACATCCCTGGCCTTATTCACAGAAGAACTATCAGCAACTTTGTCCTTCTTGAAAATATCCTTAATCCCCTTTTCTGCTTCATTCAACCCCTTATTAACCCCTTTATTCGCCTCATTGTTGGCCTTTCGGTTGGTCTGATCCTTAATAATTTTTTTAAGGTTAATCTGTGCGTTCAGATTAATTAATACCAGACAAAAAAAGAACATTAAAAAAAATCGTGCTGTTTTCATATGAGTAAAAATTAGTTGCCCCTAAATATAAAGAAAAATAATCATATTTATTTTCAATTGCCGTAAAAATTCAACTCTTAACGCTGAAATTTAAAATTTTTCCTCCTCTAATGTAAATTTAATATAAAATGATAAGGAATATATTTCACAAAAAGGTAACAATGTCAGCATGAAACCGTATATTAAGAATAGTTAGTTTTAAACCAGAAAGCTCAGAAGGATAATGATTAAAAAATACATGATGTAATTGGAGATTTTAATCTGTTTTACATTCGATTAAAGAATTAAGGTCATGCCAACACAAAAAGCCATAGATTTCATAGTAAATCTAAGATACGACAGGATATTGCGCAGGAAAATGAACGGGATGAAGCCTGAGCAGGTTCATCCTTTTCTGGAAACAATGGGGTACGCTTTCACGCTGGAACAGCTCGAGGAAGCGGTGCGTTATTATAAACTCAGGAGTCCCTCAGAGCAGAATGCCCTGGAGATAGATGAAATTAAATATTGGTATCGCTTTTTGACTACTCCCGGTGAAAACAATGGAATAAATGCCAGTTATTAAAAGGCAGGCAAATTGGAAATAAAATCGTTTAGACGCCTTTATATTTCATTGAAATCAAACCATATAGCAAACAAAAAGCAGTTTTATTTGTCTGAAGAAAAATAACCAATATTTTTTAACGCCTGGGGTCCTATCCGCCCGGATAATTGTGCCCCATACAGACTTACCGGAAATACAGTTGTTCCGTGAGCATCATAAATTCCTTCGGGAAGCAGGGGGAATTTACTGAATGGAACCGCCCCTTTTTCGCGATCACCGACACATCCAATCACCCAATTTGCACAACCCGGAGGCATCTGATTGACAAATCTTTTTGCCTTACAGTTCCAGGCGACAGCCCATCCGATTGTCCAGCCATGTCCGGAGCCCATTTCTCCGCGGTTCATAAAGTCAATACCGCCATCAGGTACCTGGCATCCGTCGATGAGTAATCCTGTTGCCCACCTTGCATGGGGTTGGATCCATCCATTTCCCCTGAATATGCAGTTTAACAGTACAACTGGTCCCGAAACCCTGGCGCCTGTGACAAAGAAGAAAAGATTATCCCCCCTGACAGAGCAGTGGTTAAAAAGGATCTGCCCCCTGCCTGCAGTAAAATCAGCAGGTTTGGCAGCACCTTCAGTGGCCACAGTGTGTTGAATATTAACATTTTCGACAGTAACGCGATCGGCACTTATGCTTACGCTATTTACAGTATTCACAATATCCAGATTCCTTATCCAGCAGTCTGAAGCGCCATTCATACTCAGCGCTTTATTAAAACGTTCAGTAATTGCAACAACTTTTGGGGGAGAGACGATACGGAGATTTTCAACGCCAACCTGCGAGATTTCACCTGAGGTACTGATTTTGGTTACCGAAGCTCCACCAGGCCCAAGATATTTGGCATCAAACGAATCGGTCAGGGGAACAACGACAATAATTTTATCCCCTTCCATCTTTAGAATTGTGCGATCCGTTATGGTTTCTCCCGAGATCCAGGTCTGCTTTTTACCGTCGCGAACAAGGGTGTCCATGCCCATGAAATGAACCCATGATTCGGTGACAGGACGTCTTATTCTAATCTTGTCGCCGGCATTAAACATGGATCCGTCCGATACATTGAAGGAGGTAGCCCCTGATGGGACATAAGTGTCTGTAAAAAACGCAGGTTTCCCGATTACCTGTGTGGATTCAGATCCCCTGACAGAGATGGCTGAATGAGGTTCGCCGGTCATATTAATAGTTGTACCATCCGCCCCCTGACCGCTTCCACACAGCATAACGCCACTCGCAGCGATATTAATTGGCTGATCACAATTGAAGATCCCGGCTTTCAGCAACACGGCACCCCTGAATCCATTTACCAGCGGCATCTTCGATACCTGATCGACCGCATCCTGAATTGCAGCCGCATCATTGACAGACCCCGGATTAACTGTCAGTTTTATGGGTATTTCCGGAAACTTTATGCCTCCGCCCATATACCCTGCGTAAGAGAAATCCATGATCTTATCCCCAGTTTCAAGGATTTTATAAATAAGTTTTCCCCCGGAATCCAGGGATACCCATTGACTTGTGGTTAGGGAATGTGGCTGACAAATACCATCAAAGGAAACAACCCATATCAGTAACGATGTCAAAAACAACCCACGCGAATTTTGTAAGTAATTTCTCATTGTATTAATTATTTATGATTGCTGCAAATCCGCCATTTCCCATCATCCGGACGGTAAAATTATTTCTCTTGTCTTTAACAACTGATTCATATCCGAAACTGTTGATATCAGCGCCATCTCCGATTAAATCCAGCAACGCAACCGATTGAATAAAAGGGAGTTGAAATGTAATACTCCTGGATTCAGCTTTGCCGTTAATCCCACCCAGATACCATTTATTGCCAGATCGTCGGGCCAAAATCACATAATCGCCCGGGTATCCGGCTACGAAACGTGTTTCATCCCAAACAGTTGGTACGGTTTTCATAAAATTCAGAGGTTTCTCCGGAAGTGACCGGTACGATTCGGCTTTATCGGCAAAATTTTGAACTCCGGATTCAAAAACAACCGCAAGTGCCAGCTGATGGGCCATGGTCGTTTTTCGGTAAGCTTCGACTCCCTGCCTGATTTTATTGGAAAAAGTAACCGGGGTATAATCCATTGAACCAACAACATTTCGTGTAAACGGGACAGTGGTATTAAAGGCTGCAGCCTTGTCGCAGCGATCCTGTTGTCCAAATCCTTCGGCTCCTTTAATGGCTTCGGTAGCCATCAGATTTGGATAGGTTCTCTCAAGACCGCGTGGAAGTGAGGCACCATGGAAATTAACCATGATGTGATGCTCAGCAGCATCCGTTAAAATCTCCTCATAAAGTTTTACAACACCTTGCTTATCAGTATCAAAAAAATCCACCTTGACCCCCTTGACGCCCCATCTCTGCAATTTGGCAAACTCATTTTTACGTTCGATGGGATTTGACATTACATTGCGAACGGTTTGTGGATCTTTTGGGGCTCCGGCTCCTGAATGGTACCACAGCCAAACGCCAACCCCTTTTTTAGCGGCATAACTAATGACATCTTCTACTTTTCCACCGGACATATCGGGCCAACCGGCATCGATCAGCATATATTCCCATCCCATTTCCCCACTGAAACCGGCATATTTGATCTGCTTTTCAAAGCTTTTGGGAGAACCTCCGTCAGACCACCAGCTCCAGCTCGATCGTCCGGGCTTGATCCATGAAATATCGGTCAAGGCACATGGCTCGTTAAGATTTTGCACGATATTGGTTTCCACGATCTGAGCCAGATTTTCACCAATTACTATTACCCGCCAGGGAGTTGCCCACGGTAAAACGGATACAGGTTCCGGATCATCAGGTAAAATTAGCTCCTCCTTTTCGGCAAAAACGACTTTATATTTCCCTTCGGAATCAACCTGAATATGGGTGCCACAATAGGTGCCATCCAGAACTGCTTCGGTGATCATCATCCAAAGTCCACTGGTATTAAATAACATCGGGTAAGCCCAACCTTTGGGATTCGGGGAAGCTGAACCGATGACAATTTCCTTTTCACAATACTGTTCATAGCTGGGTTTCAGACGGCTGTTCCAGTCATAGGGATGAATCCAGGCTTTGCCGCCCGGGGCAACGGAGAAGGTGGTCGCTTCATCTGTAATCTTATACTGGTCAGTACTTTTCTCCGGAAAACGGTAACGGAAGGCGACACCATCGTTGAAAGCCCTGAATATGATCTCCACCAATGCTTTCCTGCTGTTTTTAAAGGTGAAAACCTGTTCGTTGGCCAGGTAATGAATCCCCAGTCTCTTTCCCGATTTAAGGGAATAGTTTTCATCGATCAGTTTTACGGGCGAATTTGAAACAAAGTTTAGATCAAGCGTGAACTGCTGATCTTCCCGGTTGATTCCCAATGTTGAAGCAGTGATGGCCTGTTTTCCGTTGTACTTAACCGAATAGGAGAGGCTTGCTGCCGGATTACTGATCATTCCGATTTTTACCTCCAGTTTTTTGTCAGGTGATCTGAGAATAAACTCCTGTGATTTATTCCGGCAAAACGCCGTCAATAGGTTGCCGGCAAAAAAGGTCAGTACAACGATAAGTCTGGTTATCCTTTGAATGTTCATTGCGGTATTACTTTTTTAGTTTTTTAGGGGAAGAGGATTTGCCGGCGACAGAGAGTCCTTT
>JAHEYS010000320.1 GCA_023251475.1 Prolixibacteraceae bacterium
ATGAAAAACTGAGCGAAATTTCAAAAGAGTACCCTTTCCAAATATTAATTGCCGAAGATAACCTGATTAACCAGAAGCTGATACGAAATGTCTTCGAATTGCTGGGGTATAAGGCTGATATCGCTGCAAACGGTCTCGAAGCTTTAAGCGCTCTGAAGTTGAAAAACTACAATCTCATTTTTATGGATATCCAGATGCCTGAAATGAACGGATATGAAGCTACCGGGATAATTGTTGAGCGGAGAAAAGAGGACAGACCAGTGATCATTGCCATGACAGCCAATGCCATGCAGGGCGACAGGGAGAAATGTATTGATGCCGGCATGGACGATTATATCACCAAACCAATGAGGATTGATGACCTGATACGGGTGATTAAATACTGGGGCGAGAAACAATTTTCCACCAACAGTCAGCAGGATAAAATCTGAGGCTGCCTCAAAAAACAAGAAGAAGAAGAATAAACAGATCAGCGTTCGTGTTTGTAGCTGGAAGTTTGGCTGACAAACCTTTTGGGCCTGTCTGGTTGAATTTGGACAATGTATTTTATGATTACCAAAGAACATTAGTTATATTTGTTTACATTTTTATCGTATATTCCCAAAGTATGAAAGTTGTAATTGTAGGCAGCGGATATGTAGGTCTTGTTACCGGAACCTGTTTTGCTGAAGTTGGTATTGAGGTGACCTGTGTAGATGTTGACACTAAAAAGATCGAAAATTTAAAAAACGGAATTATCCCCATCTATGAACCTGGCCTCGAGGAAATGGTTCACCGTAATATGAAAAAGGGGAGATTGCAGTTTACAACAAACATCTCAGGGGCTCTGGAAGATTGTGAGGTATTATTTACAGCCGTTGGCACACCTCAGGACAAAGACGGAAGTGCTGATCTTCAATACGTTTTAAATGTCGCCCGGGAGTGCGGTAAACACATGAAAGATTACCTGCTGGTTGTGACAAAGAGTACTGTTCCGGTTGGTACAGCTCAGAAAGTACGGCTTGCCTTACAGGAGGAACTGGATAAAAGGGGGATAAATATCCCTTTTGATGTCGCGTCAAATCCCGAATTTTTGAAGGAAGGTGCTGCAATTGATGATTTTCTGAAACCCGACCGAATTGTTGTTGGTCTTGATTCACCCAGGGCGGAAGAGTTAATCAAAAGCCTCTATAAACCCTTTACCCTCAACGGACATCCGATCATCTTTATGGATATCACTTCTGCAGAGATGACCAAATATGCAGCAAATTCAATGCTCGCTACAAAGATCAGCTTCATGAACGATATTGCCAACCTCTGTGAGATTGTCGGGGCAGATATTAATAAGGTTCGCCTGGGGATCGGATCCGATTCCAGGATCGGAAATAAATTCATCTATCCGGGGATTGGCTATGGCGGATCATGTTTCCCAAAGGATGTTAAGGCATTGATACATACTGCGGAGGATTTCAAATACGAATTGCGTGTGCTTAAGGCCGTTGAATCCGTCAATCTTGATCAGAAATCAGTACTTTACAATAAAATAATGAAGTACTATAACGGGGAGATTGCCGGAAAAACAATAGCCATCTGGGGATTGTCATTTAAACCACAGACCGACGATATGCGCGAAGCTCCTTCACTGGTGATTATCAATAAATTACTCGAATCAGGAGCAAAGGTAAATGCTTACGACCCGGTTGCCATGACAGAGTCCAGGCATATCCTTGGCGATAGTATTACTTATGCTGAAGATCAATATGAAGCGCTTATCGATGCTGACTGCCTCTTACTTGTTACGGAATGGCCTGAATTTAAAGTGCCTAACTTCAACATCATGAGAAAATTGATGAATAAACCTGTTATCTTCGACGGAAGAAATATCTACGAAAGAGCAGCAATGAAAACCAATGGGTTCGACTATTTTTGCATCGGTATTGATACGACCAGATAATCTTTATCTGTGCATTGGAAGGATAAAAATTCCGGACAGAAAAAGTCCGGTATTAGCGTAATAAAGGATCAAAATCATGATTAAGAAAAAGATATTAGTCACAGGTGGCGCCGGCTTTGTAGGTTCACATCTTTGTGACAGACTTCTTAAGGAGGGGAATGAGGTCATCTGCCTTGATAATTATTTCACGGGTCAAAAGCAAAATGTTGTTCATTTGTTGAATAATCCCTTCTTCGAGTTAGTCCGCCACGATGTTACCATGCCTTTCTTTATTGAAGTGGATGAAATATACAATCTGGCATGCCCCGCTTCACCGGTTCATTATCAATACAATGCCATTAAGACGATGAAAACATCGGTGATGGGGGCCATTAACATGCTTGGACTTGCCAAACGGATTAAAGCCAAAATACTTCAGGCTTCAACCAGTGAAGTCTACGGAGATCCACAAATTCATCCGCAGACTGAAAACTACTGGGGCCATGTAAATCCGATTGGCGAACGATCCTGCTATGATGAAGGAAAGCGGTCTGCAGAGACACTTTTTGTCAATTATCACAAGCAGAATAATGTAAAAATTAAAATAATCAGGATTTTTAATACTTACGGTCCACGAATGCATCCCCATGACGGTAGGGTTGTTTCCAATTTTATTATGCAGGCTTTGCAGGGCGAGGATATAACAATTTACGGAGATGGACAGCAAACACGTAGTTTTCAATATGTTGATGATTTGGTCGAAGGAATGATCAGGATGATGGCATCGCCTGACGAATTTACAGGCCCGGTCAATATTGGAAATCCAAACGAATTTACAATTCTGCAGCTGGCTGAACGGGTCATCGAACTGACCCATTCAAAATCAAAGATTGTCAGAATGGCTTTGCCACCCGATGACCCGACACAACGCCAGCCAAATATTGAGCTGGCAAAAAAAGAACTTGATTGGGAACCAAAAATTCAACTCAATGAAGGACTGATCAAAACAATCGAATATTTTGCATCAATTATCTGATAAGAGATTTTTTTAATGGATGAGGTAATCATCCCAAACATCTAATAGTGAGAATACTTATTACTGGTTCTAAAGGTCAGCTGGGAAATGAAATCAGGGTATTGGCGCCAGCTTATCCGGATTTTGAATTCCAATATACCGATGTCGCTGAACTCGACATTACAAATCTTCAAGATGTGAAGAATTGGTTTGATTCCAACAAACCTGAGGTAATCATCAATTGTGCCGCCTATACGGCAGTTGATAAGGCGGAATCGGACGAATCGGCCACCTTTCTTATAAATGCAACTGCTGTCGAAAACCTTGCCAGATCGGCTACCGGTATTGATGCCCTGATGGTGCATGTGTCAACAGACTATGTATTTGACGGCAGGTCGTTTACACCTTACTGCGAGACAGATCCAACCAATCCCCAATCTGTTTACGGTCGAAGTAAACTGGCAGGTGAGGAAGCAGTGCGGCAATATGCTACTAAGGCGATTATTTTACGCACTTCATGGCTCTATTCTGCCTTTGGAAATAACTTTGTTAAAACGATGATTAAATTTGGAAAAGAGAGAGAAGAACTAAATGTGGTTTTTGACCAGATTGGTACGCCAACCTATGCCCGAGACCTTGCAAAAGCCATTCTTGACATCATACCTTCATCCCTGCAATTTGGGGGAACTGAACTTTTCCATTACTCGAATGAAGGGGTTGCCAGCTGGTTTGACTTTGCCAAGACAGTCATTGACAATACACCTGTTACCTGCAAAATTAATCCTATCCTGACCAGGGATTATCCATCACCAGCTCACAGACCCATCTTTAGCGTACTTAATAAATCAAAAATTAAAGAGACTTTCAAAATTACAATCCCTTACTGGAGAGATAGTGTGATCGATTGTATTGAAAGAATCAAATAAATTTTAATATAAATTTTAAAGAATGGCAGTAATTGATTTTGTTCAATTAAACGAAAATTTCCAGTATTACGATCGGGAGATCATCACTGAAGTTATTGATATTTTTCTCGACGAATATGACGACAGAATCAGTAACCTTGAAAAAAATATTGCAGAAAAGGATTTTAAAGCATTAGCGTTTAATGCACATAGTCTTAAAAGTGTAATTGCCAATTACATGGCACCTAAAGCTCTTGAACTTTCGGGCAGGCTTGAGGAGAAAGGGCTAAATCATTCGGAAGAGGGGTTAATTGAACTTTTTGCCGAACTGAAGGACACTACAAAAGAAATGCTGCAGGAACTGAAGGATTACCTTCAAAAACCATAAAAATAAATTTAGCCAAATCATCGGACTTTCTGAGAAGGTTAATGGCAAATAATCTTTTCATGGATTGTAAAGGTCCCTGTGATAAAATCCCAGAATATTCTGAATCATAAGACAATATGATTCAGCTTTTTTGTCTCCGGGAAACCATTCCAGGTAAGCATTAAAATGGTTAAGTGCCTCGCCCCAATTTTGCAGTTTAAAATATATTTCTCCTTTCAGAAATATTACTTCGCCGTTGTTGCCAAACGCTTCCTGGTTTAGCAAAGATAATGCTTCTTCAGGCTTGTTTCTTTCGATAGCCTCCTTAGCCCCGATGATTATCATCTCCAAATCGGTCATTTCGAAAATATCTTAAGCAGTTTTCCCAATTCCATGGATAATTGTTTTGTAAGATTAAAACCGTTTCTCATAGCCTCCTCCAGTGAGGATGGGCCATTGACTATGGAAAATATACCATCAAAAAGGTAAGAGGCTTCTTGCTTCATTGATCCGCCAATTGCAATCACCGGTATTCCGGCCGCTCGTGCAGCATTTGCTATTACGGCAGGACCTTTCCCATGGCAGGTCTGCAGATCGATACAACCTTCTCCCGTGATCACAAGATCGCAATTTCTCAAATCATCTAAAACACCCAGGAGATCAATTATCAATGTTGCTCCGCTTACGATCCTGGCATTGAAATATGCAATCAGGGGAACTGCAATCCCCCCCGCTGCTCCACCACCACTAATACTCCTCAAATCCTTTAAGGTGGATTGTTCCAGCAGGGAGCAATAATGTGCCAATCCCAAATCTAATTCATTTACCATCTGATTAGTTGCCCCTTTCTGTGGCCCATAGATGGCAGCCGCCCCATTTTCGCCAAGTAATGGATTCTTCACATCGGAAGCGATAAGAATTTCGCAATGCAAAACTTCAGGTTTTACATTTTCTGCAGATATTTCATCCACCTCAATCAGACCTTTACCCCCTTCAGGTACCTCAATCCTATTGATATCCAGAAGCTTGAATCCAAGTGCTTTCAACATTCCAATTCCGCCATCGACTGTAGCACTGCCACCGATTCCAAGGATAATCTTTTGCGCACCCCTGTTTACAGCTTCCAGAATTAGTTCACCTGTTCCACGGGAGGAGGCAACCAAGGGGTTAAGTTCGGAGGACATGACCAGTTTCATACCCGAGGCTTCTGCCATTTCAATGATGGCCCACCTGGGCTCCGGCAACCAGCCAAACCGGGAAATGATCACACGTCCAAGGGGATCATGAACTTTAACAGGCACAAATATTCCACCCAAAGCATTCAGCAGCAGCTCTGCAGTCCCGTCTCCACCATCAGCCAGCGGCGATTTTATCAGTTCCAGGGAAGGATCTGCCATTAACAGCCCCTCTCCTATTGCATCCGCAAAATCGGAGGCAGTCATCGACCCTTTCATGGCATTTGGGGCAATCAGTATACGCATCAGTAAATTTTTATTTTATTAAGCATCCGCCCGGCTAACCGAATGGACACCTTTTATATTTTTCAGTTTCTGCATCAGAAAGTCAAGATGTTCAAGGTCATTTACAAACACGCGCAAAGTACCGTCGAAAGCTTTATCCTCTGAATTAATGGCGATCGAACGCATCTGTATTCCAACTTCCTTGGATATAATCCTTGAAATATCGGTAACAATACCGATTCTGTCAGAGCCAGAAATCCGAATCGATGCCTGAAAAGCGTTTCGCTTGCCGGTAATCCGCCATTTGGCTTTAATGATCCGGTAGGGATATCGCTCGACCATTTGTTTGGCATTGGGACAGGTAATGCGGTGAATTTTTATCCCTTCAAAAATAGTGACGAAACCAAAAATTTCATCTCCGAAAATTGGATTACAACAGACCGCCAGTTTATAATTAACATCTTTAAGATTATTATCAATTACCAGATAATCATCGCTGTTATCAAATGACAACTCTTTCAGTTCCTGAGCAGGAATCATTTCTGTCAGCTTTTCCTGCTGTGATTCATCCTGTTTGCTGGCAACCAGCTCTTTTATTTCCAGTGTATCGGTCTTTCCAACAGAGATATTGTAATAAAGGTCTGCTGCCAGCTTTAATTTATAATGCTTTAACAGATCCCTCATTACCTGGTCGCTTAAATCAATTTTCCAATTTTTAAATTTTCGTTTCAGAATTTCCTTCCCGTTCTCTGCTTCCCGTTTGTGCGCTTCATTTAAACTGGATTTGATGCGTGTCTTTGCCTTGGAAGTTACCACAAAATCAAGCCAGTCGAGTTTGGGCTGCTGATTATTGGATGTTTCAACAGCAATCTGATCACCGTTTTTCAGCTGGTATTTGAGGGTTACCAGCTTCCCGTTTACTTTCCCTCCGACACACTTATCGCCAACTTTAGAATGAATTTCATAGGCAAAATCGAGTAGCGTTGCACCTGAGCGAAGCTTGATCAGGTCACCTTTTGGAGTGAAGACAAAAATCTCATCTTCATAAATATTAACTTTAAAATCATCAATAAAATCGATGGTATTGAGCTGAGGGTTTTCAAGGGCTTCGCGAATATTCTTCAGCCATTTATCAATCTCTTCGCCTCCTTTTCCCCCTTTGTATCTCCAATGTGCAGCCAGACCGTTCTCTGCAATATCATCCATCCTTCTGGTACGGATCTGAACTTCAACCCATCGCTGACCAGGACCAAGCACGGTAGTGTGAAGTGACTCATAACCATTTGACTTAGGATAAGTTATCCAATCCCTTAGTCGGTCAGGATTGGAAATATACTCTTCTGTAACCACCGAAAAGACCTGCCAGCAGGTTGCTTTCTCATTCTCCGGTTCCGAATTCAGTATAATACGAATGGCAAAAAGGTCATAAACTTCACTAAAATCAACTTTTTGCTTTTGCATTTTATTCCAGATGGAATAGATCGATTTAGTTCTGGCTTTCATCTCGAAATCGAATCCCCTGCTCTGAAGTTTCTTTTCGATGGGCATTACAAATGCAGAAACAAAACCCGCCCGATCAACAGCGGTTTCTTTAAGTTTTTCAACAATCGAGTCGTAATCTACGGGATGTAAGTATTTTAATGCAAGATCAAGCAACTCGGAGTTAACCTTATATAGGCCCAAACGATGTGCCAGCGGGGCATAAAGGTGCCAGGTATCTACGGACAGACGTTCCCTTAGTGCGGCTGATTGTTTATCAAGGTTCCGCATATCCTGCAACTGATCGGCAATTTTAATTAAAATCACCTTCACATCACCCGAAAGGGCGAGCAAAAGTCTTCTGAAATTCTCGCTTTGAAAAGCCAGGTTTCCGGTATTCAGGG
>JAHEYS010000017.1 GCA_023251475.1 Prolixibacteraceae bacterium
ACGAGGCCTGATGTGCTCGTAAAAAGCCAAAATTTACCGCTGAGGACGCAGAGAGCGCAGAGAGAATTTATTAATTATAAAGGATTTTCCTCCGTGTCCTCCGCGCTCTCTGCGGTGAACTATTACAAAAACATTAAGTTCATTAGGTGTCGCCGTCAGGTGTTTACTTACCGAATTGAATTTCAATAGTAGTCATTAATGCATAGACGGGGTTATTTTGACCCCTTCCATACCTGGGCCAGGTAACTTCAGGCATCAACTCAAAAAAGAGCCAGGGCCTGTAAAAATTTCGCCGATACCGTGAACCAATCCGGCTATTTTGAATGGCCCACTTAGGATGATTCACTCCCCACATACTGGTATCATAAGAAATTGCGCTTTTGTTTGTCAATTGAGTTATAAGACTGATCCCGGTATTCCAGGTTATATTGTCTGTGTCCTCAGTATAGGTTGCGTAATTGCTCCACCGGAGGAGCCTGAAAGTGGTGATTTTTCGTTCGAGATCGAGTTGCGACGTTTCAGTGAACTGTTCAACAGCCCTCTGTAGAACAGTTTCGGTAAAGCGTGTGAGGTAAAGATTACCAAAGGGCTTTGAGTACTGGTATCGCACCCTGATGAAGGGATCGGGGGGTACATGGACTATGATACCGGTATCAATACTGACAAGTGAACGGAGCCAATTAAAAAAATCGACTCGTACCCCAAAGGTGGTTTTCCTGTTTCCTGTTGCCGGGTCAACTCCAGGATTGGCAGGCTGACCGGGCTGGGTAGTGAATTTGTCAGCATCAGATCCGGAAACGATAAAAAAACCTGTTTTTTTCAGCAACTTCTCCAAATGTGGCAGATCCCACCGGAGACTGAAATCGCGGATGGAATCTACATTCCCCCCCTCAGTCCACCGGATGGAATCTCTCAGGCTGACGAAAAAACCTGGCCGGACGTTTTCCAACACGAGGGCTTCACCAAAAAAGTTATCAAACCACACCGCTGGTTCACAGAGGTTTTTATCCACAAAAACATGCGTCTGGTCCAGCCATGTCCCTCCGGCTGCCCCGGCAGATGAACATGAATTTATCTTCAGCTGAGCCTTCTCGGGTTTTGCGGTTTTTGCCTCAGGTTGAGGTATTGAGCTGGTTTTACTTTCGTGCTGTTCACCTGTAGTTGAAGATGAGTTCTGAAGGGTATTAGTTTCCGTACTCTCTACCGGGTTATCTGTTGTAGCCGGATTTTTTACCGGCGTCCCAGGTGTTTGAGCGCTTGCACCCTGAAAACCGGCCAGGAGCAAAACGAGCAGGTAGAATACCATTAATGTGAAATAGCTTAAATATCCCGTAACAATTACTATGCAATGTTTAGTTCTTATATAAGCTCCCGGATTATTATAAAATGGTATGAAGATATCATTTTATAATAGCATAAATGAAGAGGAGGATGAAGCATGAACAGTTGCGTCCCAGGTTACACATAAACCTTGTTCTGCTATTTTATCCCCAGAAAAGCAAATGCCTGGCACTATTACTTATACATTTCATAAGGTAGTAGAATAGGCTATACCTACATCTAAATAAAAAATAATTACAGGAAATTATAATTCCGTATAGACCACCAGGATACTTTCTTTCTGTATATAATATATACACTGATTATTATTTATACGGTTTCTTAAAAATAGTCTGACCCTTTACAGTACTTTTTTTAGCACGATTTTATCATATTCTCAGTTTGAGTGATTCCTGAACTGCATTTTTTCTGATAGAGGGGATAATAGGTTGTATATTTGTTATAGTATGGGGGCGGGAACCCCTGCCTGTTGAGGAGTCAGCAATTGCCTAACTAACGTGTGGAATTTTACGAATTACTCAATGCACTATGGTATAAAGTTTGCATAATAATCTTCGAGCTTTAGAAATTACACATAATGGAGGTTAAGAAATGGAGAAAATGAGCTTGAGTCGTTTGTCTAAGATTGCAACCATCACCTTAGGAAATTTGGTGGTCGGTATTGGGCTACTGAGCCTGACAGCCACAGATGTATACGCTAAGCCTAAATGTACCATTACAGGTACCCCTGGGAACGATGTTATACACGGCACCCCTGGAAATGACGTGATTTGTGCAGGGGATGGAGATGATATCGTGTATGGAGAAGGAGGAAATGACATCATCTATGGAGGCAATGGTAATGATACGCTTTATGGAGGAGATGGTAACGATAAACTCTTTGGCGAGAATGGCATTGATACTCTTTTCGGAGATGCTGGTGATGACAGGCTTTCCGGCGGGAACGGTGATGACCAGCTAAGCGGCGGGCTTGGCAATGATACCCTGTATGGCGATGCTGGTAACGATTCGCTATTTGGAGAAGATGGTAATGATGCGCTTTCCGGTGGAAGCGGTGATGACCAGCTAAGCGGCGGGATCGGTAATGATACCCTAAAAGGCGATGCTGGTAACGATACACTATCAGGCGATGATGGTGACGATATTCTTTCAGGCGGAGCTGGTAATGACCACCTAAGCGGC
>JAHEYS010000576.1 GCA_023251475.1 Prolixibacteraceae bacterium
CCTGCGTTTGGTGCGAAAAGCCTGGTATTGTTTAGCTGCGATTGAATGACATTGATCTGCGCTTCCGCACTGGCAACTGCAGCCTGGGTACTTTTGATCTGGGCCCCTGAAACTTTTGCCTGTGATTTGGCTGCCTGTAGTTGTGCCTGTGCAATTTCGAGCCCCTTCACTGCATGATCGTATTGCTCCTGCGTGATGACATCACCGTTAAACTGGCTTTTAGCCCTGTCAAAATCATCCTGCGCCTTCTTCAGGGAGATTTCCAGAACCTTGTTGCTGGTCAGGTCAAACTGATATTTGGCTTCCGCCTGGGCAATGGCAGCCTCAGCCAGAACCTTGCCCGCAACCGCCTGACTCTTCTGGGCTGCAAGATCCAGACTGTCAAGGATAACAAGCAGTTGTCCCTGTTTTACGGAATCACCCTCTTCAGCAAACAACTGACTGATTCTGCCCAATATTTTAGAGCTTACCGCCACATTGTCAGCCTCAACATGGGCATCATCGGTGTTAATGTACTTTGAATAATCGATGTACCATCTGATACCGCCGCCAAGAATTAAAATAATGATCAATATCAAAGGAATATATACCCTACTGCTTTTCTCTTTCTTAATGTGTTCCATAAAATATTCTTCTTTTATAATTGTTTCTGAATTAGTGTCTTAAAATATGTCGTTTTACAATCTTCTTCCAATGCTGAATATCCGTTTATTCCCTGGATAATATTGAGATTAAAATCTCTTTCATCTTTTGTGATGCTTCCGATAATTGCTCCAGCTCCTGATCATTCAGTAAGACCAGTTTACTTTTCAGGGTTTCGCTTAAGGATTTCTTTATGTCCTCAAAATCAATCAATCCTTTGTCCGTCAAGGAAATATTAATGATTCGTCTGTCGTTTGAATCGTTGTGTCGCACCACATACCCCTCGTCGATCAGCTTGTCAACAATCACGGTAATGTGCGGCTTTGGCATCGAAAGGCATTTCCCGATGTCGGACATCGAGAGCATTCCCCTTCTTTTCAGACTGTCCATCACAAACATTCCACCCGGAGTAATTGATGTCTTTGATCGTAAAGGCTTTGAAATGCTCTTATACAATAGCGGGTGAATGGCCATGAGGTTGTCCGCAATAAGATCAACTTTTAGTTTCGTCATAGTAATTATACTATTTTTATAATGGTTACAAATATATAACTATTGTTTCAGATGATTTTGTTCCAATATTAAAATGAGGTTAAGTTTTTGGGATTTTCTTTCATTAAAAGGCTACTAAGGTTTATTTCGGAAAATAAGGTTTTTACGGCGCGTTGCAACTTTTGTGTAATAAAGACTTGCCGCAGAACAGAAAAAAAGTAGTTACCTGATATGCAATCAAATTTACCAGCTATTACATTCACACCCCTCTTTTCCGGTATTGGGCAGGCGACATCCCCATCACTTTTCTGAAGACACGGGAAAAATAAAACTGGTCATCAAAACCCGTTTCACGCGATACATCGGCAATGAGCCACCCTGAATTATCGAGCAGGCGGCAGGCACGCTGAATTTTCAGCTGAATAAAATAGTCGATAGGAGAATGTCCCGTACGGTTCTGAAAAAGGGAAGAATAATAGGAAGCAGATAATCCTGTTTGTGACGCGATTTCACTGAGTCTTAATTTCCGGCTGAGATTTTCGAGCATAAAATTGATCCCCTGGGCGACCGGATCGTTTTCCCCCGCCTCCTTTACCAGACGAAACTGGCTGACATGGGTGAACGAGGCTAATAAATAGTTGATGCAGAGGTTAATATATTCAAGTGTTTCAATACTGAAACCACGTTCCAGGTTCCTGAAAATCTCAGAAAACAAATCAACCCGGTCACTGATACGCGACGTTTTGCCCCGGTTTATAGCAATACTCTGACAGGCCATCCTGGCAAACAAACCCGATTTGCTCCCCGAAAAATGGATCCAGTAAATCGACCAGGGATTTAGCTCATCAGCGTGATAAGCATGTGAGCACCCGGGTGGAATGATAAAAAAATGGTCTGCCTGGACAATATGCAGCGTCTCTCCAACCCGTATCTCTCCCTGTCCATCAACACAATAAATCAATATAAACTGGCCACTCCCCGCAGGGCGTTCCCTGAAGTGATGCCTGGCCAGTGGATAGTAACCAATATCGGTGAGGTACAAATCCGATATCATGGGATTATTCCTGATCAATCCTACAATCTTCTCAGGAAGGACAAAACTGATTTGCCCGGGAAATCCGTCTTCTTTCTTCATGATTTGGTGACTTTAATCGTTCATGGTTACATTAATTGCCGAAAGCCATATTATTAATATCTCCTTATTTTCCCTATTTTTGAAAACAGATGCATGGGTTGCAAAATAACCTTAATTTCAGGAATTAAAACAAGACCTGCGTTCCACAAAACAATTTATTTTAAAATTATAAAATAGTGAGATAATCCATATTTTCATAAAATTGTTCATTCTCAGAAAAGCTCTGAAGTTCTATTTTTGCTTTAACTAATTC
>JAHEYS010000321.1 GCA_023251475.1 Prolixibacteraceae bacterium
TATGTCGCTTTTTGACAAAACACCCATCAGAGAACTCTTTCATAGAGTGGAGGAGGTGGATTCTATAACAAATAACAGGCATGTTCAATTATGCTTAAATTTTTAGTGGACACTAATGATATTGAATAGTAAAAGTATTTAAATTGCAATAAATTCAGGCGTCCAAATCCATGTTGTTAAACATAAAAAAACTCCTGAAATGTTTGAATTGTCAGGAGTTATCATCACAGGATATGGTGCGGTGCTGATGTGATACTTTTAAAAGTACACCACAGTTTCCCCATTAAGAGTGGTGAGCAGGTTGTTTGCCAATCGGCTTGCACCTATGCGGAAAAGCTTGTTATTCAGCCATTCATCGCCAAGTACTTCTTTTACGATGGCGATATATTTGAGCGCATCCTCAGATTCTGCTATTCCGCCGGCTGCTTTAAAACCGATTTTTTTATTTGTTTTTTCATAAAAGCTTTTGATAGCGCTGCACATTACCCATGCTGCCTCAGGAGTGGCGGCTGGTTCCAGCTTACCCGTGGAGGTTTTGATAAAGTCGGCGCCCGCCTGCATTGCCAGAATTGATGCCCTCCATATTTTGGAATAGCTTTTCAATGCGCCGGTTTCCAGGATCACCTTTAAATGGGCAGTATCACAGGTTTTCTTCAAAGTCGAAATTTCGTTCAGTACCGAGGTGTAATCTTCGGTGAGAAAATTACCCAGGTTAAGAACAATATCGATCTCATCTGCCCCTTTTTCCACAGCCATTTTTGTTTCCATCACTTTCACCTCAGTAAAAGTTTGTGAAGAAGGAAATCCTGCCGCCACTGAAGCCAGTTTCACTCCGGAAACCTTAATGGATCTCCTGACAGCCTCAATCAGCGTGGGATATACACAGATTGCCGCAACATTGGGCAACGCGGGAAATTGGTCATGAAACCCTGAAACTGCGTTTGCCAGCCTCTCTCCCTGTACCGCGCTGTCGGTCGAATTTAGTGTGGTCAGGTCGATACAAGACAGCGCCATTTCGTACCATTTGTTACTCTTTAATTCCCCGGAAGTTGCAATAATTGCTGCGACCGCGTTTTCAACTTCCTTTTCCCCGAACTCCCGTCCGATATTTTCCCAAAGCCATTTCATAGTTCCAGTTTTTAATCTTTAAGCAAATAGTTTATCGTTATTCAAATGACGAAACTGGTCCCGTTCCGTCTTTTTATCCATATTTCTTTTAAAGGAGGCAGTCAGGTCGACCCCGGTCTGGTTGGCAAGGCAGATCAGCACCCAAAGTACGTCGGCAAGTTCATCGGCAAGATCGTTTTCCAATTCTCCCTTTTTTGAAGATTGATCACCATATTTGCGGGCAATAATTCGTGCCACCTCACCGACCTCCTCAGTAAGGATAGCCATATTGGTCAGTTCACTGAAATACCGGACCCCATATTTGGTAATCCACTCATGAACTTCTGACTGTGCATTCCTGATTGTAATATCCTCGTCCATTTGTAAATATATTTTCCCCCATACAGGGGAGGGGTTTCAAAAATCTTTGTTTTTGGAATCGATGATGATGGTAACCGGACCATCATTAATTAACTGAACGACCATATGAGCGCCAAATTCACCTGTTTTTACCTTTTTACCGAGATGCTCAGATAAAGTTAAAACAAACTGCTGATAATGGGGAATAGCGATTTCGGGAGGGGCCGCATTGATATAGGATGGACGATTCCCTTTTTTTGTCCTGGCATGAAGGGTAAACTGGCTTACCACAAGAATTTCGCCGTTAATTTCTTTCACCGAAAGGTTCATCACCCCCTTATTATCATTAAAAATACGTAACTGAATGATTTTCTTACAGGTCCATTCAAGATCTTCATCCGTATCTTCATTTTCAAAACCTGCCAGTACAAGAAGTCCTTGTTGTACAGATGATTTCAATACCCCGTCAATCGTCACGGAGGCTTCTGATACACGCTGAATAACTACCCTCATAAATCTGATTTGAATTCAAATTTAACAAATTATATGATTCATTCCCTACATCACCATTTTCATCAGACCGATTACCACCAGGTAACGGGCAATTTTGCCGATTATCATAAAAAGGACGGTAAATATAGGGGAGATCCGAAAAAATCCCAGGGCGAGAATAACCACATCGCCAATGATAGGCACAAAAGATAGTGAAGCGGCTAAAGACCCATACCGCTTTAATTTTGGGAGAATCGCGTGAATTTTCTCCGGTTTTACCTTGGCGTATTTTTCAATCCATTCCATCTTACCAAGATATCCAAGGTAATAGATGGATATTCCCCCCAATGTATTTCCTGCTGTTGCTGCTGCCAGTGAGCTCATGGTATCGAAACCGGAGTAAATGAGCAGGGACAGGACCGACTCCGAATTAAACGGGAAGACTGAACCTGAAAGAAAACCGGCCAGGAAAAGTCCGAATAATCCATATTGATAAAAAAAATCGACCATAAGGGGACAAAGGTAATGCAATGATCCGGAAATTTACCTAAGGTGAAGGGTGATAAAATAAATCAACTATTGCGTTCAGTTCCAGGCGGTGGAGAAACGAAAAACTCCACCTTGTTGCATTACGGACAAACAAAAAGACCAAAAAACAATAACCACAAAGTAATCTGTATTTTAGGCTCTCCAACCTTAGAACAGATAACCTTAAAAAACCACGCAAAGGCGCTAAGACGCTAAGGAATAAAACTTTGCGACTTCGCGGCTTTGCGTGCGAAAAGGTGTTAAACAGGAGCTCGATAAACGCAGAAACGTTAAACTTTCATGTTATGACTGCTGTGTAACACCTTTTGTTCCTTGTAGTTAAAATCTACTTTGGAATCAGCATCTTAGAAGGTGATTTAGGATAAAGCTGCAATACCCGATCCGATCATATTGGCACTTTCAATATTGGCAATATTTACCTTCACTTTCTTGTGTCCCATTTCGCGAAGCAGATCTTTCAGTGTATTTTTCACAACTTTGTTATAATCCTTACAGCCTGTAACTTCGCTCCAGAAAAGACTTCCTTCTGCTGTAATCCTCACCTTTCTGATTGATTTATCGTGAGAAGCGAGTAAGTCGATTAAACCGGCAAGCGAGGCTGCAACCAGTTTTGCCGACCTGCGGTAGATGGCTTTTGCGACTTTTACGTGCTTTTTTTTATGTTTATCCGGTGTATTGATGATATCGGTAAGTGCCTTTCCATCTGTTTGCTCATCAAATCCATCTTCCGGGAACACCTCGCGCAGGATTTGTCCGATGTAGAGTCCGGAGACCGTTTTCTCAAACCGCTGCGAACCTTTATTGTCTGATTTCTCATCCACCAGCTCATCATATTTAGTCAGATGGGGTGGGTTAAAGTTGCCCGATTCAAGGTTTACCGGGGTAAGGCCCTGCCAGTTAAGACTGCTATCAATTTTGGGAATTTTGTCTGCATTCACAAATGCTGCCATGTTTGTTCCGGTACCCACAATAAGTCCGATATAGGCATCAAAATTTGGATCTGTCAGTCCCGCAAAAAGGGAGGCCACAGTGTCATTGATTACTTTTATTCCCGTAAATTCTGCTTTACCGGTTTTGTTAAGCTTGTCGAGGAGTGGCTTTCCGACAGGATTACCAATCATCTCTTTAATATCCAGTCCTTTGGTCCATTTAATAAGCTCCGCATCACCATTTGGTAAACATTCGGCAGGATAGGAAAAGCAGTAACCGATTGGGGCTTTGGCCGGAAGGTCTATCTCGTTTACAAATTCAGTTTGTTTGTCTAAAAGATCGTCAAGAGAAAATCCCTTTGTTGTCACCGCTGAAAGATCCTTGCCGCCTGCTTTTTTTGGGGTAATATTTGCAACGCCCCCTGCAAAATTAATAACTGCTGCGCGGTAATTAGTACCGCCCCAGTCAAGTACAACCGCCTGACCTTCAGCTCCGCTCGAAAGCGGATGAATATAAGTCGGGATGCTTTTTACCTCTGTGTTGTCATTCTTCAGACCATTCTCAATTTTATCTTCGAGATTGAGGGCAATCTCTTTTAGCTGAGAGATTTTGAGCTTGAATTCGTTCTTTTTCATTTTTTTACTACTGAGTTTTGTTTTATTCTGTTCAGTCAAAGATATTAAAAAGTAATTAAGATTATTTATTTATTCTCGACGGATTTAATTGCCTGCCACACTTCGAGTTTCTTTTCCCACCTGACCGCATGGGCCGGACTGGTTGAAGGCATTATCCATTTTGGCAGGCTGACTTCAGGAAAGTACTTTTCGAAATAGCCGGCGGCGCCCCGGCCATTGAAAAATATCCCGGAAATGGCAGGATGAGCGGATAGAAAGGCAATAAGATCATTGGGTTGCTCCATTTTGATATCATTATCGAGACTCGAACACCTGTGGCATGACTGTAGCACATCCCAGAGGGCGATCTTGTTTTGAATCAGCACCTCTCTTCTGATCTGGTCATGAGTCGAGAATGGGAGATCGTGCAAGGCAAATATTATCTTCCAGAATGCGTTCTGAGGATGAGCATAATATGCCCTGTTCCTGAGCGACTCTTTTCCTGGGATCGTGCCCAGAATCAGCACATTACTGTGGGAGTCCGCAATCGGCAGAAAGGAATGTATGGGCGAATTTATTAACTCAATCGGGCTCATCAGATGCTGTTGAAGCGCTGCGTTCAGCTATCATTTGGTCACAAAGGTAGGATTTAAGCGGAAAAGATAATTCTATAATCTTCAGAACCTGCTGATTTTATTTATTTTTGCATCAAATACCTTTTAAAATGGAACAATATTCAACAAGACAAAATAAAATCGGAAGATTGATTCAAAAAGAGTTAAGCGAACTCCTTCGGCGCGATACCCAGGTTCTGGCAAAAGGGCGGATACTCTCCCTGACAATCGTTCGGGTTACCCGTGATATGTCTCTGGCCAGGTGTTACCTGAGCATCTTCCCTTCGGAAGGGGCTGAAGAGGTACTGGCTGATATTAAACTGCATAAGGGGAAGTTGCGTGGTGAACTCGGCAATATTGTCCGTTTTCAGCTTCGTCATGTACCCGAACTTGAGTTTTTCCTCGATGACAGCCTGGATTATATTGAGAAGATAGATAAACTGTTACATTGAGAAGAGGTTTATCCCTATAAATTATTTGAATAAGAAAAGTTCGTTATGGAGTATGATCCGATTAAAAGGCGACTCGGGAGCGTGTTCAACCGCACTCCATTTCTGCGAAAAATATTTTACACGTTACTCGACCTTTTGCTGCTTCGGGCGTGGCATGTTTACAAGGAGCTAAGGATACTGAAGAGAACCGTTTTCTCGGGGCACATCCATATTCTTGATGCGGGCTGCGGGTTTGGGCAGTATAGCTATCGCATGAGCAGGATTTACCCTGGTTCAATTATCAAGGGGGTCGATGTTAAGGTAGAGCAAATTGAAGATTGCAACCGTTTTTTTACTTCAACCGGAATTAATGACAGGGTGGTATTTGAAAATGGCGATCTTACTACTTTTACCGAGCCATATAATTATGACCTGGTTCTTTCGGTTGATGTGATGGAACATATCGAAGAGGATGAACTGGTATTCAGTAATTTCTACAAGTCGCTCCGAAAAAACGGGGTGCTCCTTATCTCAACACCGTCCGATCAGGGTGGATCTGATACCCATGAACATGATCACAATTCTGTTCACGGTTTTATTGATGAGCATGTCAGGGATGGTTACGGAATCGGGGATATTACCGAAAAATTGAATCGTGCCGGCTTTTCAGAAGTCGAGGCACGTTATACCTATGGACCATCAGGTTCAATTTCATGGCGTCTCTCGATGAAATTTCCGATTTTAATCCTTGGAAAATCTAAACTGTTTTACTTGCTTCTCCCGTTTTATTACCTGATAACTTACCCGATTTGTGTGATTTTAAATCTGCTTGATGTTAATTTCCGGCACAGAACAGGGACAGGTTTGTTGGTTAAAGCATACAAGAAGTGATTCAAAATTAAGCATCTGTTGAACCTCTCATTTTACATAGCCAAAAGATACCTCTTCTCCAAAAAGAGAACCAACCTGATCAATATCATCTCGGCAATATCGGTTGCGGGGATGGCCATCGGGACAATAGGGTTGATTATCGGTCTCTCAGTGTTTAATGGTTTTGACAACCTGATCAAATCCCTTTTTTCATCCTTTGATCCTGATCTGAAGATCACCCTTGTCGAGGGTAAGAGCTTTGATGCTAACAATCCCGTATTTAATCAGGTCCGGCAGATGAAGGATGTGCTGTTTTTTTCCGAGGTTGTTGAAGATAATGCCCTTCTCAGATATGAGAACCGGCAGGTTCTTGCAACAATAAAGGGAGTTAGCGACGATTACAGCCAAATGACCGGGCTCGATACGATGATGATGGACGGCACTTTTAAATTAAAGGATGCAGATAAATTGTATGCGGTTATCGGACAGGGGATTGCAATTAATCTCTCTGTCGGGCTCAGCCTGTTTAATCCGATCAGTATCTATGTTCCCAAGAAGGGGAGGGGCTCGGCAACCGCTGTAGCAGGGAGTTTTAATCAGGGTTCAATTTATCCCTCCGGGATTTTTTCGGTCCAGCAGGAGCTCGATTCAAAATATATGATCGTTCCCCTCTCTTTTGCACGGAAGCTTTTCGAAATGGCCGATAAGGTCAATTCCGTAGAACTGAAATTAAGGAACGGAGCCTCAGTCAGAAAGGTTCAGGAAGAGATCTCCGCCATGCTTGGCAACCGTTTCAAGGTGAAGAACCGGTATCAGCAGCATGATTATCTTTATAAAACCATGCAGGGGGAAAAGTATGCGGTCTATCTTATCCTTATCCTAATTTTGATTATTGCATCATTTAATATCGTAGGATCGCTGACCATGTTAATCATCGACAAAAAAGAGGATATAGCCGTTTTACAGAGTATGGGGGCTGATAAGTCATTGATCCGCAATATCTTCCTTTTCGAAGGATGGTCGGTTTCACTTCTTGGGGCTGTTATTGGAACTGTCATCGGAGTTGCAATTTGCCAGCTGCAAATTACCTATGGACTGGTTAAACTACAGGGAGATGGCGGCTCATTTATTATCGACGCCTATCCCATGAAAATTGTCACTCCGGATATCATGCTGATCTTTTTTTCGGTCCTGTTGATTGGATTCCTTGCCGCCTGGTTGCCGGTCAAATATATCTCAGGAAAATTCCTTCAGGATGAAGTTCACTGATACAAGATTAAAATTACCTGGATTCGGTTTCCAAAAATTGAAATCCAATCCCCCGCACCGTTTCAAGAAAATCACCTTCAATATATTCCGATAGCTTTTTCCGCAGATTTTTAATATGGACATCTATATAATTGGAATTGTAATTTTCCTCAATGATGTCACCCCAAATGTGTTCTGAAATCTGAAGGCGGGTCACAACCCGGTTTTTATTCAGGATCAGGAAACTCAGAATATCATATTCTTTTCTGGTCAGCGATATCGTATTTCC
>JAHEYS010000577.1 GCA_023251475.1 Prolixibacteraceae bacterium
GCGGGGGCCTCCCGACTTTCGGTAAAACGGGGCAGGTTGCCATATTCAGCCATAAACGGAACAGAATTTCCTGACTTTACCAGCTGCCCACTGAAGGAGTTTGTGGTCAGCCTGCCTTTTAGAACTGCATCATACAGATCGATTGGAATGGTTACTGAGTCGTTGCTGTAAGCGACTTTCTTTAACTCAAACCGATCTTCGCCGTTGATCAGAAATACTGAAGTTTTTGCTGCTCCGCTCCCTTTTACCTCAAATTTAAAAGGGATTTCATGGGATGGGAGCAGGAATACGCCTCGCCATACCCCTTCTTTCATCGGTTTTATCTCCGGATGGCAGGAGCCAGAAAAGGCAGCAAAAATTGCCAAAGCTAAAAAGGGTGATTTTATACTTCTCATGAATAAACAGTTAAAAATTTTATAGCAATGAAGTCACCGATAAACACCCCCGGAGAAATCACTTTCAATGGGTTGATTTATCGGTATCTGTTTGAATAGCTGATAAATTCCCTTTTAACCCGGATAATAGCGGAGGGCTTTAAACCCGACCAGTTTTTTTCTTTTTTCGTCCCATAACCGGAGTTTAAGTGACCGAAGGCTTGAAAAGAAGGTTACTGGTTTAATATCCTGAAAAATAGTGTTTTCTTTGAAACAGACCGGAAGTTTGTAATTGGGAATCCTTGGGCTGAGGTGGTGAATATGGTGAAATCCGATATTTCCGGTAAACCATTGTAATACTCTTGGTAATTTAAAATAGGAACTTCCCTGGAGGGCAATATTCTTATAATTCCAATCCTGCCCCCTGGTCCAGACTACCTGTTCATACTGATGCTGGACATAAAAAAGCCAGACGCCATGCACCGAGGCGATGTAAAGCACAGGCAATTGTATCAGAAGGTAGGCTTCCCATCCTATCGCCCATATTACCAGCGCAATAACTGTAATTAACGCCAGATTGTTAATTTGATGGTAGACATGTTCCCTGCGGGTCATATACTTTTTGGGTAACCTGTTTTGAACGGCAAAAACCAGGAATGGGGCTATTCCGAAAAGAAAGAGCGGATTCCGGTAAAAACGGTAAACAAATCGTTTCCATGACGACAGGCTCAGAAATTCCTCTATCGTGAGTGTCTTAACATCTCCGAAACCCCGTTTGTCGAGGTTTCCGACCGTAGCGTGGTGCTCCTTGTGTTCGCGGGTCCATTTATGATAAGGGGTAAATGTCATTAACCCTGTTATAATCCCTAGTGTACGACTTAGCCATTTCGACCTGAAGAACGATCCGTGTCCGCAATCATGGAAAATTATAAATATTCTAACCAGAAATCCGGCTGCAAAAACGGATAAAAAAAGGGTAAGAAAGTACGAGATTTTCAGACTCCAAACCATCGCCACCCATAATAACAGGTAAGGGACGACCGAGTTAATAATCTGCCACCAGCTCTTTGCCGGATCTGAAAAATTATATTTTGAGACAATCTCCATCCACGATGGCGAATCATTTTTAATATTATTAGTTCCCATTATTTTTATTGTTATGTTGCAATATTAAAGAACAGTTTTAGGGCAGATTAGTCATCTTAAACTTACTTGGAAGGAAAGGAGCGATTACAAAGATAAGGTTTATACAGGTGAATTGTTCATTTGAAAGTTGTAAATTTAAGATGCTGAACTTTATTGAAGTTGTTTAAAATTGTAGCTATTTAGGATGATCCTGAAAAACTCGGCGACTTTATTGGTCACGATCAGATTAGGTGTGCAAGGGGATGAATTTAAATAAAGAATCGTTGTAAGTCAGGATTTTCTGTGTTATTTTTATCCGGATTTCACAAGGGTAAATTTATTATTTTGGACGAATCCCTTACCTGAATGTCTCCGAACAAATTGCACATTTAATGGTTAAATTGAATTTAGAATCAAACATAACTGCCAGATGAAAAAAATCGCGATTTTTTGTGACGGAACCTGGAATACTCCTGATGAAACTGTTGAGGGCAAACTTTGCCAGACCAATGTAGTTAAGATGGCCAATGCCCTTTTACCCTTTTCGGCTGACGGAAATATACAATTGCTTTATTATGATACCGGCGTCGGAAGTGACGGGGGGCTGATAAAGCGGGTTTTCGATGGTGCGACAGGAACGGGAATCTCAGAAAATATATTGCAGGCCTATCGCTTTATCATTAAAAACTACGAGTTGGGTGACCAACTATACTTTTTCGGATTCAGCCGTGGCGCATTTACCGTCAGGAGTTTAGCCGGACTGATCAGAAATTCGGGGATTCTGAAGGCGGAAAATATTGACCAGGTACATAATGCCTATCTGATATATAAATCGCGCAAGCCGGAGCACCAGCCGAGAGAAGTTGAAGCAACTCTTTTTAGAAAGACCTTTGCCGTGGCAGAATCTGTAAAGATTAAATTTTTAGGGGTATGGGATACTGTCGGAGCATTGGGGAATCCACTGCTTCTGAATGGTATCTTAAGCCGGAAAAATGGATTTCATGATACTGACTTATCG
>JAHEYS010000322.1 GCA_023251475.1 Prolixibacteraceae bacterium
GCAGACAGGCACAGGATATCAGCAATCAAAAGATCGTCACCATTACTGATTCAGGAGATTACATTGGTTTAACAAACTTTTTTGAGCAGAAGGGTTATGGTAAGGAATTGGCCGAACTTGTGGTTCTTAAAGGATTAAATGACGGCTATTATACCGGGAGTTTCTCTAAGGAGGGGGTGATAAAGGCCATAGATATGGCCCGGCGGGCTGCAACATCTCCGAAATTGCAAACTATTGCCTTTCAGTTAAAGCACAAACTAACCTCACTGGCTGTTGGAGGTAAAGCTCCGGCAATTAAGCTGTTCAATTCAAACAATCAGACCGTTACCCTGGATCAGTTCAAAGGTAAATTTATTTATCTCACCTTCTTCAAAAGTATAAGTTCCGACTGCAGGGTTGAACTCGATTCGATTGTTTCGGTCGAAAGAAAGTTTCGGCAGGTTCTCAGTGTCGTTTCTGTGGCACTCGACGATAATTTTGAAGATGCCGAAAAAATATGGAAAGCAAAAGGTTATTCCTGGCCCCTACTCAACGGTTCAAAACAAAAACAATTGATTATCAATTATAATACAGCAATCCCCCCTACCTATTACCTGGTTGGTCCCGATGGTAACTTAAAGCTCTCCCAGGCTCCATCGCCAACTCATGGGTTCGAGCCGTTGTTTCTGAAAATATTCAGGGATTACAATTTCAACCATCAACCCCTGCAACCAAACCATAATTAGCAATTTAACGTTTTAGTAAGAATAGCCGCTGAAATGATTAACCCCAAAGAGAAAAATATTCGTACTTTTGCATGAAATATAAATTTCACTAAAAATATGGAAAACGCACAAATTGAGGTTACTAAACGCCTCTTAGCCATAGATACCATTAAAATTCAGCCCGATATTCCTTTTACCTGGGCCTCAGGATGGAAATCTCCGATCTATTGTGATAACCGCAAAGTCCTCTCCTTTCCCGAAACAAGAACCTATATTTGCAGTCAGTTTGTGAGGCTCGTACGTGAGAAATATCCCAATGCAGAGGCCATTGCAGGAGTTGCCACAGGCGCAATTGCCCATGGTGTTTTAGTTGCTGAAGTATTACAACTACCATTTATTTATGTCAGATCCAAACCCAAAGGACATGGCCTTGAGAACCTTATTGAAGGTGATATTCAGCCTGGTACAAAAGTTGTAATTATTGAAGATCTTGTTTCAACAGGGGGCAGTTCTTTAAGTGCAGCAGAAGCGGTTCGTAATTACGGGGCAGAAGTACTTGGAATGCTTGCGATCTTTACCTATAATTTCCCTCTGGCAGCACATAACTTCAGCGAGGCGAATATTGAACTGACGACGTTAAGCAATTATAATTTATTGCTTAAACTGGCCTACGATTCGGGTGAGATCACTGATGCTCAGCTTGAAAGTCTGAATAACTGGAGAAAAAGTCCCGAAACCTGGGGCAGGTAAGGGAGATAAGTGAAAAGATAAAAAATGGGAACCGAAAAATATATCAGTGAGGTTAAGACCATCGCTGCTGCACAGGAGATTGTTTACAACTATCTGTCAAACCTAAGTAATCTGGAACAATTATTTGATCCTAAACGGGTTGAAGAGTTAAAAAAACAGTATCCTGAAACACCTGACATAAAATTAGATCATTTTCGTGCTACTTCAGATGAGTGTAGTTTCTCTATTGACCCTGTTGGGACAGTCGGGGTCCAGATTATTGAGCGGGAACCATCCAAATTAATTAAGTTAACCGGAAGCCAGTCGGTACCCTTTCAGTTTTATTGCTGGATTCAAATTATTCCGGAGGATGAATCAAATTGTAAAATAAAAATCACACTTCATGCGGAATTAAGCATGATGATCAAAATGCTTGTTAACAAATATTTAAAAGAAGGGGTAGACCGTATTGCAGAGGCGTTGACCAAGGTACGGTATGTCTGAACTGTAACAGACCAGCTTAAATTTCTGTTATTTAAAAACCACCTCCTTGAACATGTATTTCCGGACCTTTCCAAACCTGGTTTCAATCAATAAACGGCCAATTTGATCCACGCCGATAAGGCGCCCTTCAAAATCACCTTCTTCATCTGAATATGGTGACCAGGAATCCCGCCGGTAAAGCATTGCAATATAGTCTTCATCTAATTGGTACACCTCGCCCCGTTGGAGCTGCTGATACCGGTTATCGATCCGGGTACATAAATTTGAAAGTGAATTCCCCAGGTCATAAACATCTCCCGTTATCTGGCTTAGAGAGACCGGATTAGGGGCATCACTTTTGAATATCTGCTGATTAATATTTAAGCCTACACCAACAATGCATGTTAAAATCCTATTTCCGCAGATCGAGTTTTCGATCAGGATTCCGGCCACCTTCCCATTTCCGATGTAAATGTCATTCGGCCATTTTATGGAAACCTGGTCTGTAACCTCGCTCAAATAATCGGTTACCCCCAGTGAAATGGCTTTGGAAATCAAAAATTGCCTCGCAATTTCAAGAAAACCAGGATAAAGAATAATACTAAAGGTCAAATTTTTATTTGGCTCGCTCTCCCATTTACTGGAAATCTGCCCGCGACCGTCAATCTGGCTGCCCGCAACATAAACGGCTCCTTCTTGCGGTCGTTTTGTCAGTAACTGAGTTGCGGCATAGTTATTGGTTGAATCTGTCACAGGGATTCGCACAATTGTAGATCCTACTATTTCGTTCATTTTTGCCCGGTAAATTTGTGAGGTCAAAGTAAAAACTATTATTTCAGAACATTACCACATCATTTCTTTATTTATCTATCGGACAAAAAAATTATCTTTGTACTTTAAATTATCTATATGGTTAATTCTGCCATTCAGGATGGCTCAGTCGATTTAATTGAGGCGATTATCGAAGGTATTCAACGCAAAAAAGGTCTTGATATCATCGACATTGATCTTCAAACACTTAACAACACGGAATGTGATCATTACATTATTTGCCATGGTACATCCAATACCCATGTCGATGCGATAGCTCATTCAGTAGAAGAGACAGTTGAAGAATTAAAAAATGAACCTGCATGGCATCGTGATGGTTATCATCAGGCGCAGTGGATACTACTCGACTATGCAAATATTATGGTTCATGTATTTCAGGAACCCATACGAAAGTTATACGATCTTGAGAGTTTATGGGCTGACGGAAGAATTTACAATATTGACGCTGACATTTAAAAAATTATGGCTGAGAAAGATACAACAAATAACAACGGGAATAATATCCCTAAAGGAACAAAAAAATCCAGTGGCGGAGGTGCAAAACTTACCCCAAAGTTTAATCCTATTTATATTTATGGGATATTGCTGGTTGCATTCTTTGCAATCCAATATCTGACAATGGGTGGTTCACCTGTCGAAACCAGCTGGCAGGAGGTAAAAAATACGATGCTCAAAAACGGCGACGTAGAGAAAATAGTGGTCGTGAATAAATCGCAATCTGATATTTACCTCAAAGAGAGCTCCTACGAGAAATATAAGAGCAAGTTCCCGCAAAATTTCGGACCGACCAAAGTTGGTCCTCACTTTTATTTTACCATCGGATCTATCGATGTTTTTGAGAAAAATCTTGAAAATGCACAGGCTGAGTTTGGTGATAATGCAAAGGTAACACTGACCTATGAAATTCGCCACGATTATTTCAGCGAATTGCTGAGCTGGCTGTTGCTCCCGTTAATTCTCCTTGCAGTATGGTTCTGGATATTCAGAAGGATGAGCAAAGGGGGTGGCGCAGGCGGAAACATTTTCAATGTCGGGAAATCGCAGGCTAAGATTTTTGACAAGGAATCAAGGGTCAGCACCACCTTTAAAGAGGTTGCCGGTCTGGCTGAAGCAAAACAGGAGATCGAAGAGATCGTGGAATTTCTTAAAAATCCGGAAAGATATACCAAACTTGGGGGGAAAATCCCGAAGGGAGCATTGCTCGTTGGACCTCCCGGGACAGGGAAAACATTATTGGCCAAGGCAGTGGCTGGAGAAGCAGATGTACCGTTTTTCTCAATGTCAGGCTCCGATTTCGTAGAGATGTTTGTCGGCGTGGGAGCTTCACGTGTTCGTGATCTGTTTAAACAGGCGAAAGAGAAAGCTCCCTGTATTGTCTTTATCGATGAAATTGACGCAATCGGACGGGCCAGAGGAAGGAATCCGAACATGGGTTCTAACGACGAGCGCGAAAACACGCTTAATCAGCTGCTTACCGAAATGGATGGTTTTGATACCAATTCCGGAGTAATAATCTTAGGAGCGACTAACCGTGCAGATATTCTCGACCGCGCCTTGATGCGTGCCGGAAGGTTTGATCGCCAGATTCATGTGGAATTGCCTGATGTGATTGATCGTAAGGAGATCTTTATGGTCCACCTCAGACCGCTCACCCTTTCAGAAGATGTGAATGTTGTTTTTCTTGCAAAACAGACTCCCGGATTCTCAGGAGCAGATATTGCGAATGTTTGCAATGAAGCGGCACTTATTGCTGCCCGCAAGCAAAAAACCAAAGTTGAAAAACAGGATTTCCTCGATGCCGTTGACCGGATTGTTGGGGGACTTGAAAAGAAGAATAAAATTATCACCGCTGATGAAAAAGCCATTATCGCTTATCATGAAGCAGGTCATGCTACAGTAAGCTGGTTGCTCGAACATGCTCATCCTCTTGTAAAGGTGACCATCGTCCCTCGTGGAAAGGCATTAGGTGCCGCATGGTACCTGCCGGAGGAACGTCAGATTACCACACGTGATCAGATGCTTGATGAGGTTTGCGCCACTTTGGGTGGAAGGGCTGCGGAGGAACTTGTTTTTAATAAAATCTCCTCCGGCGCCCAAAACGATCTCGAAAAAGTCACCAAAACAACCTACTCGATGGTGTGTTATTTTGGGATGAGTGAAAAAGTTGGAAATGTGAGTTATTACGATTCTACCGGACAAAGCGATTACAGCTTTAATAAGCCATACAGCGAAAAAACTGCTGAGCTGATCGACTCGGAAATCAAGGAGTTGATAGACACCGCTTTTGCCCGGGCGAAAGATATTTTGAGAAAAAATTCAGTGGGTCATAAACAACTGGCCGAATTGCTCCTCGAACGTGAAGTTATTTTCACGGAGGACCTTGAACATATTTTTGGAGCTCGTCCATGGGGAAAAAAGAAAGAGGACGAAACCCCTGTCATTGAGAATAATGATCAACCAACCGAAGATCAGCCAATTGCGGTATAACTGAAATAATTCTTAAAATGGAAAAAGGCTGGAAGAGTATCTATGTTTCTGCTGATGAATACCTGATATCAATTGCAAAGGACCTTCTTCAGGAAAACGGAATCGAATCGGTTGTGATCAACCACAAGGATTCATCCTATGTTATCTGGGGTGAGGCTGAAATTTACATCAGGGAGGAAGACGAGAAACAGGCTTTGGAAATTCTTGTAAATTTAAATAAAGGTTGAAATTGAAAGAGTTTCACACGCGTACTGTTTGGGGCCTCCTTTTTGTTACCGCACTGGCCGGGGCAATCCTTTTAGGTTCCTATACCTTTGCAGTACTGTTTTTGATACTTTCGGGTTTTGTACTACGTGAATTTTATTCCTTATGCCGGGAAGCCGGATTCTCACCCCAGGTTTATCCCGGCCTTTTTGCAGGATTGGTTATCTTTGTGTTATCGTTCTTTGTCGCACAACACACCATCTCCTTCAGGTCATATAATTATCTTTTACTCCTGATTTATGCTATTCCGGTCTATGAGATTTTCCGCAAAAAGAAAAATCCCCTTGCCAATATTGCCCTTACGGGATTTGGATTGATTTATGTGTCGATCCCCTTTTCGTTGCTCAACTTCCTCGCATTCCCGGATTCGGATGGGTCAGTAAGTTATAATTATGCATTGCTGATCAGCCTTTTTGTATTTGTCTGGGCCGCAGATTCGGGGGCCTATATTTTCGGTGTTCGTTTTGGTCGCCGACGCCTCATTGAAAGAATCTCCCCCAAAAAATCATGGGAGGGTTTGTTTGGAGGCGTGGTCACTGCTATTGCTGCAGGATGGATACTTTCGCTGGTATTTCCCCAGTACAGTTTTGAAATGATGGGATTGCTGGCCGTGGTTGTAGTGATCTCCGGAACACTTGGCGATCTGGTTGAATCGATGATCAAAAGGAGCATCGGTGTAAAAGATTCAGGACGTTTTATGCCCGGTCATGGAGGTCTTCTCGACCGTTTTGACAGTATACTCCTTGCCTCACCCGTGATTTATTTTGTGCTCCAATTTTTTAGCTGATAATTATTTTCTTAGATTTGCACATCAATAGATCATACTTATGAGAATTCACAAAGAAGGATTTCTGGTTATTGCGGTGGCATTTTTAATCTGGTTGGCGCTAAATATTTTCGTAGCAATGTCCGGGGAGCTCTATTTCCGTTGTTTTATATTCCTTGCAACAACACCTGTACTGATATTTGTTATTAAGTTTTTCCGCTATCCCAACCGCAAAATTGAATTGAAACCGAAAAGCGTTTTATCCCCTGCAGATGGACAGATCGTGGCTATAGAAGAGACCTTCGAATCGGAATATTTTGGTGACCGGCGTCTGCAGGTCTCTGTCTTTATGTCGGTGAATAATGTGCATATCAACTGGTTCCCCGTTCCGGGAATGGTCAGATATTTCAAACATCACAGTGGTAAATTTATGGCGGCCTACCTGCCAAAATCATCTACCGAAAACGAACGGGCCACAACGGTCATCCAAATGGCCGATGGAACTGAGATCCTGGCAAGACAAATTGCAGGAGCAGTAGCTAAAAGAATCATAACCTATTCAAAGGTGGATACCCAGGTAACTCAGCAAAATGAACTTGGCTTTATCAGGTTTGGTTCCCGCGTTGACCTTTTCCTCCCTGCAGGAACAAAGGTAAACGTCGAATTATGCCAAAATGTAATTGGAAGTCAAACTGTTATAGCAGACTTGTAAAAATATTCACCCACAATGATCCGAAAGCACGTCCCTAATTTTATCACCTGTTTAAATGTCGTTTCAGGAACTATTGCCGTGCTTTTCGCCATTAAAGGAGATCTGACCACTTCCGTACTCTTTATTTTTGCTGCATCCATATTTGACTTTCTGGACGGCATGGCAGCCAGGCTTCTGAAAGCATATTCCCCGTTGGGAAAAGAGCTTGATTCGCTGGCAGATGTAATTTCATTTGGACTTGCCCCGGGAATGCTGATGATGGTAATGCAGGAATATGCACTTTTCGGACTAAATGTGCGGGCTGAAACCATCCACGGACTATCGCTTTGGGAAGTTACCTGCATAGGGGCATCCTTACTTATACCCGTAACTTCAGCGCTTCGGCTGGCTAAATTTAACATCGATACCAGGCAGACTAACTCATTTATCGGTTTACCTACTCCG
>JAHEYS010000080.1 GCA_023251475.1 Prolixibacteraceae bacterium
GGAAAGACAAGACGTGGTGGAATCTGATCGGCGGATTCTAAAAGTTAACAATGTATAAAATCCTTTTAGGGTATTAAAAAAGGTTTACTTTTGCACACAATTTTATATTTTGTGCAATTTTGAAGCTTTGAGAGATACCACACGTCATATGATTATTACCGTTGCCCGGATCGTCTTTGCCCACAGGGGGGCGGATAACACCACTATGGACGATCTGGCCAGGGCATCCGGACTTGGAAGAAGGACGATCTATACTTATTTCAAAACGCGTGATGAGCTTTATAATGAGGTGATCAGGCGTGAGATTGAAGCCATTCTCAGGCAGCTTTACAGGGTTGCGGAGATGAAGATTTCCCCTGAAAAGAAAGTTGTCAGATTCATGGTTAATCACATGAAGACAATTGAAAACCTCATCCGAAAAGACCTCCCCTTAAAGCTGGAATTTCTGAAAAGAAGCGAGAAAATCGAAAATTTCCGTAAAGAGATCGATTTACACGAAAAGGAGTGTTTCGCTTCTGCCTTTCAGGAAGGAACCCGGTCAGGAATATTCCTGGTTGATGACTGCCAAAACACTGCTGCCCTTGCGTTGATCACTTTGAAGGGGCTTGAGCACCAGTTTATTCAGAACGATTTTGGTAAATCCTGCCATGAGACCCTGGAACTCTGGCAAAGAATACTATTGCGGGGTATTAAAAACTCCGATTAATTAATTGCAATTTAGAATTTCTGATATGAGAATGTTTATTAACACGATTTCGCATTACATCCCGGAACAGCGCGTTCCAAATGAATACTTTAAGAATCTCAACGGTCTGGATGACGAGTGGATTTTTGACAGGACCGGCATCCGGACACGCTCAAAAGCGGCAAAAGATGAAAATGCAAACTCCATGGCAGTCGCTGCCGTGAAGCGCGCCCTGCAGGATTTACCCTTTGATATAAAAGAGGTTGATTTAATTATAGGTGCTTCCTATACCCCTTACGACACGGTTGCAACTATTGGTCATGTTGTCCAGCGGGAGTTCGGTATCCCCGAGGCGCAGGTCATCTATGTTTCTTCGGCCTGTTCGTCACTTGTAAATGCCCTCGAAATTGTTGAAGGTTATTTCGCAATGGGAAAAGCTACACGCGCATTGGTGATTGCTTCAGAGCATAACACCCTTTACAGCGATGAAACATGTGAGAAAAGCGGACATCTCTGGGGCGATGGCGCAACTGCAATGTTTATTTCTGAAGAACCGCTTGGGGCAAAACCGGGTGAAATCCTCAATATCTTTACCCGTGGACTCGGACACATCGGCAAGGGGACCGACGCGGTATTCCTGAGACCAGGTGATGGGGGGCTTCAAATGCCGGATGGCAGGGATGTTTTTATGCATGCCTGTAATTTTATGCGTGTGGCGCTCGAAACAACGCTTGAAAGCTGCAACCTGACCATTGAAGATCTTGATTTTATTATTCCGCATCAGGCAAATCACCGGATTATTGCAAATCTGATTAAACAATTGAATATTCTGCCAAAAAAAGTGTTGACCAATATCCAGGAACTGGGTAATACCGGTTGTGCCAGCACAGGCATCTGTCTCTCCCAGAATATGGATAAAATACCTGCCGATTCGCTTGTCGGAATCACCGTATTTGGTGGCGGCTACTCGGCTGGGGCTTTGCTTGTCAGGTTCTGAGAAAATAGTTAATATTGTAAATTAATACCATTTACTATCATGAACCGGAGACAAATGATCGGAAGTGCAGCAGGCATAGCTGCCGTAACCGCGGCAGGACTCCCTGCGGGAAGTGCTTTTGCCGGAACCGTTGCAGAGAAAGGAAAACTCAGGGGCAATATTCACCATTCGGTAAGCCAGTGGTGCTATAATAGTATTCCGCTTGAAGAGTTCGCCAGGGCTTGTGCAGATATGGGGCTTGAATCTATTGAACTGTTGGGGGAGAAGGATTGGGCTGTGGTGAAGAAGTTTGGATTGAAGTGCGCGGTGGGATATGCCACTGACTGGGGAATACCAAAAGGGTTTAACCGGATTGCAAATCATGCCAAATTGATTGCCGATTTTGAAACAATGATCCCAAAGGCAGCTGAGGCAGGAGTTCCAAACCTGATTTGTTTCTCAGGTAACCGTGAGGGGCAGAACGACAATGTCGGGATGATCAACTGTGCAACGGGTCTTCGGAAACTCATGCCTTTGGCAGAGAAACATGGTGTCACAATTATCATGGAATTACTCAACAGCTATGGGCATGCCGATTACCAGTGCGATAAAACAGCCTGGGGTGCGGCACTTTGCGAGATGGTCGGTTCTCCGAGGTTTAAACTGCTCTACGACATTTTCCATATGCAGATCATGGAGGGCAATATTATAGATACGATCAAAAAAAATATTCAATATATCGGCCATGTCCATACGGGTGGGGTACCTGGCAGACATGAACTGGATGACACCCAGGAACTCTATTATCCGGCCATCATGAAGGCTTTGGTGGCCTCGGGTTACCAGGGATTTGTCGGTCAGGAGTTTGTTCCCACTCACCCCGATAAGCTGGAGTCTTTGCAAACCTCAGTACTGATTTGTGACGTATAACCGATCCGGCTCACCTAACGGGAAGGGATAAGATAGAGATAGGGCAATCCCTTATCTCTTAATCTGTTTTATAGATCCTGTATTTTAATCATCCATTATTGTCAACCTAATAAATCAGGTGCGATGAACGAACCAATTACCCTTACCACGCCGGCTCTGTTATTTTCTGCAATCTCGCTGATTATGCTCGCATATACCAACCGTTTCCTTAGCTATGCCAACCTGATCCGTACCCTTCACGAAAAATTCAAAACAGATCACAATGAGGTGTTACTCGGGCAGATTGCCAACCTGCGGAAGCGGCTCTACCTCACCAAATACATGCAGATACTGGGCGTGACGAGTCTCTTTCTCTGTGTTTTCACAATGTTCCTGATTTTTATAGGAAGCCAGTTACTTGCCATATGGACCTTCGGAATTGCCCTGCTATTACTCATTGCCTCTCTTGGTGTTTCAATTCACGAGATACAGATTTCGGTTAAGGCACTTGACCTTCATCTTGGAGATATGGAAATTAACCGCTAATTTTTTTTATATTTGTGGTTTAGTTTAACATTAAACTGATGCTTTCAGATATACTTATAACATTATTGCTGGTCTCTCTCAACGGATTTTTTGTTGCTGCAGAATTTGCCATGGTTAAGGTAAGGGCTTCCCAACTTGAGCTTAAAGTTCAGAGCGGCAATCATTTTGCAGTCGTAGCCAAGCACATCGTTTCCAGGCTTGACGGCTATCTTGCAGCAACCCAGCTTGGAATCACCCTTGCAAGTCTTGGACTGGGTTGGATCGGAGAGCCAGTGGTTGCTAAGATGATCATCAATCTGATGACAATTGCAGGTGTTGAAATGAATCCAGAGCTGGCACACAGCATCGCGTTACCTGTCGCATTCTTAATTATCACTGTATTACATATTGTTTTCGGCGAATTAGCGCCTAAATCAATCGCAATTCAACGTTCACAGCGCACAGTGATGATCATTGCATTGCCACTTCAATTCTTCTTTTTTGTTTTCCGTCCTTTTATCTGGTTGCTGAACGGTTTCGCCAATCTTGTGTTGAAAGGGATAGGGATCACCACCGTTCAGGGCCAGGAAATGCACAGTAGTGATGAGCTGAAATATCTGGTAAAACAGGGTAAGGAGAGCGGCGAGATCGAACAAGCTGATTATGATATTATTAAAAATGCCTTTGAGTTTTCTGAACGGACGGCCAAACAGATCATGATCCCCCGGACCCAGGTGGTGGCGATCGATGTCAACGATTTTAAGGAAAGTATGCTCGAAGTGCTGATAGAGGAAAATTATTCGCGTATACCCTGTTATTCAGACTCGCTCGACAACATCGTCGGTGTGGTCTACCTGAAAGATATTCTAATCAGGTTGCGTAAGAACGATCCGATCAAAATATCCTCTATCATGCGATCAATATTAATTGTGCCTGAGACAAAACGGATTGCACAGCTTCTTAAAGAGTTCCAGTCTAAACATCAGCAGATTGCGGTGGTCATTGATGAGTATGGCGGCACCCAGGGAATCGTGACCATGGAGGATATTCTTGAAGAGTTGGTCGGAGAGATTCAGGATGAATATGATAACGAGATCCCATTTGTGGAAAAGAAAGGGGAGAAAAGCTATACGGTGCTTGCATCCGCCTCGCTCGACGATATCAATGAGTTGCTTCCGCACCCTTTAACCATGAATGAGGATTACGAAACCCTGGCAGGATACCTGATCCTCAAATTAGGCCGAATCCCAAATATCAATGAGAAAATCAGTTTTGACGACTACGAGTTTACAGTACTGAAAAAGAATAAAAATTCAATTCTACTGGCTCAACTGGTTGATACGACAGTGGAAATTTAGAAATTAGAGGGCATTTCATAGATCCAATTATTTCAATACCGGTAGCTTTTTTCTTATTTGCGCTTCTTCCCATGATATTGGACTATCCTGACTTGAAAGCTGGATTCAGAGAAGATGAAGTAAGAAATCTTTCGGCAACAAATTCCTGTCTTTCACGATTTGATTTTCAGCGGTGATGATTTTATTTTTTCCCGAACAACCGCTTTTCCAGATCGGGCCGGTTAATTTTACGAAGCTCGGCGATCAGTTCATTACGGTACTCTTTCTGGTACCAGAACAGGAATTTCCGCTGGGTCTGTTTTTGTACCTGGGTCCTCGGTGTACTAATTTTTTCAAGCGTATAGGGATGGTAACCTGAATAGTAGATCACCGTTGCAAGGGTCATCGGTGTCGGTGTGAAATCCTGTACCTGTTCCAGTTTAAAATCCAGCTCCTTGGTTTCGGCGGCAAGTTCGGCCATATCCGCACTGGTACTTCCCGGGTGACTCGAAATAAAATAGGGGATTAGTTGCTGTTTAAGCCCATTCGCCGCATTCACCTTGTCAAAAAACTTTTTAAGTTTGAAAAAGATACTGAACGAAGGTTTTCGCATCAACTTCAGCACTTTGTCGGAGGTATGTTCAGGAGCAACTTTCAATCTGCCGGATACGTGGTTCACGATGACCTCCTCAAGATATTCTTCGTTGGCCTGGTTGACCTTTTCATCCCGTGTCTTGTGAAAAATGATATCATACCGGATACCACTTCCGATAAATGCCTTTTTGACCCCCGGAAGCGCCGCGACTTTCCGGTAAAGATTCGTCATCGGACGATGATCGGTGTTCAGGTTACTGCAAACATCGGGAAAAATACAGGATGGGCGCCGGCAAACCTTACACATCTCAAGGTGTTTCCCCTCCATTTTGTACATATTGGCCAATGGCCCGCCAACATCCGAAATATATCCTTTGAAATCAGCCATCTGGGTAACCTGTTTCACCTCTTCAAGAATTGATTCATCTGAACGTGAAGCAATGAATTTCCCCTGATGTGCCGAAATGGTGCAAAATGTACAACCACCAAAACAACCACGGTGGGTATTCACCGAATGGCGGATCATCTCGTATGCCGGAATAGTCCCCTTCCCCCTGTATCGGGGGTGCGGAAGCCTGGTAAAGGGGAGTGCATGAAAGCTATCCATTTCGGGGGTGGTCAGCAATTCATAGGATGGATTGATGATGATTCTTTTGTCTTTATACCCCTGGATAAGCTTCCTGGATACCATTTTATTCGACTCTTCCTCAATATGGCGGAAATTTTTGGCGTAGTTAATCTTTTCGGCAAGACAGGCTTCGTGAGAGTTGAGTTCCAGCTCTTCCCATTCGTGGTTGGTGGTATAAGTTGCGGAATTGTCAATTATAAAGGCGGTCTGAGGGACGGTAGTAATCTCTTTAAAAGGGACACCTTCTTTCAATTGATTAATGATGGCGATAATCGATTTTTCACCCATCCCATAGACCAGCAAATCGGCTTGTGTGTCGACCAGAATGGATGGTCTTAGCTGATCAGACCAATAGTCGTAATGGGTAACGCGGCGTAAAGATGCTTCTATGCCACCGATCAGCACCGGAATATCGGGATAGATGGTCTTCAGAATATTGGAATAGACCACGGAAGCATAATCGGGACGGGCGCCCGCCCTACCTCCGGGGGTATAGGCATCGTTGGAACGTTTCCTTTTGTTGGCGGTATAATGATTTACCATAGAATCCATGCAGCCGGCTGTGATTGCGAAGAATAACCGTGGTTTACCAAGCTTTTTAAAATCACGAAGATCGTCCTGCCAGTTGGGTTGAGGAACAATGGCAACGCGTAATCCTTCGCGTTCCATAATCCGTCCTATAACAGCAGCCCCAAATGAGGGGTGATCTACATAGGCATCACCTGAAAACAGGATGACATCGGGTTGTTCCCATCCCAACGCTTCCACCTCTTTTGTGGTGGTGGGAAGCCATCTGCTCATCAGGTTTCTTTCGGGTGCTATCATTTATGGGCGAAATTATAATATTAAACAGGCTTAAAATAGTTCACCTGGTTTATTTGATGCGATAATTGGTAAAGATTAAACAACGGTAAGGCTGCGATGTTCAATAAATTTGAAAAGTAAGTCCAATTCCAATGCAAATAAAACTAAAAGGAGCGATTATTAACTCCATTTTTCTATTTTTGAACCCAAAATCACTCTGTACTGAATGAAACTAGTCAAACCACAGGACTTGCTGAAGGTAAGCCCACTAATGCAATACCTTGGAGGGGAATATTTTGCCCGGCTGCTGATGCACTTGTTGCAGTTTAACCAGATCAATAAATTATACGATAATATCAGCGATAAAAAGGGGATCGAGTCGATCGATGGTATCCTGAAATACCTGAATGTCACCCTTGATTTTAATGAAAAGGATCTGAAAAAACTCCCTGCCAACGGCAGCTTTATCACCGTTTCGAACCATCCTTATGGCGGAATTGACGGAATTCTGCTGATAAAATTACTCTCAATGGCCCGATCGGACCATCGGGTGATTGCAAATTTTCTGCTGAAGAAAGTGGAGCCGATTTCAGATTACTTCCTGGCTGTAAATCCATTTGAGAATCAGCCAAATGCCCCGTCAAGCATTGGTGGCCTGAAAACAGCGCTGGATCACCTTAACAATGGCGGTGTTCTAAGTTTTTTCCCGGCAGGCGAGGTTTCAACCAATTACTCATCAAAAGCCATTACTGACCGCGAATGGTTGATTTCAGCGCTAAGGTTCATCAAAAAGGCCCATGTTCCAGTTGTTCCCATCTATTTCCATGGCAGTAACAGTCGTCTGTTTCACCTTCTCGGACGAATTCATCCCTCCTTGCGTACGGCAAAGCTCCCCTCGGAGGTTTTAAACAAGAAAAATAAAACCATTAAGATCAGGATAGGGAATCCGATCTCTGTAAAAGACCAGGACAAATTTGCAGATGTCCATCAGCTTGGACGTTATCTCCGCTCTAAAACCTATTGTCTGGATTCAGGAATTGAGGTGAAACGGTTTTTTGATTATTCCCTGCAGAGCCAGCCGCTGCCTCAGCCCATTGTCGATCCGCAGCCTTCGGAGAAAATTGTTGGTGAAATAAATGGTTTGCGCAAGGATCACCATCTTTTTACCATTAAAAATTATGCCGTTTTTTGTGCCCCATCCGGTCAGATTCCTGTGATCATGAATGAGCTGGGACGCCTTCGCGAGATAACTTTTCGCGAAGTTGGCGAGGGAACAAACCAGGCAACAGATGTGGATGAGTTTGATCTCTATTACGATCAGCTAATTATCTGGGATAATGACGATCAGCAAATTGTTGGCGGTTACAGGATCGGGAAGGGCCATGATATCTATGATCAGTTCGGGATTAAGGGATTTTATACCCAGAGTCTCTTTAAAATGAAAAGTGGGTTCGTCGATACACTGAAACAATCACTCGAACTGGGTCGCTCGTTTATCGTCAAAGATTACCAGCGCAAACCGCTTCCACTGTTTTTACTTTGGAAAGGAATCCTCTATTTCTTACTGAAAAATCCGGAATACCGCTATTTAATTGGTCCGGTAAGCATTAGCAATACCTATTCCGGAATATCAAAAGAGTTGATTATAAGATATATAATGGCTAACTTCTTTGATTATAAAAGAGCAGCTTTTGTAAAACCGCGAAATCGTTTCAAGGTAAAAACCAACGATCAGCATTTGAATACCGCCCTGGAGAATATGACCCCCGATCTGCATTCACTTGACAAGTTTATTGGTGATATCGACCAGTATAACAGTGGATTGCCGGTGCTCCTGAAGAAATACCTTGGACTGAACGCCAAAATTGTCGCTTTTAATGTTGATCCCAAATTCAATGATTGCGTGGACGGCTTGTTAATCCTGGATATTTTTGATGTGCCAAAATCAACTGTTGAATCGTTATTGAAGGAGGTGAATGACATGAGTCTGCTAAACAGGCTGTTTTCAATTAATGAATCCTAATATCACTTTCGCGCACCTTCAATTTTCAGTAATTCAGATTTTTTATTCGTCAGTATTGTTGTGTTGAAATGTGAATTATCCGGAATTTGTAATGCGTAATTGCGGATATAGGCAACCGAGACTTCTCCCACGGTTAAATAACAATTTAGAAGATGCCCCCCTTTGCTTTTATCTGACGAAAGGAAGTGAAGGTGAAAACCGTCCATATTGACATCTTTGAGATATGCCGGAAATTTATAGCCGAACAACATCCCTTTCTGATGAAAATAGGTGAAGACCCCTTGTTGCTTATAAGCTTCAATCAGTCTTTTGTAGGGTTTCTCCTGCTTTGGAACGCTACGAGTTACAATGGTATCGAAACTGCCTGTTATCTTGTAGGCAAAGATCAGGTTTGGCTTTCTGATTGCGCTGTCAATGCGGTTTTCGAGTTCCCGCAGGTTGACCGGCTGGTTGATCTGAATGATGGTATCGGGTGCAAAACTGCAGACCGCTGCGAAGGGTGTTTTTTCGGTATCGCTTACTTTAATCACTTTGCCATCTGAGCAGACCCTGTAACATTCGCGATCGGCCAGGATTAATTCACCATCGAGTGCGTTAAACGTTCCTATCCCGTAATTACCCTGCATCTTCAGTTCACCTGCAGTCATTTCCCCGTCATAAACTCCTTCCAGCAAGGCGCTTAAAGTGGAGTATTGAGAAATCGTATTTGTTTTAGCCTCTTTTATTGGGTTTTGATAATGACAATCCCAAAGGATAAATATCGTGATAATTGTAAGTGAATATGCTGCTATTGTTCTCATATTAAACGATTTGGTTTTATTAGTCCAGGCCGCAAATCTAATGATTTTACACGAATATTTACTCCCTGATTTGCTTCTATTCAAATGTTTACTGTGTTTGTCAACGGATTGCTGAAGCTCAAATTCGATTTTTTTAATGGTTAAATAGTTAATCCAAACGATCGCACCGGGTCCCGCGAATTGCATTCGCGGAAAAAAAAGGCGAATAAAATTCGCCCGACCCAGACCAAATCGAAGCGTGTTCACATGTCCACGGTGCGATCATGCTATTCCCGGTAACTCCATTCCGGTAATTTTACGGTAGAGATTAAGGGCAAAAAGATCGGTCATTCCGGAAACAAAATCGACAACTGACTGAATCTTGCCATAAATGGAATCATCAGAATTCTCATACTGTGAGGGGATGAGGGTTAACAATTTTTTCGATAAAAACCCATCAGGCTCAACCACAGCGGATATAAATGCTTCGAGAAGTGTCCCTAAAATTTTGTAACCGGCAATCTCGATTTCGATAACTGCCCTGTCATTGTATATTCTTTCAAGAGAGACAGATTTTACCTTAGCCATCGCACTTTTTGATGGTTCTTGTAAGGAATCAAAAAGTGGCATGATCTTTTCCGTATGACCCGGATCGTTGATCCGGGAAATAAAAAGGTGGGCGCACTCCCTGGTAAGCTTACCAATCACCATTGCCCGAAGGTAGGAAATCCGTTCGTTACTGTCTGTAACCAGCTTTAAATTGACTGCGATATTGTGAAGCGTAATCCGGTCTTCCACAGGATGGAAGAAATTCAGAAAAAGGGCTTCCGTTTCATCGTAGGAGAGTATCTTCAGTTTGTGGGCGTCTTCCACATCCATAATCTGATAACAGATATCATCGGCAGCTTCAACCAGGTAGACCAACGGATGACGCATGTATCGCAAAGGATTTTCAGATAGCTGAACCATTCCAAGTTGAGTTGCTATTTTGCGGAACAACTCTTTTTCGCTTTGAAAGAATCCGAATTTTGGTTTTCCTCCCGCAAGGGATGATTCAAACGGATATTTAACAATGCTTGCCAATGTGCTGTATGTCAGGGCGAAACCGCCGTATCTCTTCCCTTTAAACTGGTGGCTCAGTACCCTGAATGCATTGGCATTCCCTTCAAAGCATGTAAAATCGGACCACTGCTCTTTAGTCACTTCATCTTTGTATTTTAATCCTCCCCCTCTTTTGAAGAAATCGGCAATCGCGCTCTCGCCGGAATGGCCGAAAGGGGGATTGCCCAGGTCATGTGCCAAACAGGCGGCCGATACGATAGCTCCTATCTCACCTGTAGTTTTTTGGAGTTGAGGTTCCTGACTGTTTTTAATCGCTGCGGTTACCAGATTCCCCAGTGACCGGCCCACACTGGCCACCTCGAGCGAATGGGTCAGCCGGTTATGGACAAAAATACTTCCGGGAAGGGGAAATACCTGGGTTTTGTCCTGTAGTCGTCTGAACGGCGAGGAGAAGATGATCCTGTCGTAATCGCGCTGGAATGTGGACCGGATGTCCTCCTCCTGCGTCATCCGCTCCTCAAGTCCTAACCGGAGGTCAACGATTAATTTATCCCAATTTATCATCCTTTAATGTATTTATTCATAATTATTTTGGGCAAAAATATGAAAACAGTAGCATTTTACTACGGTAACCGGCTACTGGCAACCTATAGTTCCTCCATTTTTCATTCCTTCATTCCTTCATTCCTTCATTTTTTCATTTTTCATTTTTCATTTTTTCATTATCTCCCCTCTCTGCCCAAAGTTCACCATTTTTTGATGATTGCAAAATTTGTTTGCAAATATCTCTTAAATTAATACCTTAGCACGAATTTTTCAGATTATGTTATCACCAATGCTTAACGGACTGCTCCTGCCGTTTCTGGTTGCCATGTTTCTGGCGATCAATATGGGGGGTAGCGGAACATCTCCATCATTTGCTACTGCGTACGGATCGGGTATCTTAAGAAAAGATCTTATCCCCGGTCTTTTTGGTATTTGCGTTCTTATCGGAGCGCTGCTTGCCGGGAAGAATACGGCTATTACGCTGGGGAAGGGGATATTACCCTCCGAGAGTCTTAATTACACGCTGACTACCATCATTCTCTTTTCTGTCGCCCTTTCGCTCCTTTTCGCCAATCTCCTTGGCGTACCGCAATCGACTTCACAGTCCACGGTTCTGGCATTGGCAGCTCCTGCCCACTATATGGGACAGTTAAACTCGAAAAAGGTTTTTATGGAGATTATCCCCACATGGGTCATGCTTCCGTTGATCTCCTTTGGAATTATGTATTTGATTGCCAATGTTTCAATAAAGCGATTTGATATTAAACATCCCGATTATTTTAAAACGATAAAAAGACAGTCGTTATTCCGTTGGGTTGTTATCATTACCAGTTGCTATGTAGCCTTCTCAATAGGGTCGAATAATGTCGCGAATGCTTCCGGTCCTATCGCCTCTATGATTACCAATGAATTGAATATCAATCCAACAGGCTCCAATTTTGTGCTGATTATGATTCTTGCAACGCTGATAATTGCCCCCTCATTTGGGATTGGAAGTTCAATTTTTGGCCGCAAACTGATCGTCAAAACGGGAACTGAAATAGTTGATATAGGAAAGGTTGAAGCTTCAATAATCTCAGTGATTACCGCTTCATTGCTGCTTGGCGCCTCGGTCAGCAAGGGAATTCCCACTTCGCTGGTGCAGTTGAATACTTTTGCAATTCTGGCGCTGAGTGTATCGAAGAAAGGATGGAAAGAGACTTTTTCAAATAAAGTGGTGAAGCGACTTTGGATTATCTGGTTTATTGCCCCGGTAATTGCTTTTCTGCTCTCTTATTCCCTTACCGTGCTCGCCGACCATGCCGGATTGTTACATTATTGAAGTTGAAAAAATTCCTGTCCTGATTTTCTTTAGCGCTTTATCCATCTCCTCCATATCATGAAAATGTTTTTTCATCGTTGCTTTAAAACCGGGACCATGATTTGGGATGACGGTATGTACCAGTTCATGAACGATTATATAGTCAATTAACCGGTCATTCAATCTCATCAGATGAAGGTTGAGGTTAATGTTTTTTCGGCTGGAACAACTTCCCCAATTTGTTTTATTATTTTTTATTGTTACCTTTTGAAAAGAATAGCCCAGGTTTGATGCCAGTTGGCTGATTCTTTCCGGCAGGTATTTTTTCGCATCAAAGCGGAGGACGTTCTCGATCATCCGCAAAAGAACCTTTTGTAATTCAGCTGATTCAATCGGTTGATTTCCTGAGTATTCAAAGTATACCCGCTGCTCATTTTTATCATAGCGTATCCTGGGTTGAAGAATATCCGCAGGACCAACATGATAATGATAATTCCGGGAAGAGAACAGATGACCCGGTTGAATTAATTTTGATACAACAGGTTTTTTTGCCAGTTTCTCTTTTGTCTGAGTAATCCACTGGAGATGTTCATTAAGGAATTTCTCACCGCTCCGGAACGAGGCTAACCAGGGTATGGTAACCCTGATTGCCCCGTCGGGTTTGACGGATATTTTAAATTTTGTCGCCTGACGGTTCCTGGTAATGGTAACCGCTCCGATCTGCTCTATTAGAACCTGTTTAACATTCATCAAAAATTATCTGAAATAAGCCCCCTAACTTTTCTTTGATTTGGCAACCAGTTGATTGAATAGTACCAACTGTTCCTTTAATGCAGTCACTTTATCGGCAGGATTGGTACGGGCTTCCATGAGTATCCACCCCTTGTAGTGAATTCCGGAGAAAAGATCGAACAGTTGCTGGTAAGGATAATCTCCCACGTTAAATTCACGAACATGTACGGTATCACCGAACCACTTTTTAACACTGTTGAAATTCGCTTCAATCCCTGGTGGCAGGAGGTCCTGATCATTACAATTCCAGCACATCTTTACATTCTTCTCGGTTACCTGATCGAAAATCGCCTTTATATTTGGAATTTCCTGCGTTTTATTTCCATGCACTTCAACCCTGACCAATTGACCATAGTCACGGGCAAATTTCCCGATCTCGTTAAAGGAAGCTGCAATCTGTGCGATGGTTTTCTCCTTTTCAACACCAGCGGGCAAGTCGTTTGGCTTTACTTTAATGCCAGACGCCCCAATATCCTTGCAAAGTTTTATATATTCTTTGGTCTGATCGATATTCCATTTCAGTTTAACGGGATCAGGACTATGATATTCGAAATTTGAGCCATAACCCAAACAGGTAACCGGGCTGTCTGCAAACATTTTTTTCACTTCTGCACGTTGAGTGCTATTTAATTTTATCTCAACGGCATGGGCATGTTCTGTCCTGAGTTCAACTCCAAGTATTCCTGTTTTTGTACAATTGGCGATTAGTGTTGGCAGATCCCAGTCTTTCGCCCACTGGTAGGTAACAAGGCCCAGCTTCATACCCGATTTCTCAGATTTTGCCCAGGCTATACCGGGATTAATTGTTGCAAGTCCGATACCGGCGATAACACTCTTTTGTAAAAAATTGCGACGTGACAAATTTCTTTCCATGATATATGTTTTTAATGCAATAGTTTGAGGGGGTGAAGATAGCAAATTAGCCTTAAAATTTGTTTATTTTGCACTCTGTATTTAAATTGAAAAACATGAACATTCTTATCATTGGCTCGGGGGGTAGGGAGCACGCTTTCGCATGGAAAATCAGCCAGAGTCCAAAAGTTGGCCAGCTCTATATTGCTCCCGGAAATGCGGGGACAGCCCGGTATGGTACGAACATCGAGGTTGGGGTAACCGACTTTCCCGCTATCCGCAATATTGTATTGGAAAAGAAGATAAGCATGGTTGTAGTTGGGCCTGAAGTGCCTCTTGTTGAGGGTATTCATGATTATTTTCTGGCTGATAAACTGCTTAAAAGTATTCCCGTTATTGGACCGGCAAGCGAAGGGGCAAGGCTGGAGGGGAGTAAAGATTTTGCGAAACAATTTATGTTCCGTCATGGGATACCCACTGCCCGGTATTTTTCGGTCACCAAGGATAATCTGGAACAGGGAATCAGCTTTTTACAAGGTTTAAAGGCGCCATATGTATTGAAGGCTGACGGACTTGCAGCCGGGAAAGGAGTTTTGATCATTGATGATCTGGATGAGGCAGCGCGTTCAGTCCGCGAAATGCTGGGTGGAATGTTTGGACAGGCGAGTGAGACAGTTGTTATTGAAGAGTTTCTCTCAGGAATTGAGTGCTCAGTTTTTGTAATCACGGATGGAAATAAGTATAAAATTCTCCCTGTTGCTAAAGACTATAAAAGGATAGGAGAGGGGGATACGGGTTTAAACACCGGAGGGATGGGCGCCATATCGCCGGTCCCCTTTGCCGACGAAATTTATATGAAAAAGGTGGAGGAACGGATTATCATCCCGACTGTTCAGGGTTTAAAAAGTGACGGAATCGAATATAAAGGATTTATCTTCTTTGGATTGATCAGCGTTCAATCGGAACCTTTCGTGATCGAGTATAATGTCCGAATGGGAGATCCGGAAACCGAAGCCGTTATTTTAAGAATAAAATCTGATCTGGTTGATTTATTCGAAGGGGTAGCCAATGGTAACCTTGCAGAGCGTGAGCTGGTCATAGACACTGATGCTGCCGTTGCAGTCATGCTGGTTGCCGGGGGGTATCCCGGAGACTACCAAAAAGGGGCTGTAATTTCGGATCTTGATAAAATTTCCGGGAGTATCCTATTTCATGCCGGAACTAAAATATTGGGAGAGGATGTAGTTACCAATGGAGGCAGAGTGCTTGCCGTATGTTCAAAAGGAAAAAACTTTAAGGAGGCGTTGGAGTTGTCCTATCTGAACGCATCAAAAATTCAGTATAAGGATAAATTCTGCAGAAGCGATCTGGGGTTTGATTTATAAAACAACAACTTTATGTTATTGCGCGTTTTAAAGAGTAATACGCTGTTCAGCATCTTATTGATACCGGCAATCGGGATTCTTTTCTGGATACAAAGTTTAAAGTCTCCTGTTTTATTGGAGCTTAAGCTGGCCAATGGGGCCATGCCACTTTACTACCTGGTGTATGACCATATGAAAAATCAGGATTTCTGGCAGGTATTTATTGCGTTTATTCTGGTGATTATCAACTCGTTTTTTATTGCTCAACTGGGTTCCTCCTTTCTTTTTCTGAAGAAAAGATCTTACCTTCCGGGAATAATCTACCTGGTCACCATCTCTTCGTTGAAGGAATTACATACCCTTCTTCCGGTCCATCTGGCTACCCTTTTTATTTTAATATCTATCTACCTGATCTTCGATACCTACCACAAAACAGTTGAGATTACCTACACTTTTAATGCTTCATTTTTTCTGGCTGTCGCGTCATTATTTTATTTGCCGGTTGTAGTACTATTCCCCCTGGTATGGATTTCCATTTTTGTATTGCAGAAAGATGATAACTGGAGGTTACTGGCTGTTCCCATCCTGGGATTTGGATCTCCCTGGCTGTTCATGTGGGCTTACTCCTACTTAAATGGTACCTATTCTTCGCTTTGGAATGAGTTGATCACCTTACTTTGGACTGATCATAACGGTTATCTCATTGAACCTTTTTTCCTGACCTCCACAGTTGTGGTTGTAATTCTGGCGATGCTTGGAAGTTTTTCGGTTATCGCCATTTATCACCGTATGAAGGTGAGCACCAGGAAATACTTTGTTATTTTTTACTGGATGCTCGGGTTAGTGGTGGCCGCTGCACTGGGGCTGATTACAATTGGTGAAGAGATCATCGCTTTGTCAACAATTCCGGTAGCCTTTTTTATCACCCATTACCTGGTTTCTGACCAGAAATATTTCTGGAGAGAGGTGATGACCTGGATCTATCTGGGAACCATGATTTTTGTACTGATATTTCATCCTTAGTAACAAAAAATATCAGGTAGAGACAAGGCATTGTCTTTTCTCTACCTGATATTGCCTTTTCTCTACTCCCGCATATAAAAAAATAATATTGTGTTTGCAGGCAGGAATATCTTTATCTCAATCAGGAAAATACCCTTTGATAATTCCCCTTTTTGAATCTTTCAGAAAAAGGAGGATCTCATCACGTTCGCGTGATGCCTGCATCTCCGCTTCGATCACTTCGAGCGCCTGTGTGTTATTGTAACCCTTTTGATAGATGATCCGGTAGATATCCTGAATCTGACAGATAACCTCATTGGAGAACCCCCGTCTGCGGAGACCGATAGAATTAACCCCGGCATAGGATAACGGTTCGCGCCCTGCTTTAATATAGGGAGGAACGTCTTTGCGTACCAATGAACCACCCGAGAGCATCACATGCTTGCCAATGTGGCAGAACTGGTGTATTCCCGTGTGACCACCTATGATTGCAAAATCGTCTACAATTACCTCTCCTGCCAGTGCAACAGAGTTGACAAGAATGACACTGTCCCCAACGACACAATCGTGTGCAACATGTACATAAGCCATAATGAGGCAGTTACTGCCGATTACGGTTTTCCCGTGGGCGGATGTTCCCCTGTTGACCGTCACACATTCCCTGATCGTAGTATTATCACCGATTTCAACAGTTGTATATTCACCCTTGAACTTTAAGTCCTGCGGCTCTCCGCCAATTACGGCTCCGGAATGGATTTTACAGTTTTTCCCAATTCGGCATCCGGGTAAAATAACGGCTGTGGGACCGATATATGAGCCGTCGCCAATAGTAACATCGCTCGAAACTGTTGCAAAAGGTTCAATGGTAACGCCAATGCCAATCTTTGCATCAGGATGAATATTTGCTAATGGTTGATTCATTATTTTTTTTTATTAAAAAACTTTGATCCCCGTATTTCGGGGATATTTATTTTGTTTTCACAATCTGAGCCATAAATTCACCTTCACAGACCACCGTATCACCGACAAAAGCGATTGCCCGCATATTGGCGATACCCCGTCGGATAGGCCCGAGTAATTTCAGCCTGAAAATCAACGTATCGCCGGGAACAACTTTCTTCCGGAATTTGATACTGTCCATGGTCATGAAATAGGTGGAATAATCTCCGTCAGAAGGTTGCGAACTAATCACAAATACGCCTCCTGCCTGCGCCATCGCTTCGATAATCAATACACCCGGCATGACCGGTTCCGAAGGGAAATGACCCACAAAAAATGGTTCATTCATGGTCACATTTTTCACCCCAATAATGTAATCAGCCCCTTTCTCAATTACTTTATCCAGCAAAAGGAAGGGATTACGGTGCGGCAGAAATTTTCTGATCTGGTTGATATCGTATAATGGGACCTTATTGGGATCGTATTCGGGCGCCGTATTCTCGGAGATGCCTTTAAGATATTCTTTCTGGAGCATCCTGGCAAATTCGGTGTTTGGGCCGTGTCCTGGTCTTTTGGCAACAATACGTCCTTTGATCCGCTTCCCGATCAGGGCAAGATCACCCATCACATCGAGCAATTTATGCCTGGCACATTCGTTGTCAAAATGGAGGGTAAGGTTGTTTAAAATTCCTATTTTGTTGACTTCTATATGATTTTGATTGAACAGGTCGGCAATTCTGTCCAGCTCTGACTGTGGCATCAGCTGGTCCATGATCACAATGGCATTATCAACATCGCCACCTTTAACCAGGTTGTTTTTCAGCAACATCTCCAGCTCGCGGACAAAAACAAAGGTACGGCATGGGGCAATCTCCTGCGCAAAGGGTGTCTGATGGTTATAACTGGCATACTGATTGGCCAGAACAGCCGAATTATAGGAGATCATCACATCAATACTGAAATCATCATCGGGATAGGCGATTAATTCAGCGCCGGTTTCAGGATTTCTGTAGACGATTTTCCTTTTTATTTCAAAGTATTCACGATCAACACTTTGGGCAACCAATCCGGCTTCGCCGAGAATTTTCACATATGCGGCGGCGCTTCCATCAAGAATCGGCGCTTCAGGACCATTCAGTTCCATTAAAACGTTATCGATACCCGTTCCGATCAAAGCTGCCATTACATGTTCGATGGTGCTGATCACGATTTCCCCGTCTTTTAAAACGGTACCTCTGGATGTTCCCTTAACTTTGGAAACATTGGCATCTATCACTGGATGACCATCAATATCAACGCGTTTAAATTTAAAGCCAAAATCTTCGGGTGCTGGTTTAAATGTCAGCGTGACATCAACACCTGTATGCAACCCTTTACCTGAAATGGTTACCTCTCTTCCGATTGTATTCTGTTTTACACTCATCATTTCACGAAATTTTCTGTATTATTCGTTGTTCTCTATTGATTTTATCTTTTTTTGGAGTTCTATAACTTCTTCACGCAGCTGAGGCAGGTTCCGGATGATTGAAAAAGATTTCATCGCCAGTTTGAAATCAAGGGCCGGTGCTCCCAGCACTACCGAATTCGGTTTTAAGGATGACATCACACCCGATTTGGGCCCGATTTTAGATCCCTCCCCAATGGTGATGTGACCTGATACGGCTGCCTGGCCGCCAAATACGCAGTTTTTCCCGACAATTGTGGAACCGGCAATGCCCACCTGAGCAGCCATCACTGTATTTTCGCCGATTTCGTCATTATGAGCGATCTGAATAAGATTGTCAAGTTTGACCCCATCGTGTATAAATGTAGAGCCCATAGTTGCCCTGTCAATAGTTGTATTTGCGCCTATTTCAACATTATTCCCGATAACAACATTCCCGATCTGTTCAATTTTGGTGTAAGGCCCCCCATTATTGGGTGCAAATCCAAATCCATCTGAACCAACCACAGCGCCTGAATGTAAGATACAACCATCCCCAATTAAACAATCGGAATATATTTTTACCCCTGAATAGAGCACCGAATGATCACCGATCCTTACATTGTCGCCGATATAAACATGCGGATATATCTTAACGTTATTCCCAATCCGGGCATTTTCGCCAATATAAGCAAACGCCCCAATATAAATTTGCCCCCCCAAAATAGCAGAACTACTGACAAAGGAGGGTTGTTCGATCCCAATTTTGGAAGGTTTTGTCTTTACATAAAAATCGAGCAGTTTTGCAAGGGCAGCATAGGCATCCTCAACCCGTATTAAAGTGCAGGAAAGGGTGTTGTCTGGTTTAAAATCTTTGTTTACTATGACAATTGATGCTGTTGTGGTGTAGATGTATTTGGTGTAGGCCGGATTTGAGAGAAAGGTTAGGGTGCCTGGTATTGGTTGGTCAATCTTGGAAATATTATTTACCGTAACACTGCTACTCCCTTCAACTTCACCATTTAACAAAGCTGCGATGTCTTTTGCCGAAAACTCCATTCGTTCGTCTTTAAATTTTACGGTGCAAAAATAATAAAATAATTACCTTCAAATGATTTCTCCCGGATAACACACAAAATGTTTGCGGACCGTCTTGGTTAACCCTTCCAGATTGATATCCGATGCCTCTTTAATATCCTTTAATTTCCCGTTTTTATACAGAATATTAATACTCTCCGCCTCTTCGTCATAGGCGCTGTTGGTAATTTCACCATCGATTACAAAAAATCCGGCATCCGCCGGTCTTATTCCAAACTTCTTTACTGACAGATCTTTAAGTCTGGTCAGCTTGGATTCATTAATGGGAGAACCCGATAGTTTAATTTTAAAAAGTTTCCGGTTAATCAGTGCGCAGGACAAATTTGAAAGCACACTGTCGGGATGCTCCATCCAATCTTTTATGGTAATCAGGATATCTGCATCATCGAGCAGTGCAAAGTGATGTAGGGCCCGATTTCTGATGGTCAAATCTTCTGACCGGAACTCTTCGGCGTTGATCTTCCCGTTCAGGAACAGTGCAAGATGGTTGGTGGCCGGCACCCTTTCCCCTTGGAGCGTCAGGTCGGAAGCACGCTGCAAAAGCTTGATCATCATATGTTCTGCCGAAAGAACCGTTTTATGCAGGTACACCTGCCAGTACATTAACCGGCGGGCGATGAGGAATTTCTCTACCGAGTAGATCCCCTTCACCTCCACCACGAGTTGATCATGGCTCACATTGAGCATTTTGATGATCCGTTCCGACGATACGACCCCTTCGGAAACACCCGAATAAAAACTGTCACGCTTCAAAAAGTCGAGCCGGTCCATATCCAGCTGACTGCTCACCAGCTGGTGAAGGAACCGTTTGGGATAGTTGTTCCGGAAGATATCGATGGCCAATGTAAGCCTTCCATCCATTTCACGGTTCAGTTCATCCATATAAATCAGAGACAATTCCTCGTGCGAAACCCCTCTTACGATACTTTGCTCAAGCGCATGTGAAAAGGGTCCGTGACCAATATCGTGCAGTAACAGGGCCGCGATCACCCCCTCTTCTTCCTCTTCCGTGATTTTGTTCCCCTTCTTTTTCAATACCTCGATGGCAGACCGTACCAGGTGCATTGTTCCAATGGCATGCTCGAACCGGGTGTGGTTGGCGCCGGGATAAACAAGGGAGGAGAGTCCCAATTGTTTGATACGCCTGAGACGCTGAAAATAGGGATGTTCGATAATCTCAACATGAAGGTCAGCGTCTAATTCAATAAACCCCCAGACCGGATCATTTACAATTTTATTTTTTGAGCTTTTCAACTTCAATTACCTTATTAAATTGACAGCTCAAAACTAAGAAATGTTCTCCTTTATTTAGCCTTCAATTATACAACTTGCTCATTTAAAAAATCATATTCATATTACCAATGAATTATATTTGTTTTTTTAACATTAAAGATTTACTTTTGCAAAGGAGAATAATCGAAGGATTAGGGGACGAAAAGTCCCCTATTTTATTGGTATTAAAGATGATAGCTAAGGAAAAGATTCAGAATCTTGTTGAGGAAGTACTGTCGGATGACCAGTTTATTGTCGATATTACTGTTGGTGCAGCGAACCAGATATCGGTTTCTGTGGATAGTGATGCCGGAATAAGCATTGGTGAGTGCGTTCAAATCAGTCGTCACATAGAGGCCAGTCTGGACCGGGAAGCTGAAGATTTTTCGCTGGAAGTCTCTTCTCCGGGGCTCTCCTCACCGCTTAAGGTGTTGCGGCAATACCTCAAAAATATTGGACGCGAAGTGGAAGTGGTGACAAACAGCGGCGAGAAACAAAAAGGGGTATTGAAATCGGCCCATTCGGCAGGTTTTGAATTGGAAATAGTTGCAAAGGAAAAAGTTGACGGTACAAAGGTTGAAGTAACCAAGGCGTTGACTTATGATTTTGATCAAATAAAGACAGTTAAAATAGTAATTTCTTTTAAATAAAATCCTGAAGATATGGACAACCTGAATTTGATTGACACGTTTTCGGAATTTAAAGATCTGAAGAGCATCGACCGTGCGACCATGATGAGTGTTCTTGAAGACTCTTTCCGGAGTGTTCTGCAAAAACAGTTTGGTACGGATGAGAATTTCGATGTTATCATTAATCCTGACAAGGGGGACTTTGAAATCTGGCGTAACCGAACGATAGTTGAAGATAGTGAATTTACTGATCCGAACCTTCAAATTACCCTGTCACAGGCGAAGAAAATAGACGAAGATTACGATATCGGCGAAGAGGTGACCGATGAGGTGAAATTTTCCGATTTTGGCAGAAGGGCGATTCTAAACCTCCGTCAAAACCTGGCTACCCGCATTCTTGAGCTTGAGAAGGATAATGTTTATACAAAATACAAGAATAAAATAGGAGAGATTGTAACGGGTGAAGTTTACCAGATCTGGAAACGGGAGTTATTGCTGCTTGATGATGAGGGGAATGAATTATTACTTCCCAAAACAGAGCAGATACCCACCGATTTTTTCCGCAAAGGGGACAGTGTTCGTGCGGTTATTATCAGGGTTGAGATGAGAAACAACAGCCCTTATATTATCCTGTCGCGCACCTCATCGGTATTTCTTGAGCGGCTGTTTGAACTTGAAGTACCTGAAATCTTTGATGGTCTGATCACCATCAAGAAAATTGTCCGTATTCCGGGCGAAAGGGCAAAAGTTGCCGTCGAATCGTACGACGAAAGGGTTGATCCGGTTGGCGCATGCGTAGGGATGAAAGGTTCCCGTATTCATGGAATTGTACGTGAATTAAGGAATGAAAATATTGATATTATTAATTTTACAAATAATATACAGCTTTACATACAGCGGGCTTTAAATCCGGCCAAGATCTCTTCAATAAAATTGTACCCTACAGGTAACCGTGCTGAAGTTTTTCTTAAACCTGAAGAGGTGTCGCTTGCCATTGGTAAAGGGGGGTTGAATATCAAACTGGCAAGCCTGCTTACCGGTTATGATATTGATGTGTACCGCGATCGCGAAGCTGTGGATGAAGAGGACGTCAACCTCGACGAATTCTCCGATGAAATCGATGGCTGGATCATCGATGAACTAAAAGCAATAGGCTGTGATACGGCTAAAAACGTACTAAGCCTTTCGCGTGAAGACCTTATCAAACGCACAGACCTCGAAGAGGAAACAATAGACGAGGTGTTGCGGATATTTAAAGCGGAGTTTGAATAATTTATTTTTGTGAAAAAATGAGTTAAACTCGGTTGAGACAATAGGATTATTAACTGTTTGGGAAGATATGATTACAGGGGAAAAAGGATCAAGATTAAGTAAAATAGCTCGCGAGCTAAACGTGGGAATCACTACATTGGTAGATTTCCTTCATAAGCAGGGCTTTAAAATCTCTACTGATCCGAACACGAAAATTGAAGCCGAGGTGCATGAGCTTCTTGAAAAGCAATTCCGGAAAGATCATGAAGCCAGAATTGAAGCGGACAAGGTCAATCTTCGCCATCATCATGCCAAAAACGAAGCAGTATCAATCTCTGATTTGCCAACAGTCAAAAAAGAGACTGAAGAGGCAGAAGATGATTCTATAATGATAAAAGACCACAGTTTGCATCATTATAAAGAAGAAAAACGGCCTGAGCAAACTCATCCAGTACGTACTCCGGAACCGGTTGTTGCACCACCCAAACCTGAGCCGGTTGCCGAAGTCAAAAAACCGGAACCTACTCCGGTCATCGAGGTGGAAAAACCTCAGATCACTGTTGTGGGACAGGTAGACCTCTCCGCCCTGCAACGTAAACCAAAAGCGAAAGAGGTAAAACCGGAGATCGTGGCTCCCAGGGAAAAACCTGAAATTGAAATACCGGAAGAACAGCCAAAAGCCGTGACAGAGGCTAAGAAACCTGAGGCGCCACCTAAAATTGAGCCCGTTGCTGAACCCAAAGAGGCGGAAATAGCGGAACAGGCTCAGGAACCGGAAACCACAGAGACTAAAATTGAGATGGTTTCAAACCGTTCTCAGATCGAAAATAATATTAAGGTAATAGGAAAGATTGATCTTAGTCCTTCCAAACCCGCAGAAAAACCTGCCAGGGAGATCATTAAAAAGAAGTTAATTACCCGCAAATCATCCGAGGAGGTGAGCAGGCCTCTGTATGAAAAGGAGCGGCCGGCAAGGGTTGAACTAAAGAGGGCTAAGGATATCATCACCCCAGAGCTGGAAGTTCCTGATGAGATTTTTAAACTGGACCGGAAAAAGTTGACCGGCCCCACGGTGATTGGCCGGATTGATCTGCCGGTTGAAGAGAAAAAGAAGCCTGCCCGTCTCGAAGAGGGTTCCCGCAATAAGAAAAAAAGAAAACGGGTACCTAAAGAGGGTAAGGAGCGGGTTGAATTACCGGAAAAGAAATTTGAACAGACAAAGGATAAGCCTGAGAAATCGGATAAGCTAAAGAAAAAGATCTCTTTGGTCGTCAAGAAGAAGGCGCCTGCAAAACAGGAAGTTAAAGAAGAAGATGTTCAAAAGCAAATAAAAGAGACCCTGGCGCGTCTGACCACAAAAGGTCAGAAAACCAAAGGATCAAAATACCGCAGGGATAAGCGGCTCGCTTTCAGTGAAAAACTGGCGGAACAGAGCGCACGCGATGAGATGGACAAGAGTATCATCAAGGTTACCGAATTTGTTTCAGTCAATGAGCTGGCCTCCATGATGGATGTGCCACCTACAAAGATTATCGCAACCTGTATGTCGCTTGGACTTTTTGTTTCGATCAACCAGCGTCTTGATGCTGAAACCATGGCCGTTGTTGCTGATGAGTTTGGTTTTAAGGTGGAGTTTATCTCTGTAGAAGTTCAGGAAGCCATCATCGAGGAGGAGGATCATGAGAATGATCTGATGTCCAGACCCCCTATCGTAACGGTAATGGGACACGTCGATCATGGAAAAACATCACTGCTTGATTATATCCGAAAAGCAAATGTTATTGCGGGCGAGGCCGGAGGAATCACCCAGCACATTGGCGCATATAATGTTACCCTTGAGGGTGGCAGAAAGATCACCTTCCTCGATACGCCGGGTCATGAGGCTTTTACCGCCATGCGTGCACGCGGCGCCCAGGTTACGGATATTGTAATTATTATTGTGGCGGCTGACGATGATGTGATGCCTCAGACCATTGAGGCGATCAACCATGCCACTGCGGCAGGGGTTCCCATTATTTTCGCCATCAATAAGGTGGATAAACATGCTGCAGACCCTGAAAAAATAAAACAGCAACTTGCCAATATGAACTTCCTGGTCGAAGACTGGGGTGGTAAATACCAGTCACAGGATGTGTCGGCCAAAGGTGGACAGGGTGTTGCCGAGTTACTTGAAAAAGTGTTGCTCGAGGCAGATATGCTTGAACTGAGGGCAAACCCGAATAAACGGGCCGTTGGCTCTGTCATTGAATCTTCACTGGATAAGGGACGTGGCTATGTGGCTACTATTCTTGTTCAGAACGGCACCTTGCGTGTGGGTGATGTAATTCTTGCCGGACCCCATTTTGGCCACATCAAAGCAATGTTCAACGAGCGTAACCAGCGTGTTGAAGAAGTTGGACCTGCCGAACCGGTATTAATCCTTGGATTAAATGGCGCTCCTCAGGCTGGCGACAAGTTTAATGTGATGGAGAGCGAACGTGAAGCGCGTATGATAGCCAATAAGCGTGAGCAGCTACAGCGCGAACAGGGTCTCCGGACACAGAAACATATCACCCTTGATGAAATCGGACGAAGAATTGCGATCGGAAACTTCCAGGAATTGAATATCATCGTTAAGGGTGATGTTGACGGATCGATCGAGGCACTCTCTGACTCACTGATCAAACTCTCTGTCGGGGAGATCCAGGTCAATGTGATTCACAAGGCAGTCGGACAGATCACTGAATCAGATATTATGCTCGCTTCGGCTTCCAACGCTATTATCGTTGGTTTCCAGGTCCGCCCTTCATTGAGCGCCAGGAAGCTTGCTGAAAAAGAGGGTATTGACATCCGGCTTTACTCCATTATCTATGATGCCATCAATGAGGTTAAATCGGCGATGGAAGGGATGCTTGCTCCCGAAATCAAGGAGGAGATCAAGGGTACTGCCGAAATTCTCAACGTCTTTAACATTACCAAAGTGGGTACCATTGCCGGCTGTATTGTCAGGGATGGTAAGATCACCCGTAACTCCAAGGTTCGTCTGATCCGCGATGGTATCGTGGTATTCACGGGCGACCTCGAATCATTGAAACGATTTAAGGATGATGTGAAAGATGTGAACAAAGGTTATGAATGTGGTTTGAACATCAGGGGATACAACGACCTGAAAGAGGGCGATTTCATCGAAGCTTTCGAACAGGTATCGGTTGCAAAAACGCTGGATTAATCATTCGCTAAGTTTTAACAAAACAGATAAGGTCCTCAGTCCTGTATTGAGGATCCTGAAAATCATAAACTGATCACTAAAATGGTTCATCCAACCGTTTTAGTGATCAGTTTTTTTTATTTTAGCAATATAAAGGAGATGAATAATTCAAGAGATATCAGTTCATCACACCGAAAGATTTGCAGGATTTCTCAATACTTCTTTCCCAAAATCCCTGGTATAATTTGAACAAAAAACATTAAATTTGTTGGAAATAAAAGATTGGAAATTATGAATATAGTTGAAAAAAGGAATTATATCCAAAATCATTTGGACCAATTAGATGAAAGCCTAATCAATCAGTTTTATGAAACGCTTTGCAAAGAAGAAGTTTTAAGAAAAAAGTTAATCAGCAGAGCCAACAAATCAGAAAATAATATTCTTGAAGGGAAGGTATTTTCACGAGGTGAAATTGAACAAAAAACCAATGTTATACATAGACAATGAAGCTTGTATATACATAACAGGCACTAATTAGCCTTGAAGAGATTTTAGAGTTTATATTACAGATATTTTTGATTCCAGACAAGATGCCGATAAAATGAAAGAGTAGCCGGGTCGGGCGAATTTTATTCGCCCATTTTTTTTGCCACGCGTGCTATTTTGATAGAGTGAGGAGGTCAATCGCACCGCTGATATGCGTTCACACACCAAATTAGTGCTATC
>JAHEYS010000323.1 GCA_023251475.1 Prolixibacteraceae bacterium
GCCAAATCAGACGAGCAAAGGTGGGCCGCAGAAACCCAGCTTGCCAGGGCGCAGCACGACTGGGAGATCAGGGAGGCAGATGGCAATGCGGCAAAGATCGCTCAGGCAGAGCGCAACCTGTCCGACAAGCTGATTGAAATAAAAAATGATGAACTGGATAAAAGACAGGCCATCGGCGATGCCCTGTTTGGCGCAGCCAATACACTGTTTGGCGCGATGGCGGATCTTGTTGGCAAAGAAACAGCTTTTGGCAAGGCAATGTTCCTTTTTCAGCAGGCGGCAGCCATTGGTCAGATTGTATTTAACACTGCAATTGCCAATGCCAAGGCGGTAGCCGCTTCGCCGCTAACCTACGGTATGCCTTGGGTGGCCATTAACTCCGCTTCAGCAGCGGTAGGAATTGCAAGTGTTGTTGCCCAGACAATCGGACAGTTTTCAGGCAGTAATAAAAAAAGTAAAGGATACGCCTCGGGTGGTTACACGGGTGACGGAGAACTGTGGGAAACTGCCGGGATCGTTCACAAGGGGGAATATGTCATTCCGCAGGAAGGGGTGAGAAATCCCAGTCTGCAGCCGTTTATCAATCTCATTGAATCGGCGAGGCGAAATCAACAAATTGCCAGGCTCAATCTGAACCCCATGATTCACACGGTGAGCCAGTCACGCCAATTTAAAGCGGGGGGATATACCAGTTCTATATCCGCCTTACCTGTAATAACCGCCAGTTCATCTGGTCAATCCAATGATCCCGAACTGGTTGCCGCCATCAGGGAACTGAACCTTCAGCTTAGTGCCGGGATAAAGGCAAATGCCTACATCAATAAATACGGGACCAACGGCCTTTCGGATGCGATAGATGATATTTCAAAATTTAAGACCAAGGTTTACAAAAAGTAGAGACGCGATTCATCGCATCTTGATTAAATTATCAATTATGAAGCTAACCGTAGGTGGTAAACCAGTTGCCCTTCCCCTTGAAGGGAAGATCAGTATCGAACGCTCCTCTCCGTTCCTGAACGAGGATACAGGATCGTTTTCCTATCCCTTTCCGGTGCCGACACTTCCCAATCAGCAAAGCCTTGGCTGGCCGGGCAACCTGCACCGCACAGGCGACATTGCAGATCAGTCGTTTATCCTCGAAGAGGGAGGACTGAAAATCCTGCATGGCGAGGTTATATACGACGATATTTCCGCCCAGGAGATTGGGATAATCCTGCAAAGCGGTCACACCGAGTTTACCAGGAAAATGGAAGGGTTGCTGCTTGGCGACCTGGACTACGGCAACGAATGGTGGCCGGTCACAAACGGTCTGGTCATTGACATGACCCGAATCAGGGCAAAGCTTGCAGAGTGGGATGCGGCCAACACCACCGATAACGGTAAATATGTGTTAAGCCCTTTTCGCATCAAAATGAGCTATGCCCCAACCGCTGAACTGGATGTGAACAAGCAATTCTGGCCCAACGTGGGGAACGCAACAACCTACTTTCAATATAGCTATTCTCATGGCGCTTACCATGGATTGGCCTATTGCCTTCAGTTCAGAATGCACTTTGTGCTGCAAAAAATCTTTGAAAGCGCCGGATACACCGTCCTGATCAATGAACTCGCATTATCGGAGTTTAACAAGGCTATTTTTTATTCAAATGTAATCACACTGCAGATTCAGACCGCAAGTGGTATTGAAATGGCATCCCCGGTGATGGATATACTCCGGTACGCGATGCTGATGCCCCGGATCGAGGTGTTATCATTTCTTCAGCTGGTCAAAGATTTCTTTTGTCTGGCTTATGAAATCAATGAGCTGAAAAAGGAGGTTCGGATCAAATTCCGCAAGGATATTTTTCTATCCGGTAACCTTGACGCGATGCAGATCAGGGAGCTTGCCGGATGGACCCACAGCGAGAAAAGGGCTACCCGTGGTTTCTCCCTTCGCTACACGGCACAGGACAGTGAACTGGACACTTACACCGACTGGCCCGATTTTGTCAGTGTGGTCAGTACACTGCCCGCGCCCCGCAAAGAAAACGAGATTCTCAAACTACTTTATGACCGCTATTTCATCACCGTTATTAGCGCCGGCAATACCCTTGAATGGAAAGAGGTGGGCCGGCTCAGGGATTATACGGTTGGTGACGGGGAGAACGTGGTCGAGCTCAGCGTCAGGGTACCGGTACAGGTAAAATTCCAGGCATTTTACCTGTCGACCACCTGGAACCTGGAATGTCCCTCGATACCCGCAATTGTAAGGGGTTCGAATGACAGTTTTACATTGGTTCCGTTTCTGGCCATTACCCTTTACCACGGGCGAAAAACCTTTGACGGGCTAAGTTTCCCGTACGCCACCTTTGACCGGTACTCCCAGGACGGAACAAAGGATTTGGGGATATCACTCAAACCGGCCTACCTGTATGAAAACCTCTATTCCCAGTTTCTCAACTGGCAAACCTACCGGGCACGGTACTTCACAAAATTCATTGAGCTGTCGCTCGTTCAGCTAAGCGCCCTGCAATGGGGAAAACGGTACATGATCAGTGGCGTTCAGGTGATTCTGAGCAAGGTGAATTATGATTTGCCCTATGATGGAAAAGTAAAAGTTGAAGGTTACACGGTCTGAAATTTTGTCCTTTCCATTAGCCGCCAGCCCCGCTACTTTTCGCAAAAAATTGAGGTGGACATGGCGGATCTGATCCAAAACTACGATTTCGACAATGCCATTCAAGGCAATACTTACCAGGGGGTGATCTTTAGTCTTCCACGGGAGGCGATGTTTTCACTCACAGGAGCCAGGATCTACATGCAGCTGCGTAAAAAACCCGGTCAGGCCATTGCCGCTGAATTCTCAACCGAGAATCAGAAAATGGAGATCAACAACGATTATTCATTCTCTCTTGTCGCTCAAATCATTGATGTGGTCCCCGACACCTATGACTATGACATCCTTATTGTCTTTGCGGACCTGCGGCGCGAGACCTTTATTGGAGGTCGGTGGACGATACAGCCTTGCATAACGCATAAAAAACAATGAGTGAACAATTTGTAAATATTGAAGTCACCAGGTCGGTTAAGCAGTTTGCCATTATGGCCAACAGCACGGCGGCAAAGCAGGTAAATATTGAGGTGTCCAAAATCGCGCTTCAGGTAGGCGATCAACCTGAATTCTCCGATTTCATACCCGAACAGCTGACCGGGACTATCGACGGGGAGAACCGGATTTTCAGTACAACAGTACCCTTCGAGGCAACAACCATACTGGTGTTTCTCAATGGATTAAAACAGAACCGCTTCGAAGTGATTTCCGAATCACAGATCATGCTGTATGAACCGCCGCAAAACAATGGATTTACAGATTGTATCGAAGCATTTTATATCAGAAAACAAATTTTAAAATAGCATATTATGGGAACAAAAGTAAGAACAAGCACCCAGGTTTATGTAGATGCAAACCTGGACACAAACAGTAATAAAATCGTTAATCTGTCACCCGGCACAGCAACCGGCAATGCCGTGGAATACGACCAGATGAACACTGCAATCAGTTCGGCTTTGGCTGGCGGGGCATCGTCCATCCACATTCCGGTGGCAGATTTGGCGGCAGCTAAAGCCGTGGCCTCCGCAAACAGGTCAGATAAAATGATGATGCACGTTGAAACGTTGGGTCTGTACCGTTTTGATACTGAAAGTTCCATCACATCAAATGACACCACTGTCATCCGTCCAACAGATGTTGCCTCAGATGCTTCTGCCGGGAGGTGGATACAACTTACCCCAATTTCTTCCGATCACAACCTGGCAGCGAACAAACAAGGGGGTACGACAAATGAATATTACCACCTGACAAGCTCCGAGTTAGCCAAATTGCAGGGAGTCACAGCCGGTGCAGACGTGACAAATGCCACAAACGTGGGAACCGTTGTTGCCGGAGTAGCGGCTAAAACAACCCCCGTTGATGCAGATTCACTGCCAATTACCGATTCGGCGGCATCCAACGCGTTGAAAAAAGTGACCTGGGCCAACATCAAGGCAACGCTAAAAACATATTTTGATGGGTTGTATAACCTCTACTCCCACCCTAATCATACAGGGGATGTAACTTCAACAGGTGACGGGGCCACAGTTATCGGGGCAAACAAAGTCACAAATTCCATGCTCTCGCAGGTCGCAACCCAAACATTTAAGGGTAGAACCACCGCAGCCACCGGCAGTGTTGAAGATCTGACCATCGCACAAGTGAAGGCGATGCTCGGACTGACAACGGCGAACCTTTCAACAAGGGTATACAGGGCAACGCCAACCGGAACGGTGAACGGTAGCAATACCGTATTTACAATCGCCGCCCTGATTCTCTCAGGAACAGAAACGGTGATCAAAAACGGACTGGTTATGAACGCGGGAGCAGGTAACGATTACACCATCAGCTACGGAGCCACGACAACGATCACGTTTCTGACTGCCCCTGGCAACACCCCATTCGTAGACACAATACTTGTCGATTACAGCTACTAAAAAATACGCGATGGCACAAACCCAAACAAAGGGCAGCGATATCGGCAATGGCTCAGTGGGCCGGGTCGATATTAATACCACAGTCACCGGATCAGCAGTTATCACAAAAATTGTGGATGGAGCCGCAGGTGTGAAAATCAACAGCTCAACAGGGATTGATGCCGGTACAGGTGACGTGGTTCTGAAAATAGATACAACCTACCTCGATGCAATTTATGCAAAGCTGACAGGTGGCGCTTTTACCGGGAAGATAAGCTCCCTGAATCTGATTGAAGGGTTCACAACCACCCCTACCGCCGCCGGGACTACCACCCTGACGGTGGACAGCAACTTTAATCAATTTTTCACCGGGACAAGCACCCAAACGGTAAAGCTGCCGGTTGCATCCACACTGACACTGGGCCACTCTTTCTGGATCGTTAACAGATCCACAGGGGCAGTCACAGTGAACTCATCAGGAAACAATGCCGTGCTGACCATTCCGGCAAGCAGCTCCGGATTGGTGATTTGTATTCTCACATCAGGAACCAATGCCGCTTCATGGTACTCAAAAGTTGATGGAGGAGGTGGAGTTGTCCTGGGTGAGACTTCAGCAACGGCGTACAGGGGTGACATGGGAAAGATCGCATACGATTACAGCCAGGCAGGCCACCTGCCACTCTCAGGTGGTACAATGGCTAATACAAACCTGGTGGCGAACCTGAATGCCAAATTTCTGGAAGGGATAGATTTGGTGAAGTTTATTTATGGAGCCTCCGCAAGCGGGAGCAATTCTGCACCGGTCACGTGGAGTGCTGCACATATAACGCAATATAAATCGGGATTCTGGGACATCAACGGGGCATCATGGACCCCTGATGCTGATTGGTGGTGGGGAGTTACGATATCGCACACCTCAAATACCGCAAGTTATAATTACTGCGCTCAGCTGGTGTTCCGGATTGACGGATCAAAAATTTACACCCGTACCATCCAGGCAGGAACACCCGGCCCATGGAAGGAAATTGTGGCAGCGCAGCGATTGAAGCCAAGGGAATACACAACAACCACCCTCGCAACTTTATCCCCTAACCCGGATCTGTATGACTATTACCAATTGACGCTACAGACGAGCAATTTGGTTTTGGCCAATTATTCAGTCGGGGCGCCGGTTACCGGGGAATGTTTCTGGCTCCGGATCAGGGCAAACACAACCGTCAGAACAATCAGCTACGGCAGCCAATACCGGGCAATGGGGACAGCCTTACCCACTGCTACGGTTCCCGATAAAGTGCTGTACATGCAATTCATGTGGTGCAATGAGGGGTTTTATGATCTGATAAACATGAGACAGGAAGCTTAAACAATTTTAAAACTAAACGATGTTATACACAAAAATCAGTCCGACGGCAAAAACAACCAGGAAGGTGAACCCATTCACCACAGAAGTCTTTGAAAGCAACTACATGACAGCAGTGGCCCTGAATTATGGCGCAGGAGCAAGAAGGGTACAGTTTAAAGCCGTTTTTGGGATCATAGAAAATGGCGCTTTCTACAAAAAAGATGAAACACCGGTCACTTTATCGGCTGAGGAATTTGCAGCCTGGGGAGCCGATGATTCGGTCCTGCTGGAAATTATCGCCAATAAAATCGGGGCCGTAAACCTTGAATACATAGATACCGAATTGGGGGATTCCATCGTATAACCCATCCCGGCAACGGAATTTATTTACAAGTCAATAACCCGGATATCGTTTTTTAATAGGTACTGTATATGAGCGCAATAATTCAACAACCCGACCCGATTAATTTTTCAGGCAATCTGAAAAAGTTTATTGTCAGCTCAACTGCCGATGTCTCTTTTTTGCTCCGCCGGGACGGAATAACCCTGCTTAACGAGAACTACCAATCCGATTCAGACAACCTGGTGACAATAGATGTCAAAGGGGTGATTGACCGGCTGCTCGAAATCGTTATTCCCGCAGATTCGGCAACCGTGACCGAGCAACCCACAGGGATGGCAGATTTCACAGCTGTCATTGACACACTGGCGCCTGTTACATTTCGCGTAATAAAAGGGGGTGTTGACGAATTACAAACCACCGGATCGGTATGGCTCGAAGCCCACTGGCTCACCTGGCAGCCTCAGGAAAAGCCAATCCTGCAGCAGATGCCTGAGTGGCTCGGGATTTATCCCCTTTGCGCAGGGGAAGTAATGGTCTGTGTCTATTTCGCGGATGGGAGTTCCCGTAACGGTGTTTACGCCTCGCTGACTCCCGGTAAGCTATACAGTGTTAACACCAATTGGGGGAAAATAGCCGGGTGGGTCCTCTCCAATTTGGAAGAAGGGTTGCCACAACCCATTGCCTGGGATGTGTTTTACCAGGTCAACGGTACCCGAATGACCCCTGTGCAACGTTACCAGTTAAGAAATGCAGGCGCTGAAGAGCATGTTTTTGTTTGGGCAAACACCCTTGGGGGAATCGATTCGGTTTCCTTCACCGGTACAGAAGAGGAAGACCAGAAGCTGAACCATAAGAATGCCGTTTATTTTGATGAATCAATAGGTGAATACGACATCGAAAAAGCCAGGGAGGTAAGGCAGAGCACAGGGTATCTCACAACAGAAGAGGGTTTATGGCTAAAAGATTTTTTCTATTCCGGCAAAAAATATGTGGTGCGTCAGGACGGATCGCTCAGGCAGATCGCAGTGGTATCATCGAAAATTTTAAGTGCAAGCAGTGATGATCAGTACGACTTCGAATTTACCTACCGGCCTGGTACTGATAGCAAGTTATTAAACCTTGACCGGACCAGTTCCGAACTACCAGCGCCGGAGGGGCTGGATGATTTTTTTTAACTGACCTCCTGTCGGGGCTGACAGAGGCATCCTATTCGGACAACCTTATTCTGGCTGTTCAAAACC
>JAHEYS010000324.1 GCA_023251475.1 Prolixibacteraceae bacterium
CAAACGAAGTCCCCTGTCTCGGAGTCGATTGCCAGTTTAATGCTACAGCCTTTGGCTATCCGGATGAGACTAAGCTATTGATTGCCTGCGATAAAAATAGCGGCAAGGTTACCAGGGACACCATATGGATGAAAATTAAGGTGAACGAAAAAATAACCTTAAACAATATCTATTACGACTTTGACAAATGGAACATCCTGCCTGATGCAGCTCAGGAACTTGACCGTCTGGTTGCATTGATGAACCAAAACCCGGGAATGAAAGTTGAATTAGGTTCTCATACCGATGATCGCGGAACTGAAATTTATAATATGAGGCTTTCCCAATTGCGCGCCCAGGCTGCAGTTGACTATATTGTTTCCAAAGGGATTGACCAATCCAGGATCAAAGGGACCGGTTATGGAAAAACACAGTTGATTCACAAGGGGATCGGTGGTCAGAAATGTACCCCTGAGCAAAACAGGGAAAACAGAAGAACCGAGATCTTTATCCCTGGATTCCTGCAGGGAGAGGCTGTCAAACAGGAGAAGGGGGATTATTCAAACGGCAAACCAAATGCTGCGAAAGATTACAGTTCCAATAAGGAACATGGGTCTATTTTTGAGCAGGTTCCCGAAGCCGTTAATGCTCCTAAAGACAAAAAAGCACCGACGGCTGTTAGAAACCCGAAACCCGAAACCGTTCCAAAAGATGTCAGTTCAACCAAGGCAGAAAAAACGCCATCGGGTACTGTTGTTAATATTCCAGGTGAAGATTCTGCAAAATATTACCTTGTTCTGGGATCGTTCCAGGATCAGCCATCAGCCTCCAGGTTTGTTCTCCAACTTAAATCGGAAGGGATTGAAACAATGGTGATCGGCGAATCTGCACCTTTCAGGGTGGGAATCGGTTATCAGCGCTACAGTCAGGCAAGGGAACAACTCGACCTTTTAAAAGTCAGTTATCAGGGTGCGGCATGGATACTTAAAAAGTGATCGTTTTAAGCGCAAATTGATCGTGAAGTTCATTTGCGCCGGCTGATATTTGTGAGTTTGTCGTTTAAAAAATATCTTTACCAACAGAAAATCAGTGTAAAAATATTTGATCAGAAAACGATGGAACAAAAACCAAAATATGGAAAACTGACCTTTGGGATAATTTCGATATTCTTGCTTTGCCTAAGCAGTGTGGCCATGGCTCAGACGAAATCTTTGGCCTCGCAGAAGTGGCACGATAATAAATATTCGATGTTTATCCATTTTGGGATCTATTCCGAACTGGGTGGCGTCTGGCGAGGAAAACCCGTCGAAAACGGTTACAGCGAGCAGATCCACGCCACTGCCGGAATTATGGCTGACGATTATGAAAAAGTGCCGTCCCGCTTTAATCCTGTAAACTGGAATGCCGATTCAATTGTCTCCCTGGCCAAAAAAGGGGGGATGCGCTCAATTGTAATCACCGCCAAGCACCATGACGGTTTTTGTATGTACAAAACTTCTACCACACGATTCAATGTGGTAGATGCCACCCCATTTAAACGGGATGTAATCAGGGAGCTTTCTGAGGCTTGTAAAAGAGCAGGTCTTAACTTTGGATTATATTATTCGCTGATCGACTATACGTTACACCCGTTTACCTCTCATAATGCCAATCCCATCACTGCTGACCATCACCAATACAATAAGAAACAGGTAACCGAATTATTATCAGACTACGGCCCTATTTCAGAACTTTGGTTTGATATGGGATCGTTGACCGCACTACAAAGCCGCGAAATGTATGATTTGGTGCACAGGTTGCAACCAGACTGTATGGTAAGCGGTCGTTTAGGGAATAATGCCTATGATTTTTGTGTGATGGGCGACAACGAATACCCTGATTTTAAAATCGATGCCCCCTGGCAGACACCGGCATCGATGTTCGATGAAACCTGGGGATATCGTTCCTGGCAGAAACGGGAAGATGTGGAAGCTAAGATTCAGCAGAAATTGACCAGTTTAATCAAGGTGGTCAGTCGCGGCGGAAACTACCTGTTAAATATTGGTCCAAAGGGTGACGGAACGGTTGTACCCTATGAAGCAGCTGTCCTTTCAGGCGTTGGAAAATGGCTTGGAAAAAACGGTGAAGCAATTTATAGTACCACAGCAAATCCATTTCCTGAGTCCTTCCAATGGGGGGAAATAACCACAAAAGGAAACCGGCTTTACCTGATCTTATCCGGTAAAGCAACCGTTGGTATTGTGCTGCCAGGTATTTCAGGCCAGATCAAAAAGGTCTCTCTGTTAAATGACCCTAAATCAACATTGAAAACTAAATCCGGAAAGGAGAACCTGACCATTTTCACACCTGAAAAACTGTATCATAGCACTGATTATCAAGTTATAGTAGTTGAATACAACGGAAAGTATCATTTAATGCCGGAGCAATTACTGACAGGAAAAAATATAACGCTCGATTATCATAATTCCATAAAACACTTCAGTTATGCGTGTATCGATTACTACAACAATCACCGGAGTATTGTCAAACAGTCATGGAATTTCAGCAGTCATCTGAAATCGGCAGTTCCGGTGATCTTCTACACCACCGAAGAGATTGGAAAAGAGATAGAGTTGAACTGGAATGGGGAAAATGAGAGGGTCAGGTTGGTGGGTAGCGCCAAAATTCCGGTTAACGAAAATGCGATTGAAATTAAATGGGGAAACCGTTATTCCTACGGACCAGTCCGTTCAGACTTCGAGAATCTACCGGGAAAGTTTGAGAAGGCGATCAATCCTGAAGTTGCCTGGTCGGAAAGGAATCCAACAAAATGGAATTTAATTAGCACATGGGTAGATGCGAAGGAGGAGGCGGTAACCTGCAGCCCCTTTCAATCCTATTATATTCTTCAGGATATCGTTGCACATTCAGCAGGTAAACTGTTGCTGGAAACGGGTGGAGGAGATGGAATTCAGGTGTGGCTGAATGGTGAAAACCTGGTCAAACACCTCATTCCGCACGAAAGTCATCTGAATACAGAAGTTGTTCTCCTTCAGCTGAAGGCCGGGAAAAATCAGTTGCTGATCAAGTTTAACAACCGTTATGGTTACCTGCTGAATTATAAAATAAATAGTAAAATCGACCAGTCTATCTATCAGCAAAATCTGTCGCCCCGGAATTTCTCAGGAATTAACAGTTGTGAACTAAAACTTTACCATCCGGAGAGTGAACATGAGCCGATCAGGATGAATAATATTAAGATTCGTTATAATTGATAATCATGAAGAATATAGATCGTCGTTCATTTGTTAAAACAGCCGGTATTGGGAGCGCTTTAATCGGGCTTACTCCATCAGTTTCTGCTATGGGTCTATCATTTCCCGAACCAGCAAAGAATAAACTGCCACGTTGGCGCGGGTTTAACCTGCTCGATTTTTTTACTTCCAAACCACTCATATTACCAGCCCCAAACCATCGGAATAGTTCAACGGAAGATGATTTTAAATGGATGGCTGACTGGGGTTTTGATTTTGTCCGGATTCCGGTTCAATATCCATGTTATATCAATTTTGACGCGGGATCTGACCAGAGCAAAAGAGCCAATCCGGAGGATGTGTTAAATTTTAATGAACAGGCGATTTCAGAAATTGAAAAACTGGTTTACCTGGCCATCAAATATAAGCTGCACGTGAGTTTTAATCTGCACCGGGTTCCGGGATTTTGTATAAATGCGGGTTTCAATGAACCCTATAACCTTTGGAAAGATGAGGCTGCCCAACAGGCTTTATACATGCATTGGGAAATGTGGGCAAAGCGGTTTAAAAACATTTCAGGAAAACACCTTAGCTTTGATCTGATTAATGAACCGTGCTTTCGCGAAGATATGAATAATCAGTTTGACCGGAAAAGTGCCTTACCCGGAGAACTTTACCGGAAAATTGTAAAAGGATGCCTGGATGTCATCCTGAAGTATAACCCTGATCGTTTGGTTATCGCAGATGGAAACAATTGTGGCGGGGTGGTCACTTCTGAACTTAATGATTTAAATGTGGCACAAAGTTGCAGGGGTTATTTCCCTGGAGAAATTTCTCATTACAGGGTCCCCTGGGTTTGGAAAAATCCGGATGATGCCCCAAAACCGGTCTGGCCAGGCAAGATCGGGAACAAGGATTATGACAAAAAAAGTCTGGAAGCTTTCTACAAACCGTGGATTGAACTAATTGCTCAAGGTGTTGGTGTCCATTGCGGTGAATGCGGATGTTACAGGGAAACCCCTCATGATGTTTTTCTGTCATGGATAAACGATATGCTGGGCATTTTAAAGGAAAATGGAATTGGTTGGGCCTTCTGGAACTTTCGGGGAGATTTCGGTGTGCTCAATTCGGGAAGAAAAGATGTTGTGTATGAAGAGTGGCACGGACAACTTTTGGATCGTAAAATGTTGGAAATACTTCAAAAATCCTAGCCTGATTGCCGCAGGTGCATATTTCAGTTATTCCCCGTTCTACCCCGATACCGAAGAAATATGGTGAGTCAAATGCTGAAATATTGATTATCTTTAAATTGAAATTGTAAGGTGGATTTTGTCGCCCCACTTTCTGCGAATTCCAATAACAAATTATGCAAATGAAAACCGGAATAAAAAAATCCCTGATTACACTCACCCTTGTTTTGCTGGTAAGCATGATCTACGGCGCAGGTCTCACATCTGCTGTTCCAGCGAAATTAACGCGTAACGGGAATATAATTCTCATCAGCTCGGGCGCAGATAATTACCGTCTGGAGATCTGTTCCCCCTCCATGATCAGAATTCGTCTGGCCGGATCAACCGGCTTTGAGGATGACGAAAACTTAATGGTCACCCGTTATCAGTGGGACAAAGTCCCCTTCAGCTTCACTGAAAAAAATAATCAGGCAGAGATCAAAACTTCAGCTCTGACCGCAATCATCTCAAAAAATCCTGTTGCCATTTCCTTCTATTCACCTGACGGGAAGCTGATCAACCGGGATGTTTTACCGGGTAATCCGATGAATTATAGCAATAATACCCCCAACTGTACTAAAGAACTCCAGCCTGGAGAACATTTCTTCGGATTTGGTGAGCGGATGGACTTTATGGACCAGCTCGGGAAAAAGCTTACGCTCGATGTTGGAAGGGGAACTGCGGCGGATCATGAAACAGGCGCTTATAACATATTGGAAGCCAACTATTCGCCCGTTCCGTTTTTTATGAGCACAAGGGGTTATGGAATTTTCCTTCATAATGCCAACCCAAGTACCTGGGATATGGGAAATCGTGCGAAAGATACCTACTCTTTCTCGGCAACAGGCGGGGAACTGGATTACTATTTTATTTACGGACCTTCGTTTAAAGAGATCATTACTCAATATACTTCACTTACAGGTACATCTCCTCTGCTTCCCCGTGCTGCCATGGGACTGCATGTAGGCTCATACAGCGGAGGAACCTGGGGATTTGAAAATATCACTTCCCAGTATTATGTGGTGGCGCTGGCAAAAAGATTCCGCGAACTGGGCATTCCTGCCGATATTCTCCACCTCGACTCCACATGGCGGATTTTCGGCAAGGTCAACGGTAAAGGGGGTACCAGTTTTGAATGGCGTCAACCCGGATTTCCAGATCCGAAAGCGATGTTCGATTCTCTTTATGCGTTGAATTTTCAGATGGTAGGTCTGCATATACGCCCGCGCATTGATAACGGCAATCTTAAAAACTATCTCAGCATTGCCAGGGAAAAGGGGTTCACCTATCCCGAAAACGGAAAACCTGGTGATTTTCCGAACTTTTTCGATCAGAAAGCCGTCGACTGGTGGTGGACCAACTGTCTTAAGCCGTTGGCTGACCTGGGATGCAGGTTTGTAAAAACCGACGAGGGTAGCGCGTTTGGCCGCGTGGGAAATGAGCTGGTTGACAAAATGGGGCCGCAGGGTAAAGAAATTGCTTCATTACATAACCTTTTTCCGATCGCTTACGCGAAGGCCCCCTTCCTTAAATTTCAGGAAAACAACCACATGCGTGGTTTGGAACATACCCGTGAAGGATTCGCCGGAATCCAGCGATACCCCTTTATTTTCGCCGGCGACTGGCCTTCATTATGGCAATATTTCAAACCGGTCATCCGTGCAGGATTAAACATCGGCCTTTCAGGAGTCCCCGCCTGGGCGCATTGCATGGGTGGATTCGAGCAGGTGGCCGATCCTGAACTTTACGTCCGCTGGTGCCAGTTTGGGATGTTTAGTCCGATAGCCCACCTTTTCGGAATGGAACACCCAAATTATAAAGAGCCCTGGAATTATGGCCCCGAAGCACAGGCGATCTTTACCAAATATGATAAACTGCGGTACCGGCTGATCCCATACCTTTATTCGTCCTATTATAATTCCTATCTCACGGGAAGTCCGGTTATCCAGGCGTTGGTTTTTAATTATCCCGGAGATGTCAATACCTACAATATTGATGATCAGTACCTGTTTGGTGATCAGATGCTTATTTGTCCGGTGACCGAAAAGGGGGCAAAATCCCGTACATTGTATCTGCCCGAAGGAAACTGGATTGATTACTGGTCGGGTGTAAAATATACAGGGAAGCAAAGTATCATCACAAAAACGCCGTTGGAAAAGTTACCCATTTTTGTGAAAGCGGGGGCGATCATCCCCATGCAGCCCGACATGCAATATTTTGGCGAAAAACCTGTCGATCCGGTTACCCTGGATATTTATCCCTACAGTAATTCCACCTTTCAAATCTACGAAGATGATGGCTTATCGCTTGATTACCAAAAAGGGGTATTTGCCAAAACAGTAATAAACTGCGCGGATAGCAGTGGATCTGTCAAAGTGGAAATCCTTGGTTCAACGGGGAAATACCTCCTGCCTGACCGTAATTATACGCTATTGATTCATCTGGAGAGAAAACCAGTCTCGGTAACTTCCGGAAAGATTTTGGTAAACAACTGGAAATATGAGGATACTGGAAATATGTTGGAGGTTACCATTGCCAAAAAGGGAGATGAGAAAATTATTGTAGAGATAAACAAATAACTCAAACATGAAACGACATATTTTAATCGGGCTGCTCCTTATCATTACGGCAGGTGCAGGCAAAGCACAGAAGTTGCCTTTAATTGAAACCGGTTCCCTTACCCCCATGCCTGCGGAATGGATCGATAAGGATACGGGACATAAAATCATCCACCTGGCGCCCGGCGGAGGTGATAACCAAAGTTTCTACTTTCATAACAACCCTTTCCTGCCGGCAAGTGGGGGGAACGATGAAAAAATGATTTTCTACAAAAGGGTGAACAATAATGCGCAAATTTTCTCTGTTAATCTCAAAACCCGGCAAACTGATCAAATCACCAATAAAAAAAGGGTTTCCGGAGAAATTGTCTCCGTAAAAGGTCGTGAGGTTTATT
>JAHEYS010000325.1:0-1731 GCA_023251475.1 Prolixibacteraceae bacterium
GACGGATTACCTTACGGTCCGGTAACTTCAATTCATTCTACTGAAAAAAGTAGGTGGTTCGGGACAGATCGGGGAGCCATCAAAAAAGACAAAAGCTGGCACTATTATAACGGGAAGCGTTGGCTTCCAAACAATAAAGTAAATGATATCCTGCCTGTTGATGACCACACCACCTGGATTGCCACACCTGAAGGGATCAGCCAGATTCAGGAGGTTTCGATGACATTGGATCAAAAGGCGGCAGCTTTTGAGGAACGGATCAGACTGCGGCATGTTCGCTATGGTCTGGTGAGCCGGTCAATATTACTTACACCTGGCGATTTATCGACAAGCAAAACTCAAAATAACGATAACGACGGGCTCTGGACCTCCATTTACCTGGCCGCCGAATGTTTCCGTTACGCAGCAACCAGGGATCCTGAAGCGAAAAAGAATGCCGTCAGGACCTATGAAGCGCTCGAACGCCTGGAAACAGTTACCGGAATACCGGGGTTGCCTGCCCGTTCATTTGCGGCAGCCACTGACACTGTTATCCCATCACGCTCTCCCCATCCCAAGATGTGGCACCCTTCACCAGATGGCAAATGGCAATGGCTCGATGATGCCAGTTCTGATGAGATTGCCGGGCACCTGTTTGCAATCCCACTCTTTTATGACCTGGTTGCCAATGGGGCGCAAAAGGAACGCGTCAAAAGCAGTGTCCAACGCATCATGAACCATATTGTGGACAACAACTTTCAACTCATTGATTTTGATGGACAACCTACCAAATGGGCGATATGGAATCCCGACTCTTTGAATAATATACCAGGAAGATGGTATGAAAGGGGACTAAATTCATTGCAGATGCTCTCATTTTTGAAAGTAGCTGTTTACATAACCAAAAATCCAAAATTCGAAAAAGCCTATCAGTTGTTGATACAGAAACATCATTATGCCGCAAATACCCTTGAGGCAAAAAGGTATCCCCCTTATGAAAACAGTCATTCCGACGACATCCTGACCTATCTCCCTTATTATAGCCTGTTCAGATATTGCAATGAGCCTGATTTACTCCCGGTTTATCGCCAGGGTTTGCAGCGGGCATGGAATGTCGCACAACCGGAACGGACACCGCTCTGGAATATGATCGTAAGTGTTTCACTTAAAAAGGACTATGACCTGCAAATAGCTGCGGAGGAACTTAAGCTGATTCCAATGGATATGATTACCTGGACAATGGAAAACAGTCACCGGTGGGATTTGCCACAGGACCAGCTTTCAGGAAGATCCCACGAAGCTCAGTCGGTAAGGCCGATTCCAACTCCGGAAGCAGGAATCATCAAGGCAAATTCCAATCCACGACAGTACGATTCAGGTTCGGATGGGGCGTATGAAGATGACGGGGCCTACTTTCTGCTCCCTTACTGGATGGGAAGATATCACCGGTTACTGATAGAAAAGTGATTTGTGCTGATATAGTCAGGTACAAAATCTGCCTGCCGGAAAGTTTGCCCTGATTTTTTACTAAAAATGATCATTCTATACCCTGATTAATTCAGAAATTACTACAGTATTTGCCTTGATTAATTCATTAAAAAACTATTTCCGGATCTGAGTCTTAAACGGTCGGTGTTATTTTTTAGACGGAATAACTCCACTTCTCTATCGCTGGCCCCATTTTGGATTTGGCTGATTCCCCAAAACATAACTCAAGGTTCCGCCATTCACAATATCAGTGAAATAGATCCA
>JAHEYS010000325.1:1831-7383 GCA_023251475.1 Prolixibacteraceae bacterium
CCCATCAGGTCAACCACCCCCGGAATATCGTGAGGCACATAAAAACTGTATTGCCAGGCATTTCCTTCGCTCCAGAACTCACCGGAAAAAATATTGTTATCTGTTTTCCAGTTCCCCTTTGAATCGCGGGGCATCTGCCATTTTACCCCAGGGTTAAACTGGTTCTTCCAGTTATTCGAACGATTCAGGAAAAAATTGTAATCCTGGACTTTACCAAGCTGTTTTGCCAGCTGTGCCGTACAATAGTCGGTATAGGAGTAGTCGAGTGTTCGTGATGAACGCTTTGAAATATCATAAGGTACATAACCTAACGTGTTATAAGCGTCGAGCCATTCCATTCCGACATTACCCGTTTTATCAAGTTTCTTTCCCTGTTCGGTGGCGTTATGCTTTACCGCAGCCCAAAGTTGACCGGCATCATAATTGCGAATTCCCTTTTGATAGGCAGCAACCATCAGGGCTATCTCATGGGTTACCCCCATCACACGCGTATGCTCCAATCCCGTAGGGCCGTTATTTGTCCACCCGGTATGCTTAAAAAGTTCCAGCTGAGTAGTTACCCAGTTATTCATGATATTGGGGGCAATCAACGATAAGACCGTATTGAGGTTCCAATAGGTATTCCAGAAGGCATCACCACCGTAGATATCCTGACCTTTAGGTAATTGCCTGATCTTTTCGAAGGGATCGCAATACCTGCCATCTGCATCGTTCCAGGTCTGTTTTGCAAAACTGCGGTAGAGGTTGGTATAAAATTTCCTTTTATCCTGCTCTCTCCCCTCAACTTTTATTTTTGAGAGCAGATCGTTCCATTTATTCCGGGCAACGGTAGCTACCTTTTCAAAATCCCAGCCATAATCACCGAGTTCTGTCTTAAGATTATTGCGTGCCCCTTTCTGATCGACCAGTGAAAGCCCCACCTTAATCATCACCGGTTCTCCCACTTTAGTTTTGTAATTGACAAAGGCGGCAACGTCACCCGCACCACTGATCAGGGAGGTATTTTCGATGAGTGAATCATTGACCCATCCCCCCATATTCTTAAAAGGCTGGCTGAATTGTATTGAAAAGAAGAGTTTGTACTCCATGTTTTTTGTCGTTGGGACAATGGTGTTGGCATAACCCTCTATTAATGTATCGCTTATCTTAATGAGTTTCGCATCAAGGATCTCTGCCTGATCTTCAGCGGGGAAAAGGAGGTCCAGAATGATCCGGGCATCACCAGCCTTGTCGAAAGTGTACTTATGAAATCCACATCGCGTAGTGGCGGTCATCTCCGCTTTGCAGTTCGCATCATATAGAAAACAGGAGTAATAGCCGGGTGAGGCTTTCTCTGTCGCCTTATCAATACGGGAGTGATATCCGGAGCTGGCCCCCCGGTATGGACGGTCCGGAGCCCCGTCATCTTTGGTAAAATCCTGCATGGCCGGCATCACGCGCAGGCCCGACATGGTCCATGCATGGATATGACTGAATCCTGATACATTCATTATTGAATATTCGTATCCCCCCATCCAGCCAGAAGCCTGGTTGTCGGGGCCCAGCTCAACCATCCCGTAAGGTACTGAGGCATAAGGTCCCAGCATCCACCGGGAATTGGAGGTGCCAATAAACAGATCCACATAATCCACGGGCTCTTTTACCTTGACAACCGGACCGGCAATAACTGTTAATGAGACTATACTTAAACAAAGCAGCAGTGTTTCGAATTTCATACTTACATAATAATAATATTTCATACTACTGTACAACACTTTAAAAATACAAAAAAAACTTCCAAAATCATTTAATTTCTCCTAACCGGAGGGTTTAAACCGAGGGGACCAGTTTTTTTTTTACAAACATCAATTATTGCAACCTATAATTTTTTTTTATAAATAAATTTATTTTCCTTTAAATTAAAATCTAAAAAAACCAAAAAATGAAAACAACAATCAACAGGTTTTTTATTGCAATTACATTCATAATGTTTATGTTTTATGGATGTACCAAGACAAGTGAACTTGATAATCCGGGAGATCTCCGGCAGGCGCCAAAATTTACTACCGATGGTCTGCATGTGTATGGGTTATTGCCTATGACACCGGACCAATTTATGGATATGCCCCTTTTTTCCAGGGAATCGTTTCCTGCCACCATGAAATTAAAAGCCTTACAAACCGTTGTTACACTTTGGAATCCGGCTGTTCGTGATCAGGGGCAGATTGGTTCCTGCACTGCGTTTTGCGGGGTGGAGGCGAATGAAATTCTTTACCATAATTTTAAGACCCAAAAAGACTCCGTTTTAAGTCCTGCCTTTATCTATTATTGTGAACGCGTGCTTATTAACAAACAAAAAATAAATTCTGACAACGGCGCCTATATGATCAATATACCTCAGGCCCTTCAAAAATATGGCGATTGCAAAGAGGAGTCATATGTTTATCCAACCAGCAGCAAGAGCACAGCTTATAAAACTGCCCCTACCAGCGCCGCATTTTCACAGGCATTAAATTACAGAATAGGGCAAAAAACGACCAGTTATGCGAGGATAGGGACCGGTGATGTGGAAGGGGTTAAAGCACTTTTATCGGCCAGTATACCGGTGATGATGGGGTTTAATGTCTATGATACCTCTTCATACAACCTGTTTGAGGGACTGAATAAGACCAATTTTATCTATAATCCGTTAAACACTTCAGGAGCCCTGGTAACGGGAGCCAGACTGCTTGGCGGGCATGCCGCCCCGATTATCGGTTATGATGACAACATGGGTGGAGGCTCATTCAAGGTTCAGAATTCCTGGGGTCTCTACTGGGGATTGAATGGTTTCTTTTATATGCCTTACACTGTTTTCAAGAGTACCAGGATTGTAGCAGCAGGCAATTGCTTTTGCGCTTACCTGAATTAAAATCCTTTCATAAAGAGATTAAGCAAAAAAAGATATTCAATCCTTAAACTGATTGAATATCTTTTTTTTATTCCCGGCCAAACCGGGACTGTCACCCGGGTATGAGGATCACTTGCCTAATTTTTCTCCTATAAACTGATCCTCCTTATTCTTAAACAGAACATTAAAGGTTGTCAGACTGCCGTAAATTCTCGTGATGTATTGTTCCAGATCAACCTTCTCCTCATCGGTCAGGTTGCTGGCATTGATTCGTTGTTCCATCACCCGGACCCTGTCGCGCACCATCACTATTTTATGAAAGAAGGTTTCAACGGGAATCTCCTTCTCTTTTAAAGACTTATCCCCGGGATACAACACCATCCTGCCACCGGACCATTTCTGTCCGAGGGGAACCGTCTCCTGGATATCACTGAACCGGCGTAGTACCCGGGTTAGACTTTTCTCCATTTTCTCCCAGGTGGCCAGATCAGAGGGGGTTTCTACTGCCTCAATAACCTCAAGCCCCTCATAATCACGCATAATCTGTCTTACGCCAAAATCAATAAAGCCAATTTCATAAGCATCGGAGCGCAACTGAACGATTACTCCCTTACCCATCTGGGGATGTTTCACCCGTGAGCCAACACCTAGTACCTTTTCTGACATAGTATGTAATCTTTAAATTTACAATAGATGCAAATATAGAATTTCTTAAAGTTGTATTGAGGAGCGCAATGGCTATTTCTGTGATGATTCCCTCGCAATTTTAAATTCAGAATCATTATTCCATACCGGCCATTTGCGGGAGTTAGCCAGGTTTGTTCCCACACGGAAAAGCAGTCTGGCATCATCGACGATGCCGCTCAGATCATCAGTGGTGGGATGGTACTCATCAAACGGACTATGATAGGTTTTTTTCCAGTAATGATCCAGAATTTTAAGGGTCTCTTCCTTCCCGTATTTAATAGCATCGGTATACCCTTTGGCGTAAATGGCAGGGACCCCTTTTCTTACAAATGGGAACTGATCGGATCTGAAAAACATCCCATTTTCAGGATTAGGATCTGCCGCAATGTATCTTCCCTGCTGGTCGGCAGCTCTTTTCACCCAATCATCCAATTCTGACTGACCAAAACCTGTCAGGGTTACATCTCTGAATTTACCGAGAAACAACATTACATCTGTATTGATGCATGCAACAGTCTTCCCCATCGGGTAAAAGGGATGTTCGGCATAATAGGATGAGCCCAGAAGGCCTGATTCCTCACCCGTAACTGAGATAAACAGGACCGATCTTTCAGTTGATGGGTAACTCCTGAAACCTCTTGCAATTTCGAGCATCCAGGCAACAGCGCTGGCATTATCTGTTGCCCCATTGTAAATACTGTCGTTATTCACTGCAGTACCAACACCCAGGTGATCCCAGTGTGCAGTATAGACGATCACCTCATCGGGATGTTTTGCGCCGCGTATCATTCCGCAAACATTTCTGGATGTATTTGTTTTGAAACTGCTCTTCATCCACCCTGAAACCTTAACCGGTAAAATGAAGGGTTTAAAATCTTTCTGCAAGGCTATCTTTTTAGCATCATTAAGGTTCATGCCGCAATTCTTAAACAATTGTTCAGCTGCCCCCTGGGAGATCCATCCCTCAAAAGCACACCGATCCTGGTAACCATTATCGGGTTTCAGGTACAGTTTGGTGGTTTCGCCATTGTTGCGAACAACCTGCCAGGGATACCCGGCCGGTCCCTGTTCGTGAATAATAAGACAACCTTTTGCCCCCCGACGGGCAGCTTCTTCAAATTTATAGGTCCAGCGACCATAGTAGGTCATGGTATTCCCTTTGAAATAGGAACCTGTTGTTCCGTAACCCGGATCATTTACAAAAACCAGGATGGTCTTCCCTTTCAGATCCATCCCCTGAAAATCATCTCTCCCATATTCGGGAGCCGTAATCCCAAATCCGGCAAACACCAGTTCTGACTTTTCAAGGGTCTGAAGGGTATCCATCCGCCTTGAAAAAGTCACATAATCAATTAGTTTATTAAATTTCAGAGACCCTTTCGGGGTGTCAAAACAAAGGGTATCCGATATTTTTGAATTCACTGCCAATAGGGGAACCTCCTGAAAATAGCTTCCTTTATTGGCAGGTTCCAGTCCGGCGGATGCCATCTCTTTGGCAATATAATCGACTGTAATACCTTCGCTTTCCGTCATAGGCTTCCTTCCAAGGTAACGGTCTGATGAAAGTTCGGCAAGATGTTTTTCAATATTTTTATACTGAATAACCGCTTCTCCCGTCTCTTTAATTGCTGGTTTACAGGAAGACAATAATATGATATTCAAAAAAATCAGTATATTTCTCATTCGATTGAGGTAAAAAGTTTAAAAATCCATGCATAGATTTGCAATTAAAAATTATACCCCATGGAATTCATGTTGCTGCAAACAGTTGACCTTGCCTGAGTCATCAAAATCCTGCCAGAGCTTTTCCGCAAAACCTGATCACAAATATAGCGTAATTAACAGTATTTCTCAATAGCTTCAGTGGCCAATCCGTACCCTAATTCAGCCGCTGTTTTGAAATCCTGAGCTGCATCATGCTGTTGACCAAGATCGAGTCTTGCCAAACCCCGGGAATAATAGGACTCAGCATCTGCAGGATTCTTCTCAATGGCTA
>JAHEYS010000326.1 GCA_023251475.1 Prolixibacteraceae bacterium
TTTAATACTGTCGTTGGTGGATAATGTCCAATCGGAAAGGCCTTTGAATACAACTGGTTTCGCAGGCCCCCGTTTGGAGTGATCAAAAGTAACCGTCCACACCCCGGTTAGATCGGCCAGGTTCTTCCCGTCTGGGAAATTAGCTGTCAAATCAAACGTTGCAGCCTTTTCAGCGCTTTTTCTGAAGATAATAAATTGACTTTCATATGGTTCCATCTTCAGTGGAACTATTGTTGATTTTGAATTTATTCTGAATGCTGCCAGATCGCGTGCTGATCCATTGGTAGCCTGCCATAGTTCCGGCTTCCTGCCTGTTATTCTGAATTCAGGATTAATCGTGATGGTTTTATCCGACTGATTGGAGATAAAATACATCTCCCCATCGGGAAGAGTGCGGTGAATAAACAATGCCGGATCTTCTTTTCCAAATTTACAGTCTGGAATCACCCCGATCAGATCGAGCGCTTCCTGCATCTCCATTCCCGAAAGGATCATCCCCTTACCCACTCTGGCCGATTTAACCCTTACTCCGTCGACTTTCCCCCATAGCGCCGCCGCCAGATTCTGAACCTGCCGGTCAGCTAAAGGGTAACCCATCATACTGGGAGAATATTTGGGCGCCGGTCCAAGAACCACTGCCCCCTGTTGTACCAGTTCAGAGATTTTCTTCAGTAGTTCAGGACGCATTGTTTCCAGTTTGGGAAGTACCAGTAAACGGTAGCTCATACCATCCGGAAGAAGCAGTTTGCCATCCTTAATACTTGCCCTTTTATGGATCACTTCTCCATTGATATAATCGAACGAGTAACCCTGAGGCAATGCCGGATCACAGATCCCGGTCATTTTTGGGGCATCTTCACCAATAAAATAGGCCACATCTGCCACATAATTACCCTGCTGAAGCATAAAATTGGCCCGTTTCAGATATTGGGTAAACAATGGCATAAATTCGAACCAGGTGTTGTGGCGGTTGAACTCATTGCTGAATCCGGCATTGATGCCGGGTTCCCGCTCGTCGGGTTGCTCAATATAGACATGCAGTAAGGTATTGTTGATTCCTTCGGTAAAAAAGCGGTCTCCCCGTGGTTTCATCGTAGCCGGATGCCGCGAATAGGCCTTCCCTCCGCAGGTAAACGATTCGGCCGAGACCTTCTTTTTCCCGTAGATATGTGCACATGATGAAGCCGCCCGGTTTTCAATATTTCCCAGATCACCTTCACTCCAGAATTCACCGCCTATCTCGTCAGACTGACCGCCATACTGAAGAAATTCTCCCGGGAAGCCCCAGTGACCATAATTTTCAAGCCAGGTTGTGAGCCCGTTTTTATGACTCACCTCTCTTAAACCGGCTACATAATCATACGAAACCTTGTCGGCGACCATCCGCCGCAGGTCCCACAGGAACCGGTCGGAGCGATCGCGGCTGCCTACAACATCTCCTTTCAGCACCGGAAGGAACGGAACAGGACTGTACCCATATTTTGCTGTAAATTCACCGATCAGTCCATCGGTCCAGTTCTGGCCGCCGGTTTCATAACTGTCCTGCACTACCACCTGCCATGATTTGCGATCTGGCGCAGGGATACGGCGGATGATCTCACCCAAAAAAGCATTAAAATGGGCGGCGATATGCTTTTTACTCATTTTATCAGTTTCAAGTCCAGTTGCTTCAGGAGTTGCGGGACCATTAGTTGCCCCGGTGGTTGTCATCCCTGTTTGCATAATCTTCCATTTACCGGCTGGAACACTCCATTTGACGGTTCCATCAGCAGTTCTGAACTTTGAAATATCCACTACGGTTTCAGGATCAATCACCAGCGACCGCTCCTTTACCTCAGGTTGAGCCGGCCACAGATAATCTTTCCAGTAAGGTAGTGGCGTCTGAAACATTTTGGCAAGTGACTTCTCAGGATACCTTTCAACTTTAGGCACCGGGGAAAGATCAACTTCGGCTATTCCACCTGCCATAGTTATCTCGCTCACAACCAAACGAAAATGTCTGGAGCTGGTTTCAGGAATCGAAAGAACGATAGGGGCAAATGGATCAAAGCCCACATTAATAGCAGGATTGCTCCGGTTTATCTCAAAATTTCTCAATAACCGGTAGCTGTTTCCTTCTTTAACAAAAAAACTTCCAGTGGCCTTGGTCCTTTTTTCGGAAGCTTTAATAATTAAGCTCCGTACCATCGCCTCATCGGCAGTTTCAAAATCAAGGGTTAATGTTTTCACCTGTTTCAGAGACACTTCTGTACTATTATCGCCATCGCAAATAGCTGCGGGATTTTCAATTTCCGGTTCAGCGATGATTCTGGGATGGAGCGACAGATAAGCTTTTCCGGCTGCATCGGGCATTTGATAGGCAATTACATTTACGAATTGAAAATCCTTGTTCGGAAGGGCCAATTTGTTGTTAAACTGCGTCGGGCCGGCTACCTCAATTTCAGATGAATTCAGATACCTCATTGATTGTTCATTCTTTACCCATGGTCCCCCTGACTGACTCCATCCGGGACTGTTGAAAATACCAATCCTGATGTTTAATTCCGTTGCTGTTTTCAGGGCAGTGTGGAGAATATCCCACCATTCATCTGAAAATATTTTCACTTTTCCATAAGGGACACCCTGCCCCCCGATATTTCCGATAAAAGCCCTGTTTATCCCGGCACGTTTCATTGCCTTCAGATCCTTTACAACTCCCTCTTTGGAAATGTTGTCCGACATCCAGTACCAGTAAACACTGGTTAATACCGTATCCGGAATAGTTTTAAAACCCGATTCAATCTGAGAAAATGTCGGCCTGAAAATTTCGGACGGACGAGAATAACAAACGGAAAAACTAATGACAAATAAAATAATCAATATGCTAATTGCCTTCCTGAATTCTAAAAATTGGTTCTTCATTTGATCTAAGATTGTGTTTAAAATTATTTTCCGGATATCTTTAAAAATGTTACAAAATATAAATTTTACGGATATACTTTCTATTAAATGCGATTATCTGTACAATAAAAGTTCCATGTGCATTCAATTCTTTTGTATTGACAGTGACTGAATACTGATCTTTAAAAGTTTTATGATAGCAAATCGAGCCGGTCACACTGATCAGTTTAACATCAATAATTCGGGAGGGTTCTTTCATCTCAATATTGAGCAGGTCAAAAACAGGATTCGGATATGTAATTAAACCGGGAAATTCCTTTTGTGAATCCGCATCATCTATTCCGAGCGTGAGATCAAAATTAATGGAAACCACGTCACGCACTTTGTTATCCGGGTCCTGAGGATTCCAGAATGCCCACAGTGAAACTGCAAGATTTTCGGGTGTCCCGGTAGTGATTTTAGTGATAACCATTTTAATCTCGGTGCTAACGCCCGGATCCAATGTATTAAAAAAAGTATACCCTTCATCGCTGGTAATTTGAGAGGTGATATTTGTATTACCGTTCCAGAAAGAGATATCCCAGCCTGAGGCGCTCTTTTTCAACGTCTTTAACATGGGATAACAGGTATAATCTCCGGCATTTCGAAGATTTACATAAAATGTCTGTGTTGCCAGTGCAGTGCACACGATATTTTGGATACCATTGGGGCGGGTTTGAAACAGGTCGATGCCCTGGTATTTTTGATCGCCCGATCGTTTAATCTGCAAATCAAGTTTTTGATCCACACCTTTAAGGTAAATCAGTGCATTTTTGGCCAGGTTTGTAAATGTATATTGCTTTGTTTCAGGAACAATAGTAAAAGGACCGGAATACCAGCTTTCAAATAGATAGCGGTCGGCGCGTCCCCCGCGTTTTTGATAATTTACCATCGCAGCCATCGATTTTTCGTAGTAATTTTTATCCCATGCATCATGGTCGTTGGGAAACAATTTATCTCCATCGGACGTGTTACAAATCAGGGTATGTTTCTTACCAACTGAATGAAACCAGTTTTCGTAAAGCAATACTTTTTGATAGCAGCTCTCCCCAGCCACAGGTTCGGACCATTGGGAATAATCATAGGGGTAATCAGAGCCCATCCCTTCGAAACCCGATTTACCCGTGGCGTTGATAATTCCGGCCATAATATCGTGCCAGTTAAAAATAAACCTGACAGGTTGTCCATTCACCAGGACCGGCGTTGTATTGTCAGCGCCGGTTACCGGATCAAAACCTGTGAGCGGTTCAAAGTGTTGTCGGTTTTGGCTATTGCCCAGACTTGGATAATCGTCCCACCAAAACCAGACAGGGCTATCAACTGCATAAAAAGTCATCAATGGATAAGACTTCCTGATTGTATTGATATAATCCGGGAAATATCCCGGTTTCATAGATGTGGCAGGTCCTGTATAACTGGTATAATCTCCCGTTACCCAGGCATTAATATCTTTCACAGTCCAATCGGGATGAGCGATACACAACGGTTTCCAAAGGTACAGATGCCAGTCTATATTAATTTCGTCAACAGAAATTCCCCATGATTTCATCTTGTCCAACGAGAGCACGTGTCCCTGAGCCTTTTTCATAGCCATATCAACAGTTGGCTGAAACTGCGTGTAAGTTCCGGGCCAACCCAATTCCATCAGATTTTTTTTATTATATGGTTTTAGTAGGGTTCCCAGCTTAGGTCCAACCGTAGCGATTTCAGGAAATCCGGCAGAGTTTGCCCAATAAGCGCCATGGAAAATAAATCCGTCCATATTTTGTTTTACAAAGTCCCAGCTGGCATTCTGATCAACCAATTGAGACATCTTCTGATAGCCACCCCAATAAAATGTTGCCGGACGGTTCACAGAAGGGGGAACCCAAATATCGGGCACCTGGTTGGTAATATCAATTGAAATGGATCCTGAAACAGCAGGTGTAATTAACGATGTTGCAGTTACTAAAACCCGGCCATTTGCATTTGCTGTCACCTCTCCCTGCTGATTAACAGATGCCAGGAGCGGATTATCAACCGACCATCTAACCGACTTATCGGTAGAACCATCAGATGATAGCGTTGCCACAATTTTCAGAACTCCCCTATCCACGGCAATGGAATTTGTCCCATTTTCACCATTTAACAGAATAGAAGTTACAGGAGCGGGCATTACATTTACAGATATAGCTGCAGAATAGGCTGAATAAGAGGAATTTTCACTATTTCCTGCCCTTAGCCGAATAAAATATTTGGCTGGTTTTGGTGTTAAAACCGGGAAGGTGGAGAGATCCTGTAAAATTTTGACATTTTTGTAATTTTCAAGCAAATCTGAGAACAGAGAATCGGTTGCCACATCGAGAAAATAGCTTTCAACATTATGAATTAAACTCCAGTTAACTATAAATCCGGTACTTGTTACTCCACTTGCCTCCCCGAGGATAGGCCGGACCATCGCATAAGACTTTTTCAATCCGGATTTGGGATTATTCCCCCATATGGCACAATCCGGTTTTCCGCTCTTCAAATTCATTATCGAATCACCATTTGCTGAAAGGGTTTCAAAGTTATAGCAGGCCAGTAGTCCCTCCTCATTCCCGGTAAGGGGCCGGTACCTGTTACTTATAATCTGATCGTCAGACCGCGATATGCTCCACACCCTAACTTCATCCATTTCACCCCTGAAAAAACGGTCGACAGTAGCCCGTCCATTTGTCATTGAAGTTCTGCGTGTAGGATAATAAGGCCATTGTAATCCCATCGTTAAAGGGCGAACCTCACTCAGGTTACCGTCCCCCCCCGGCAGATGTCCGGACCAAAAATTAATCCCGGATATTGGAGCCGTAAAAACCGAATCAAATTTTTGTTCATTGACCCAAACCGTCACTTTATTTTGGACCCCATTGATGATGAGCGCCACATAAGACCATTCATTATCCTTAATTCTCGGTAGTTTTGTGACTGACCATGCATTTGTCGTTCCAGGGATAACAACTTTAATTCCACTCGTTCCGTCAGTTGAATTTTCGAGATAAATTCCCGATGTCCCATAGTGTTGTTTAAAAATTACCGTTCTGGTTCGATAGACATCGAAGCTTAAATCAGATTCGACCGGTTTTACCCATGCTTCATAGGTAACCGTATTCCCGTTCGAATTCCACCATGATGTCATTAACATCGTAGAATCTGTAACAGCCGAATTACTAAACATAAACGACTTTCCCGGAATCGATTGCCCTTCTACCAATATAAACAGGAAGTTTAAAAAAAATAATATCTTGATCCTTAAGTCCATACTGGATAGTAAATTTCCTTATTTTTATATATCGGTATTAATCAAAATATTATATTTTCCACTCCCCACTGATTTGAAAAGGTAATAACCCGGGAAAGCAGGATTTTCGGCCAGGTTCAAATCTCCCTCTTCACCGTTTACCGAAATATTCTGCCTTTGATTAAATATCGGGATATAAATATCAGCGCCGCTGTTTGCCGGAATTTGAATCTCCCAGCAAAATAATTTTCCATCCCATTTCCAGTTGCTGACAATCGTTCCGTAAGGTGACTGGTAAGTAGCACCCCCATATTTCAATTTGGAGGTGAAGTATGGACGAAAAACCAATTTTTTAAAACCGGGGAAATTCTCATCCGGGTGAATTCCGGCTATTCCCCGAAAGAACCATTCATCGTAACCCCCATTCATAGGATGGTTATGAGACCCGCCAATGCCAGCTCCGGATGAGTCAACAGGTAAAACCTCCCATAACGTGGTTGCATTATAAGTATCCCACATACAGGCAAAACTGTGATTCCCCGTTTTGGTAAGAAGATGATAAGCCAGCTCCTCATAACCGTTCTCAGCCAGGGCAGGGAAAATCCGGCCCAAACCGAAAATCCCGGTCTGTATAAAATCATTGCTTTCATTCTTGATCTCCCTTGCCAGCGATTCGACAACCGCCTTTGTCTTTCCATCAGGAACCAATCCCAGTTGAATAGCCATTACATTTGCGGTCTGACTTCCATAGGTATTCTTATTGGCATCAAAAAACTGCTCGTTAAACCGTTCCCTGACTTTATTCATTCTCCGGGAATAGTAGGAAGCATCGGAATTAAAGCCAAACAGATAAGCTGTTTTTGTCAGAATCGACAGATCCAGGTAATGGAATGCGGTCGAACTCAACGGCACAGGACAATCGACCATTTTATTCCCTCCCGGAGGACACCAATCGCCAAGACCATGCATGACAATGTTATCCGGGAATTTACCCGATATATAATCCACCCAGGTTTTCATATCCGGATAAAATTCGCGCAGTATATTGATATCGCCGTAATAATGATACAGATACCATGGAATTTGTACCAGGGCAGTCCCCCAGTCAGGCGAGGCAATTCCGCTGGTTCGTTTCCCCAGAACAATCATGGTTGGAATTCCGATAGGTTTGGTCACCTTACTTCTGTCGTGAAAATC
>JAHEYS010000018.1 GCA_023251475.1 Prolixibacteraceae bacterium
ATGCACAGATTTACAATAAAGGGGCTGGACCGGCATTTCCACAACCGGAAAGAAGTCCGTACATCTCCTATCTGCATCCCCGGTTCAGGGCAAACAGCGAGACCTACATCAAGATGGATCTGATCATGTACAGCGAAGTCGAGTTTCTGCTGGCCGAAGCCGCACAACGCGGAGGTTTTTCGGTCTCAGATCCGGAAACGCATTATAAAAACGGGATTATAGCCTCCCTGAAAAGGTGGGGAATTACTGATGGCGCCAATAGTTTTAATTTCAGTACCTATTACAGTAATACCAAAGTGAGTTATACCAGTGCAACCAATGGGTTGGAAAGGATCATTGAACAAAAATGGATCTCCCTGTGGCTCTATGCGGAATCGTGGTTTGATTATCGCCGTACAGGTTATCCGGCTCTTGTTGTAGGCCCGGTAACCCAGTATGGCCAGGCACTTCCCATCCGTTTTATGTACCCGGTGCCAAGCCAGGACGCAAAATACCTGGTTAATTATAATGAAGCAGTTGCCAAACTTGAAGTAACAAGTTATGTTCCCTCAGGTCAAAGCAAGGACCATACCTATTCAAGAATGTGGATATTACAGGGGACCAGCAAGCCATATTAAGGTTCTATATTATGGCTGATAACCCATATCCGGAATTTTAGCGTTCTTTTCGATCATAGTTTTATTAGTTTAAAGGCTGCCCTTCATCTGGGGCAGCTTTTTTTTATCCCGAACAGATCTGAGACTTTTTAAATTTAAAAGACTTGATGACGTTTGGTGTGTGTAAAATTAATATTGTCCTTAATAACCCGAAGTTTCGGGAGCAACCGGCAACTTGGAACTTGCTGATTTTCGCCGGTAGAAAGTTACGTTTTCGGGAATAAGGTTAATTACAAAATTCTGTTAATTACAGGCTTCCATGCTTTCTGCTCCTGATCATTCGGGAGTAAACGCAAGTAGTAAATCATTAACCTGGCAGCAGAATGGGAAGGTTCTCTTCCCATATATTCGTAATAGAGCCAATTGTTTACTACTTTTGAAGAGCTTATGCATTTACACCTAAAAATTGAACGATATGCAAACAATATTAGGTTCCGGCGGATCCATCAGTTCTGATCTCGCCAGATCGCTCAGACATTTCACCGATGATATCCGTCTGGTAAGCCGTAATCCACAAAAAGTAAATGAGGATGATCATCTTTTCCCTGCTGATTTAACAGACCGGGAGCAGGTTTTTAATGCTGTTGCCGGTTCGGAGATTGTTTATCTCATCATCGGTCTGGAATATAATACAAAAGTGTGGCAGCAGTTCTGGCCTCCGCTTATGCAAAATGTAATTGATGCCTGTAGTGAAAACAATGCCAGGCTTGTATTCTTTGACAATGTTTACTCGGTAGGAGGCGATTTTGTAAAACATATTACCGAGGATTCACCAATAAGTCCAACGAGCAAAAAGGGGGAGATCCGGGCCCAGGTGGACCTGATGCTGCTTGACGCCATGAAAACAGGAAAGATAAAGGCGATCATTGCCAGGTCAGCCGATTTTTATGGTACCGGTATTGATAAAAGCATGTTGATGACGCTGATATATAAAAATTTTGCGGCTGGGAAGAAGGCTCAGTGGATGTTTAATCCGAGGGTTCAGCACTCATTTACCTATACCCCTGATGCAGGGAAGGCAACCGCCTTGTTGGGGAACACACCGGCCGCTTATAACCAGATCTGGAATTTGCCGACTGACCGAAAATCATTAACGGGGGAGGAGTGGGTCGCCCTTTTTGCAAAGGAGATGGGCAAAAAGAATAAATACCAGTTAATTCCGGGCTGGATGATTAAGTTAATGGCCCTTTTCATCCCCTTTATGGGGGAAATCTATGAGATGCGCTATCAGTTCGACCGTGATTTTTTCTTCGACAGCCGGAAATTTGAGAATTATTTTAAATATCAACCAACCAATTATGTCGAGGGGGTTAAAGAGATTGTTCAGCAACTCACAACCAGGTAATAGAAATTAAATTTTTAAAACAGAATTAAATATGGGTAATATTAAGAATGTTTTTCTGGCGATGGTCATCTCTTCTTCGTTCAGTTGCTTTGGACAGCAGAATAAGCCTGCCGGATTACTTTGCGAATTACTCACCCATCCTGAGTTATCTGCCATTACCAATCCATCACCTGAATTCGGATGGATCGTAAATGCCGGTTTACCCGGAGATTATCAGACGGCTTATCAATTATTCGTGGCCGATTCTCCGTTGAGGCTTAACCAGGCTGATCCTGAACTCTGGGATTCAGGGAAAGTTCTTTCCAGTCAGTCAATCAATATTCCCTATGGGGGCAAACCCCTGTCTCCGCATCAATCTTACTGGTGGAAAGTCCGGACCTGGGGAAAAACCGGGATTTGCTCTGTCTGGAGTGAGCCACAAAAGTTCAATACTTCGGAGTTTGATGCCCAAAAGCTATGGCCCGGG
>JAHEYS010000081.1 GCA_023251475.1 Prolixibacteraceae bacterium
CTAAAAAACAGGGACCTGATCTCTGAAGAAGAATACAGAGCGCTGAAAAACGAATACAAGACCCAGCGGTTAATTAAAGATTTTTGATTTCATATCCACCCGGATTACAGGATAAATAAATTAACATAATCTACACCGGCATTATTCCCGATCAGTATGAATACGCTTGGATTAATACAAAAGCAGGGTTTTACGCGATATGAGTTTGTTCTGCTGAAAGAAACCTTGTCAGTAAGGCAATTTACAATTACGGGGAAGAAGGAGTGGATTGTAAATTTGGAGCACCTGGGCTATAAAACAATTTTAGAAAAGGAAGGCGGTATGACGATAAAACTGGTTTCCGTTTTCCTGGGCCTTTGTTCCATCTTAATTGTTATCGCGAATGCCGCAGATCATTCACAGCATATGAATAGCTGGTTCTGGATTGCATTAAGTACCGTGAATTTCTGGATGGCAACTGCAATGTATTTCACCCCTGTCAGTAACGAATTGCGTCTTACAGGTGATTCGGAAGAGTTGGTTTTTCTCTCCGACAAACCAACAGAAAGTGCTGTTCGTGAATTTGTGACCGAGGCAATAAACCGGTCTAAAAAGGTGCTCTTAAGGAAATATGGCACTGTTGATTCCGATTTGCCTGAAAATCTGATGCTCTCTCAGATAAATTGGCTGCTTGATGCTGAAATCATTAACAATGAGGTGTTTAAACACCTGAAGGCAAATTATTATATTGATAAACAATCACGACGTATCCGGAATTGAAAAACACAAAAATCAAACTTTAATACTTTGTTAACTCCATACTTTCTCCCCGAAGTATAATTATACCAGACATTACAATTTGATTCTCCTAAAAAATAAAGGGGTTCACAAAGTTTAAATACACCTCGTTTCCCGATCTGATAAAATTTTGTTTTAAGTCCCTTCAGCCCTCTACCGGCTTGATAGCGCCGATTTAAGACTGTCCATTTTCGGACAAACACTATTACCAAAAGCGGACAGTTATCCCTCTCAAAAACAGACATCAAAAACATCAAATTTACTGATTTACAATACCATTAAACCTTTTGGCACGGTTAATGTCAAAGGCTTATACGAAAACAAGGTTAAAAATAAAAAACCAGGTAAAATGAAAACAATAACTGATAAAATAGCAAAAGCGATGAAAACGATCCTTGCATCTTTAATTATAATGGTTGCCCTTTCCGGAATTACAAAAGGGGAGAATTCGGGTAATGAAGCTGTTGAAATCAATTCAAATGAGCTAACCATCGAGATGAAATCCTGGATGGTTAACAGTGAATACTGGAGTGAACCTGCCAATAAGCAAATTGAAGAACTTACTGCGGTATTTGAGAATAGTGACAACCAATCTGAAAGTCAGGAGCTTGCCCAAAAGATGAAATTATGGATAACCAATTCATCCAGCTGGGATAAGGAAAATGATAGTAATGTACAGGAGCTTGCCCTTGAGATGAAATCATGGATGAATAACAACTCCTTTTGGCATGGGAAAACAAAAATCAGGGGGCATCAACTGGCCATGGCAATCAGATCATGGATCAGCAACAGCTCGTTCTGGAACGAAGCAGAGGAACCAATCAATTCCGGTAATATTTTGGCAAACAACTAAGATGCCCAATCAACTTCATCGTTAGATTTGGAAATGAATCAAAAATCAGGTGAGATTCTGATGGATGCAACCCGGTAACGCCGGGTATTTTGTTAATAATCAGAAGCTTCCGTACAGCGCGTATTCATCCGTATTGCAAAATACCTGACTATAGATATAAAACCCCGGACGGCTGGTTTCAATTTTGCGGTTCAATTGCAACACGGGATGGCCCGAACCTACCTTGAAATAATCTTTCAGTCGCTCATCTGCCACAATGGCAAGTAATTTCTGCTCCCCTCCCCTAACCTCAACGTGATAATACTTGCGAAGCACATCAAAAAGCGACTTATTTTCAAAATTACGGGATGTAAATCTGGAAAGATTAATATTCGGGATCATGGTAATATCATAAAACACAGGCTTGCTATTTACAAGCCGGAGCCGCTCCATATAGATGCATCCCGATTCAAGCTCCAGTTGACTTAGTGGAAAGGTGAAAGCTTCATTCCAATTCCGGATCTCAGGTTTAATGATGATATGAGTCTTCAGGTTATCCTCCCCTATTGCTGAAGTGGTGCCGGTCATCGAAAGAATCCCCACCCCCTTTGGGACCCCTTTCACAATACTTCCCTTCCCCTGATGCCGAACTATATAACCTTCGTTAGCCAGGCGGTCAAGCGCTTTTCGTATCGTTGGCCGGGCTACCTTATGTACGGTGCACAACTCGTTTTCAGAAGGGAGTAAATCCCCTTCCTTAAAAACGCCGTCCGTAATATGCGAACGAAGAATTTCATAAACCTTACGATGCTGCGGTATGACTAATTTCTGTTGCATAAATGTGTTACCAATCGATGATGATAGAATTGCAAAAATAATAAAAGTTTTAACAAAAAATAAAAATTGTATTTACATGATAAATATAAAAATATGTAATTATACTTCTTATTATCAATATAATAGTCTATATTTTTAAATTTATTGGAAATAAAAATAAAAATTACTTGTAAATACAAGTTGAATGAAATATCTTTGCAAAAAATATTTTTTCTATGGCTACTGTCGTTATTATGCCTAAACAAGGCCAATCTGTTGAAAGTTGTATAATTACTGAATGGAACAAAAAAAAGGGAGATCAGGTGACTAAAGGTGATATTCTCTTTGCGTACGAAACGGATAAAGCCTCATTCGAGGAAGAGGCCCCCGTTGATGGTGTTCTCATTGATCTTTTTTATGAAGCAGGCGATGAGGTCCCTGTATTGACGAATGTCTGTGTGATAGGTGCTTCAGGAGAAAAAACCGACTTATACCGTCCCGGTGGAACACCCGTAACAAAAGAGACAATAGAAACTACAGAAAAAATTGTTTTACAGGAAAAACCTGTTGAACAGGTGGTCGTTCAAACCTCAACAAAAAACAGTCAGGTCGCCGGAACAGGTGCGATCTCCCCAAGGGCAAAAAACTTAGCCGACAAGGAGGGTATCTCTAAGGATAGCATTACAGGAACCGGACCAGGAGGGCGCATTATTGAACAGGATGTTGTTGCCGTAATTGCCAACAATCCAAAAACAACACCTTTGGCTAAAAAAATAGCGGAACAGGAACAGTTGCAACCAGCCTCCACAGGGAGCGGTTTGGGGGGATCAGTTACCGCGAAAGACCTCACTGTACCAAACCCTGTTTACAGCAATGATTTCGAAATTAAGAAATTATCCAATATCCGAAAAATGATTGCTAAGGCGATGCATACCTCACTTCAAAATTCGGCACAGCTGACCCACCACCTTGGTGCAGACGCACGCAGAATGCTCGAATTGCGAAGAAAAGTAAAAAAAGCCAATGATAATGGTTATCCTGTGAACATTACCCTTAATGATATGGTTTGTTTTGCAGTGGTTAAAGCTTTGCGGAAATTTCCGCAGGCAAATGCCCATTTTCTTGGCGATAGTGTGAAATACTTTAACAAAATACATCTTGGAGTAGCAGTTGACACCGAACGTGGTTTAATGGTTCCTGCAATCAGAAATGCAGACGATTTATCCATTCAGGGGCTTTCGAACCAGATGCGCGAAGTTGCGGCCTCCTGCCGTAAAGGGGCAGTCAATCCCGAGTTGCTCTCCGCTGAAGCCGCATCATTTACGGTTTCAAACCTGGGAGCTTACGGGGTTGAAATGTTTACCCCTGTGATTAATCTTCCTCAGGTGGGTATCCTTGGAGTCAACACCATCGTTCCTCGTCCGAAAGATTTAGGAGACGGAGTTTACGGATTTGTTCCGTTCATCGGCCTGAGTCTAACCTACGATCACCAGGCTCTTGATGGTGGTGAAGCCACCCGGTTCCTGAAACAAATCGCCATAGAAATCGAAAACCTCGAGTTCGAACTTTAAAAAATAGGAGAATCTACAATGAGTACAACATTCGATTTAGCAATTATTGGCGGGGGACCTGCCGGGTATGTGGCAGCAGAAAGAGCTGGCAAAAAAGGACTTAAGGTCGTTTTAATTGAAAAAGGTGAATTGGGCGGTGTATGCCTCAACGAAGGGTGCATCCCAACCAAAACACTTTTATACAGTGCAAAACTATATGATAACGCCCTTGGAGGCAGCAAATACGGTATCGAGACCAAAGAGGTTACCTTCGATTTTTCAAAGATGATGGCCCGCAAACAAAAAGTGGTCAAAAAACTGGTAAGCGGAGTAGGAGCTGCGATGAAAGAGCATCACGTCGAAGTGATCAAAAGTGAAGCTTTTATTACCGGACGGTCGGCCGATGGAATCGCAATTAAAGCCGGGAGCACCGATGTGCTGGCAACTAACCTGCTGGTCTGCACAGGTTCTGAGGCATTTATGCCACCTATTCCCGGACTTGGCGCTCCGGGAGAGCTAATTCTGACAAACAGGGAAATTCTTGAATTAAAAGAACGCCCCGATTCATTGGTAATTATTGGCGGCGGGGTTATCGGACTCGAATTTGCAAGCTTCTTTAACAGCCTTGGAACCAAAGTCACCATCATCGAAATGCTGGATGAAATCCTTACCGGAATGGATCGTGAAATGAGCACCATGCTACGGCAGATGTACACCAAGAAAGGGATTATTTTCAATATCTCAGCGAAGGTGACCGAAGTGAAGGGAAATGAGGTGTTCTACGAGAAAAACGGAAAAACAGAATCAGTTAAAGGGGACAAAATCCTTGTAAGTGTAGGACGCAAAGCAAATACAGCAGGTTTCGGCCTTGAAAATCTGGGAGTTGAAACATATAGGGGTGGCATTAAAGTCGATGAAAAAATGCGGACAAATGTTCCCAATGTTTATGCTGCAGGGGATGTTACCGGTTTCTCTCTGCTTGCCCACACGGCCAGCCGTGAAGGGGAAGTTGTTGTGAATAACCTTACAGGGCGGACCGACAGGATGCGTTACAATGCCATTCCTGGTGTCGTTTATACTAATCCCGAGTTTTCTGGTGTAGGTTTAACTGAAGAGAGTGCACTGGCTCAGAATATTGAATATCGTGTCACTAAATTACCACTTGCCTTTGCCGGTCGTTTTATTGCTGAAAATGAAGGAGGAAGCGGCCTGTCCAAAGTACTCGTTGGAGCCAAATATGGTGAAGTTCTTGGGGTTCATATCCTTGGAAATCCATCCGGTGAAATTATTTACGGAGCGGCCATGGCCATCGAAATGGAGATGACCCTCAAGGAGATGGAGGAGGTGGTCTTCCCTCATCCAACCGTTTCGGAGATCTTTAAAGAAAACATATTTGCCTTCTGATCATCAAATACCGATTTATCATAATATCAATAATAAAATTTTATGCCAAAAGTTCAGTTTATTGACCCGAAAGTGGCCAGAGAAGCCGGAGAGATTACGTTCAACCCAATCCCGGTAAATCAGTACAACAAAACAATCAGTGAAGAGAAATCAAGTTTTTCGAACGATGATTTCCTGCGTATTTACCACGACATGGTGGTCATCCGCGAATTCGAAACCATGTTGAACCTGATTAAAACAACCGGCGAGTACAGTGGCACTCCCTATGATCATCCCGGACCGGCTCACCTGTCGGCAGGACAGGAAGCAGCTGCTGTCGGAATGGCTTATACACTTACGGTTGAAGACTTTATTTTTGGTTCCCACCGGAGTCATGGAGAGATCCTTGCCAAAGGGTTAAGCGCTATCCAGAAATTAAATGATGCTGATTTGATGCATATTATGGAAACGTTTTTTGACGGAACAGTTCTGAATGTGGTAAAAAAGGATTTCAAGGGGACTACAAAGCAACTTGGACGCAGATTCCTTCTTTATGGTACGTTAGCTGAAATATTTGCCCGCGAGACAGGTTTTAATAAGGGTCTTGGCGGAAGTATGCATGCATTTTTTACCCCTTTTGGCGTTTATCCAAACAACGCAATTGTAGGGGGAAGTGGCGATATTTCTGTAGGCGCTGCGCTGTACAAGAAAATCAACCGTAAACCAGGTATGGTGGTTGCCAATATTGGAGACGCTTCCATGGCCTGCGGACCGGTTTGGGAAGGTCTCTCATTTGCCTCAATGGATCAGTTTAAAGAACTTTGGGAAGGCGATATGAAAGGTGGGTTGCCTGTCATCTTTAACGTAATGAACAATCAATACGGGATGGGTGGCCAAACCTGCGGTGAAACAATGGGTTATGGGAAAGTTGCCCGTATCGGTGCCGGAGTAAATCCTGAGCAGATGCATGCTGAAAGGGTCGATGGATACAATCCACTGGCAGTTATCGATGCTTACCGGCGTAAAAGGAAGGTCATTGAGGAGAAAAACGGACCCGTTTTGCTTGAAATACTTACCTATCGCTACAGTGGCCACTCCCCTTCCGATGCATCATCCTATCGTTCAAAAGAGGAGATTGAAGCATGGCAGGCACAGGACAGTATCGAATCATTCGGGAAAAGCCTTCTCAATGCCAACGTTACAACACAGCAATCACTTGATGCTATATGGACCGATGTCAAAGCGATAATGGCCGAAATGCTGAAGCTTTCGATCAATGACGAGATTTCTCCCCGCATGAATATTCAAAAGCATCCGGAGCAAATTGGTGAAATGATATTTTCCAATCAGTCGCTCGATAAAATGGAAGACCGCACACCTGAAGTCAATCACCCGATGGCTGAAAATGCCAGGGTCATCCAGATTTCAAAAAAGGAGCGTTTCGCATTTGATACCGATGGAAAACCATTCTCAAAAATGAAACAATACCAGTTGCGCGACGGTATTTTCGACGCAATCGTAGACCGTTTTTATAAAGACCCAACCCTTGTTGCTTATGGTGAGGAGAACCGTGACTGGGGTGGCGCTTTTGCGGTTTACCGCGGACTAACTGAGGCGCTTCCATACCACCGCCTCTTTAATTCACCCATTTCAGAAGCTTCGATCGTCGGAACTGCAATTGGTTACGCAATGTGTGGCGGACGGGTAATCCCCGAAATCATGTACTGCGACTTCCTCGGAAGATGTGGTGACGAGGTCTTTAACCAACTTCCAAAATGGCAGGCCATGAGCGGGAATGTGCTCAAAATGCCTGTGGTATTAAGGGTCTCGGTTGGATCTAAATATGGTGCTCAGCACTCTCAGGACTGGACTTCGCTTGTTGCCCATATCCCTGGATTAAAAGTCGTTTTCCCGGTTACCCCTTACGATGCAAAAGGATTGATGAATAGCGCATTGCAAGGCACTGACCCTGTTATCTTCTTCGAAAGTCAGCGCGTGTACGATATCGGTGAACAATTCCATAAAGGGGGAGTTCCCGAAGGTTATTATGAAATCCCATTCGGTGAGCCCGATGTGAAGCGCGAAGGAAAAGATGTGACTATCCTTACCATCGGAGCCACACTTTACCGTGCACTTGATGCCGCAAAAATACTCGAAGAAAAATATGGCTTGTCGGCCGAAGTGATCGATGCACGTTCACTGGTTCCTTTTAATTACGAAAAAGTGGTTGCCTCTGTTAAAAAGACAGGCCGGATCATCGTTTCGGGAGATGCCACTTCACGCGGATCGTTCCTGAATGAACTGGCACGCAACATCACTGAACTTGCATTTGACTACCTGGATGCACCTCCGGTAGTGGTCGGATCGAGAAACTGGATTACACCGGCCTATGAACTTGAGGAGGCCTTCTTCCCGCAACCGGAATGGTTTATTGATGCCATTCATGAGAAGATTGTTCCACTGAAAGGACATGTATCAGGTCAGAATTTTAGTGACCTGGAACAGATCCGCAGGGCAAAATTAGGCGTCTGATCCAATAATAACAAATAACCGGATGATAGCATTAATTAAACTGAGAAACTAAGTTTAAATTGATGCTATCATTTTTATATTTAAGCGATAAGATTACAACTGAATCAATTTTGAACAACTAATTACAGTCGATATGGAATTCTGGAAAATATTTCCTCCAAAGGAAGAATTATTGGAATGGTACGCAAAGAACGGTGACGGCCAGATCAGGCTGGTCAATGCCCACCTGCATACCCCTTATTCATTCAGCGCTTTTACTGATATTTCGCAGGCGCTCAATATGGCAGTTAATGAAAATGTTAAAGTAGCCGGAATTAACGATTTTTACTCCACCGACGGTTATGCCGAATGGGCGCAGGCTTGTGCCGAAAGGAAGATCTTTCCCCTTTTCAATATCGAATACATCAGTCTTAACCGCGATGATCAGGCAGCTGGTATTAAAGTGAACGATCCCAACAACCCCGGACGTACCTACCTGAGCGGAAAAGGATTATCCTTTCCTCCAAAACTTGAAGAACCTTATGCCTCAAAGCTGGAGTCGGTACGTTATGAATCGAATCTACAGGTTCAGAAAATGTGCGCCAAACTCAACGAAGTACTCGAAAATTCCAATGCAGGATTTCAGCTTGATTTTGAAGATATAAAATCGGGCATGACAAGGGGAATGGTAAGGGAACGCCATCTTGCAAAAGCCTTGCGCAAAAAGATCAATGCACAGTTTATCACTGCTGTTGAAAAACAATTGTTTTATAAAAACCTGTTCGGCGGAAAAGCGTTGAAATCGGAAATCGGAAATTTTGCAGCCATCGAGAATGAGATTCGCGGCAATCTGCTGAAAGCCGGAGGGGGAGCTTTTATTCCTGAAAGTCCTGAGGCATTTCTGGATATGGAGATGGTTTGCAGCATAATCCTCAATTCGGGCGGGATCCCCACCTATCCGTTCCTGGCAGATGATAACAACGGCAATTTTACAGAATTTGAAGCACCTAAGGAAACCGTGATCGAGATACTCAGAAAAAGGAATATCTGCTCTGTAGAATTCATCACCACACGAAATAGTATTGCAACTTTGGAAGAGTATGCGGGGTATTTCAATGATAACGGTTTTGTGGTTACCTTTGGAACAGAACATAACACTCCTGCAATGGAGCCAATCGAACTTTTTGCCAGAAATAATACCCCATTAACGGAATTACTCCTGAAAATCAATTATGAAGGAGCAGCCATCACCGCGGCGCATCAGTACCTTACAGCTACCGAAGGGAGCGGATACCTCGACGAAGCGGGTAAACCAGATCTGTCCAAAAGGGAATATTACACAAATTTAGGGAAAGCATTAATTGAATACCTGATAAAAAACTGACTATGAGTAATTTGATTACAAGCCTTGTCATTCCTGCCATCAGGATGCTGACTTCTCGCGAAAAGATAATGACCGTCAGGCTTGACAATCGTGAGGAGATATTATCCGTTGAAAATGAAGAAGACCTGCGCAAACTGAATTTTATCAAAAAGTCAGCCGGGATTCTGGTTGTTGACGAGACCACTGATCCGGAAGAAATTCTGGAGGATCTTGAAGTAAAACTCTGCGCATGGTTCGATTCCAGAATTGTGCACCCCGACTATCTCTTTCTAAAAGGAGTTGGAGTGGTTGCCATTGCAGAGAATGCCTACCTGCTTGATGTTTTACTTGGGGCACCACTTGTTGAAGTAAAAGAAATTTCCGGCAGGGTTCAGGATAAGATCGTGATTGTCACAGGTGGAGCTCAGGGCTTTGGTGGCGGAATAGCGGAACTTTTATATGCCCAGGGGGCAAATGTCGTGATCGCCGACCTCAACGAAGAAGCCGGAGTGAAGATAACCACTGCACTTAATGCTACTATGCAGACCAACAAAGCCTTCTTCGTTAAGGCAAATGTCTCGGATCCGGAATCGGTTGAAGCGATGATTGCCGCAACAGTGAACTATTTTGGAGGTCTTGATGTGATCATCAGCAATGCCGGAATTCTCAGGGCAGGAGGTTTGGATGAAATGTCTCCTGAAGTATTCTCCCTGATGACTGATGTAAACTACAAAGGATATTTTCTTTGTGCGAAATACGCAGCTGCAATAATGAAAGTTCAGGCTCGTTTCAGGGAAAATTATTACACCGATATTATCCAGATCAATTCAAAATCGGGATTGAAAGGGAGTAACCGTAATTTTGCCTATGCAGGTGGAAAGTTTGGCGGCATTGGGCTTACCCAGTCTTTTGCCATGGAGCTGATGCCTCACCGGATTAAGGTTAACTCTGTCTGTCCCGGCAATTTCTTTGAGGGGCCCTTGTGGAGCGATCCTGAAAAGGGATTATTTGTGCAATACCTGAAAGCTGGTAAAGTGCCGGGAGCCAAAACAATTGAAGATGTTAAGGCTTTTTATGAGGCCCAGGTTCCGGCAGGAAGAGGGTGCCGCGTCATCGATGTCGTCAGGGCCATTTTCTATATCATTGAACAGGAATACGAAACCGGCCAGGCCGTTCCTGTAACAGGCGGGCAGAATATGCTGAACTAGCAACCGGCAGCTGGCTACTGGCGGTTGGCTTGCTGGCGAATAGTGTTCTTGCTAAAAATTAGTACCATTGCTTAAGAAAGTAGTTATGTCGTATAAGAATTTAGAAATATGGCAGCTCGCGAGAGAGGTGGCTTTAGATATTCATAAAATGAGCCTGGAGCAGTTACCTAAACTTGAGCAGTTTGAAACCGGTCAACAAATCCGACGCTCTTCTAAGAGTATAAGATCTAATATTGTTGAAGGATAAGGGAGAAGAACTTAAATGATAAATAATTGATTGACAATTAATTTCTTACATCTAAAATCGGCCAATTGCCAGTTGCCAATTGCCGGTTGCATTTTATTAATAAATAACCTTCATAGCAAATAGTTAAATATGAAAACACGCGCAGTAAGATTATATGGAAGGAAAGATTTGAGGCTCGAAGAGTTCGAGTTACCACAAATAAAGGAGAACGAAATATTGGCAAAAGTAGTTTGCGACAGCCTTTGCATGTCCTCCTATAAGGCCGCAAGTCAGGGTTCTGATCACAAACGGATTCCAAATGACTGTGATGTCAACCCAATTATCATCGGTCATGAGTTTGCCGGTGAGCTGATTGAGATCGGATCAAAATGGATGGATAAATTTAAGGCAGGTGATAAATTCTCTATTCAGCCAGCCATTAATTTTGAAGGAAGTCCGGTCGGGGTTCTGGGTGCACCCGGATACTCCTATAAATATATTGGAGGTGATGCCACCTATGTTGTAATTCCTAATGAAGTGATGGAAGCTGACTGTTTGCTCCCCTATACTGGTGAAGGGTTTTATCCCGCGTCGCTTTCAGAACCCCTTTCGTGTGTAATCGGTGCAATTCATGCCAATTACCATACGAATCCGGGGTCATATATTCATAAGATGGAGATTGTTGACGGCGGCAAAATGGCGCTTCTGGCTGGTGTCGGTCCGATGGGACTTGCTGCGATCAACTACGTTTTGCATCGCGAAGATCGCAAACCAGCATTACTGATCGTTACAGATATCGATCAGACCAGGCTGGACCGCGCCGCCGGATTATACACTGTGGCATTTGCTGAATCCAGGGGAATAGACCTGCGATATGTTAACACCTCAAAATTTACCAATGCCATTGATGAACTTAAAGCCATCAGTGGTGGCGAAGGGTATAATGACATTTTTGTTTTTGCCCCCGTTGCCCCTGTGATCGAGCAGGCCGATGCATTACTTGCATTCGATGGCTGCCTTAATTTCTTTGCCGGGCCGTCCGATCCCAATTTCAAGGCAACCCTCAACTTTTACAACGTCCATTACGCCTATACCCATATCGTGGGAACCAGTGGCGGTAATACCGGCGATATGAAGGAAGCTCTAAAGCTGATGTCAGCAGGACTTGACCCAGCAGGATTGGTAACTCACATCGGAGGGATCAATGCGGTGATTGCTGCCACCCTTCATCTTCCTGAAATACCGGGAGGTAAAAAGTTAATTTACAATCACATAGAGATGGAATTAACCCCAATCACAGAATTCGCCCAAAAAGGATTGACCAATCCGGTTTACGCACATTTAGCTGAGATATGTAATCAGTATAAAGGACTTTGGAGCATTGAGGCAGAAGCTTACCTGCTGGCAAATGCAGAGAAACTGTAAGAATCTGTATCGGAATAAATAGAAGGCCGTCTCATTTAACATTATGAGACGGCCTTCTATTTTAATATCACCCGGATAAATCGCATTTTCATCCAGGTGTTCCTTTTTTTTCTAAAACCACATGCAGGAAACTGGATCAGTAATTGTCCCGCTTCCGATCTGCATAAGAACCTCCCGGAATGATCAGCAATCCGGTCAGGATCTTCGTTCGTATTGATTTTTTCATATTCGCAGTTTATTTGATTGGCCTTAATTCAATGGTGTACCAGGCGGTATAATTCGTACCGGGATTGGGCATATACAATTTAAACTTATGAGAAGCCATCTCCGTAAATTTTTTGACCCCAATCTGACGAATATTCTTGCAATCTGTCCCGCAAACTGCATTTCCGTATACATCCGGACTTTTGGTCATATCAATCAGATCTCCCATTTTCTGGTCATCCCAGTAATACTGTACGAAATAGTTTAGATTATTTGTCCTTCTGCAGGTAATCCAAATGCTGTAAGTCCCTTTAAAAACAGGCTTTGTTGTCAGTTCGAGTGAGTAGGAAGAGGCGTTGCTGTTCACCACCACACAATAATCGAGAAAGACATTGGCCGGATAGGCCGCAGTAATGGTCCCGGTCATATTCCCTTCCCATTTGAGCCACCAGACACCTGCCTGGCTCACAGGGTCGTTATTGATCTGATCAAATAAGTCGGTTATATTCTTTGTCTCTCCACTTGGCAAGGTAATCATACGATCGTCGGGTTCACCCGCAAAGCGACAGACCAAAAGCACTGCCGGAGGAGTGTAAATACTCAATACCGACTCGATCGAATGGACGATTCCGTTTTTTGTAATCCGGTTGCTCTGGTCAAGGGCCATGGTCACCTTGGGATATGAAAAAACCGTATCATTTTTTAATGTTACAGGGTTATAAGTAACACTTTCGACCTTTTTATACGAGTTAATTGCGATACCTGGTTTGATGCTGAATATCAGATAGGCCCCCTTGTTAAATGTTTCAATATAATCGTTCTTAACATCTGACAAGAAATACTTGCGCTCCAGACTATGATAACGTACAAATAAATTAAGGGAATCAGTTGGAGAACCATACGATTTGGTGGTATTATAGGTGTTTGAAAACTTGCGGGCAAGATCATCAAACGTATTGATCCCCGCCTTTTTCAGAACATCATTGGTCTCAATAAAAACAGTACGCCATTTAATGGAAGGTTTTCCGGAATTCAGGACCAGAGGGTCGTAAACCACCTTGTTCAGAATAGAGGTGTCGTTTCCTGTTTTCTCAAAAGCCTCAACCATAATCGAATATTGCGGCTGTGTTTTAAGCCAGCCGTACAACGTCTTTGTAGGAGGTTCAAGTACATCATCGATCACATGAACCACACCGTTGGTAACAGGGATATCGAGACTGTCGACATTAACCGAACCATTCAGAACCGTACTTTTTACCCCCCTGGTAATATCCATCTGGATAAAGTCCCCTTCAATCGTCGTTGAACCCAATGATCCGGAGATAAAATAATTCGAAGTGTAAGATTTACCATAAAGATGATAACCAATGATCGAAGTTAAATCTACAGCATTCAAATCAGCTATTGCAGACACCTTCCGGCGAATCAGCAATTTCTTGAATGCCTCATTCGTGGGGGCAAACAGGGTAATGGTCCCGTAAAGATTTAACGTCTCGTCCAGCTTGGTTTTTTCCAACGCTTCCACCAACATGGAATAGCCTGGATTACTTTTCAAATAAACCATGATCGTCTTGCTGTTCCGTTCGAGCTGCAGGTTAGTCTTTAGAACCTCCGTGCAACAGAACATCGTGAACAGGAATAAAATAACCAGAAATGGCCTGAAAATATTTTTTAAATTAATCATATCAGTTTTCATTTGTTCAATTATTGATAATATCGATTTTTTACATGATTGGCTTTAAGCTTATTTTCAATGTAAAGAAGCGGAAGTACAAGTACGTCATCTTCAACCTGCCAGATTGCGGGTGTAAATTTTCTGTTCCGGAATAATCAAAAAAAGGGCTCTCAATAATAATTTTGAGACGCCCTTACCTTTTTAAACTGCCCGGCTAATTCGTATTTTAATCCGGATATTCCTTACATTTTCTTAAACCACATGTAGGAGCCCACATTATAATATGACAGTTTAAGATCAGGATTGGCTTTCAGTTGCTTTTCAGTGTATGGAAACTGAGGTACTAAAACGTCATCACCAACCTGCCAGTTTGCGGGTGTAAGGACATGATCTTTCCCTTTTCCAGATGTTTGAAGTGCCACAAGGGTTCTCTTTATCTCATCCATATTTCTTCCAATATTCATCGGATAAAAATAGATTGCGGCAATTTTATTGTCGGGGCTAATGATAAAAACACCCCGCACATCTTTGGTTGTACTGGCTGTAAGGTGCAACATACCGTAACTTTTGGAGATAGTCAGCTTACTGTCATCAATAAGTGGAAACTTAATTTTAGTTGGTTCCATGTTCTTGTAGGCAGTCTCTTCCAACGATTTTTTCCACATAAAGTGTTTTTGCAGGTCGTCAGTCGAAATGACTGCCACCTTGGTATTGAGCTTCTCAAATCCATCCTGCATATGCGCCAGCGTCAATACTTCTGATGAGCAGACAGGGGTGAAATCACGCGGGTGGCTAAAAATTATTTTCCACTTTGTCCCATAATCAGCCGGAAAATCCAGTACTCCTGAAGTGGTTTCAGCGGTGAAAGAGGGTGCATCATCACCAATCATTGGAATACTGCTTCCATTTTTGTTCTGGGCACGCAAATTACCGGCTACAAACAATAACAACACAAACAACGCAAATCTGTTTTTCATAATAACTAAGATTTAAATTCTTTTATCAAGACTGAGGACTTCAATCTTCTAATTAAACAATTATAATTCAAGAGGATGCGTATTTGGAGCTGCATTCAAAGCCCAATACAAGGGAGAGCAAATTATCTGGTGGACCGAATCATCATCAAAGACAATTCCCGGTTTTTAAGAACACTTTTAAGATTAGATAAAATATTAACAACAAAAATAATACGATTCAAACACTGATGCAACAACTGAAATCCAACAATTTGCATGATCGCAGCAAACGATTCGAGCAAACCACTATTGAATAGACCATGCTTCATTAATTGAATGAATTAGCAATCTGATATGTTTATTTAGACTAAGACTAAATAAATTCAAATATAATACCATCAATACTCAAATGCAATAGGAACCCGAAAAAAATCCCAATAAATTACAAATTCTACTATATAATTGAATGTCTATATATTACATCTTCGAACCCTACCCTTATTTAGAATATCATATCTATATTTTGATATATGTGGATATATATGTTTAGTAGGTAAAATATTGTTAATCTGGCGATTGCAGATATAACATGAAATTGAGAAATTTTGTACTTTTGTGACAAGTCACAGGTCAAAAGCGAGGAAAATTCCAAAAATCAAATTTGAAATGGAGTTTTATCATTTAATTATCCCCGATCCAATCAGTTCATCATTGAGGTACCAGGCGGCAAACTGCCCTGAGGTGATTCCGCGTTGATCATCATCAAATAAGACATAAGCCCCTTCATTCTTCATAAAAATCGTCCCCTTTTCAAGCGGTTGGCGATACCTGATCCGGAAGTGGAAAACATGCTCTTCACCTTCCTCCATCGCAAAATCGGGACGAATCCAGTGGATATCTTCTCCCGGAATAAATAATCCGGGACGATAAAGTCCAGGATGCTCCTTCCCTTCACCTACATAAATAATATTCCGTACAACATCTGTGGCAAGCACGAACAGAGGTGCTTCAAATCCGCCAATATTGAGACCTTTACGCTGACCAATGGTATAGAAATGCGCCCCGTTGTGTTCGCCAATAACCTTACCATTCCAGGGTTTGTAAGGGAAAGTGAAACATAGCTTATCGAAGAACTGTGGCACTTTAGGATAATCTTTCTTTTTTGAAATAAATGAGGCCGGGATCTCAATCACATTGCCTTTCTTAGCAGCTAGTTTCTGCTGTAAAAAAACAGGCAGATCGACCTTTCCGACAAAACAAATCCCCTGAGAATCCTTACGTTCTGCAGTAATTAATCCCTGTTCACGTGCTATTTGGCGAACCTCCGGCTTTAAGAGATGCCCCACAGGAAACAGCGATTTAGAAAGCTGATCCTGATTCAACTGGCACAGAAAATAACTTTGATCCTTATTGGCATCGGTGCCTGCCAACAGGCGGTAATAGATTTTCCCGTTAATATTTGCAACATCCCTTCTGCAATAATGGCCAGTAGCCACATATTTGGCGCCAAGCTCAATTGCCTTATCCATAAAGAGGTCGAACTTAATCTCCCGGTTACAAAGTACATCAGGATTTGGAGTTCTCCCTTTTTCGTACTCCGAAAACATATAGTCGACCACCCTTTTACGATAAAAGTCGGAGAGATCGACCACATGAAAAGGGATGTCCAACTTTTTGGCAATCATTTCGGCGAAAATTACATCATCCTCCCATGAACACCCGGCTGTCAATGTTCCTGCACTCTCCTTCCAATTGATCATAAATACACCAATAACATCATACCCCTCTTTTTTAAGGAGATAGGCAGCGACACTGGAATCTACACCTCCAGAAAGACCAATCACCACTTTTTCTTTTCTCATCCGGCTGCAAATTTAAAGCTTTTGAACCAGAGTAGAGTAAAAAATTGATGTTTCTGTTGCGATTGATGTATTTAACATCGGGTATCAATTGCCGCCTATCCTGAGCTTAGGGAGCTGGAGTGGACCTTTGCCCTATTTTTTAGCTTTTAAAAAATGAATGTCAACATCAAGACAAAAACAAATTAAGGGTAATCAGGCAGACAATCGTTCAGAACCAGCTGCTTCTGAAATACGACTTAAGATTTTCCTAAATCTGTTTCAGGTAAAAAGCTATAAATTTAAAAAACATTAACTTTGTACAATGTTCAAACGATTGTCTAATCTCATTAATAATATAGACCGGAAAGACTACCGGCCAATATTCGGGGGGCTTGAAATATTAAAGTTTCTGGGACCGGGTCTGTTGGTGACGGTCGGATTTATCGATCCGGGCAACTGGGCTTCCAACCTTGGGGCAGGTGCTCAGTTTGGCTATACCCTGCTATGGATGGTCTCCTTGTCGACCCTCATGTTGATTATGCTTCAACATAATGTGGCCCATTTGGGTATTGCCACTGGTCTTTGTCTTTCGGAGGCGACTACCAGGTACATGAAACCCGGTTACTCAGTCACCATACTCATTACGGCGATACTTGCTTCAATATCAACTTCACTTGCAGAGATATTGGGTGGGGCCATTGCCCTGAATATGCTTTTTGATATTCCGATCAGGGCCGGATCTGTACTTATCGTAATTTTTGTACTTATAATGTTGTTTACCAATGGATACCAGATGATTGAGAAATGGATCATTGCATTTGTCTCTGTGATTGGATTATCCTTCCTGTACGAACTGTCACTCGTGAATATCGACTGGAATAATGCGATCAGGTCATGGGTGACACCTGCCTTCCCGAATGGTTCTATGGTCATAATAATGAGCGTTCTGGGAGCGGTTGTAATGCCCCATAATCTATTCCTTCACTCCGAAATCATTCAAAGCCGGCAGTGGAACCTTCAGGATGAGAAAACGATTAAGAAAAGACTGAATTACGAATTTCTCGATACGATTATCTCAATGATTATCGGCTGGGCGATCAATAGTGCCATGATTCTGCTCGCAGCCGCGACATTTTTTAAAGTAGGAACTCCGGTCACCGAACTTCAGCAGGCTAAAAGTCTTCTTGGTCCATTATTGGGGATTCATGCGGGTGTAGTTTTTGCCGTTGCTTTACTTTTTTCAGGTATCGCTTCAACAATTACATCAGGTATGGCTGCCGGATCGATCTTTTCGGGAATCTTTAGCGAACCCTATGATATTAAAGACAATCACTCGAGACTTGGAATTACCATCTCATTTGTTGTTGCCTTGCTGATTATCTTTGTTATTTCAAATCCGTTTAAAGGGCTTATTTATTCACAGATGATACTAAGCATACAACTTCCGATTACTATCTTTGTGCAGATATGGCTCACCTCATCAGAAAAGGTGATGGGAAAATATAAAAACTCCAATCTTGACAAAGTTTTGCTTTATTTAATCGGCGCCATTGTAACTGCTTTAAACATAGCGCTTTTCGTCAGTTTATTTAACTAATTTTTCTTTTTTGACGCTACAAAATGTCAGTAATTAAAAAACGTCATGATCCGATAGGTCACGCAGTTTTGGACTACCTGAACGGAATCAGAAACGAATCAATCGTGATAAAAACCGATATCGCAGAGGAAGAACAGCTTTCACCATCCTATTTTTTCCGGACGTTTGAACAAATGCCTGTACAGGAACAGGAGGCGCTGAGGAGATGTTCAGGAAGAATACTCGACGTTGGCGCCGGCGCCGGTGCCCACTCCCTCTGGCTTCAGAATCATGGACTTGAAGTTGACGCGCTCGATATCTCCCCCCTTTCGTGTGAGACAATGGTAAAAAGAGGGGTAAAAAATGTGCTTCTTAAAGATATTTACTCACATACAGATCAAAAATACGACACTATCCTTCTGCTGATGAATGGCGCCGGTATTGCACAGACTTTGCCTGGACTGGAAGATTTATTGCTCCACCTGAAAACACTTCTTAATCCCGGCGGCAGGATTCTTGCTGACTCATCCGATCTCCTCTACCTTTTCACCGATGAGAACGGGGAAACATGGGTTGATATTGCATCTGACACCTATTACGGGGAGATGGAATATCAGGTAAGTTATAAATCAATTGAGGGAAAACCTTTCTCATGGCTTTTTGTCGATCCGGAAACCTTTGCCGATTATGCGACATTTTGTGGTTTCACTGTAAAGGAAAAGTTCACCGGGGCCCATTTTGATTATATGGTGGAAATTATTCCGGGAGATTCTATAATTATCTAATACCCAATCCCCCGGATCAAAACTTTTGGCGCAGTTCCTTGTTAAATTTACCAGTTACTAATTTAATACTCTAGATTATGAAAAAGAACATGGGAACCATTGACAAAGCTATCCGCATCTTTGTTGCAGCAGTTATTGTAATACTCTATTTTACAGGTGTATTTAGCGGAACACTGGCAATTATTCTGCTCATTCTGGCATTCGTCTTTATTCTGACAAGTGTGATCAGTATTTGTCCGCTTTATCCCCTATTCGGGATTAACACCCGAAAACAGGAATAAATAAATTTTAATCAGTGATTTTTTCCAGCAACACAACATTCTCTACATGATGTGTATGTGGAAACATGTCCACAGGTTGCACCTTGGTAACCTGATAATTATGACTTAGCAACCCGATATCGCGGGCCTGTGTCGCCGGATTGCAACTTACATACACAATCCGTTCAGGAGCTGCAAACAGGATCGCGTTTATCACCTCCTCGTGCATACCTGCTCTTGGCGGATCCGTGATAATCACATCGGGATGGCCATTTTCGGCAATAAAATCCGTTGTGAGAATATCTTTCATATCACCGGCAAAGAAATTGGTGTTGGTGATATTATTGTTTTGTGAATTAATCTTTGCATCGCCGATTGCTTCAGGAACATATTCAATTCCAATCACCTTCGCAGCCCGGGATGCCACAAAGCAGGCAATGGTTCCGGTTCCCGTATAAAGGTCATAAACCACCTCTTTACCCGAAAGCGAAGCAAATTCGCGTGCCACCTTATATAATTCGTAGGCCTGCTGAGAATTGGTCTGATAAAATGACTTTGGCCCGATAATGAATCTTAACCCTTCCATCTTCTCAACGATATAATCGCGTCCTTTAAAAACATGTATATTCTGATCGGTGATCGTATCGTTTCCTTTTTCATTAATCACATAAAGCAGGGAGGTAATTTCAGAAAATCTCTCTGCCAGAAACTGGAGTAATGCCTCCCTTTTTAGAACATCTTCGCGGAAAAAATTTACAATTACCATCACTTCGCCAATACTTGTTGACCTGATAATCAGATTGCGCAGGAAACCCTCCTTATTCCGCAGGTCGTAAAAATGGAGGTGGTTGCTGATCGCATAATCCTTTACCGCATTCCGGATCGAATTCGACGGTTCAGGTTGCAACCAGCATTTATTGACATTGAGCACCTTATCGAACATCCCCTGAACATGGAATCCAAGAACATTCATATCTCCAAACAACGCTCCCGAGCGCACCTCTTCAAGGGTGAGCCAACGCCTGTTCGAAAAGGTGAACTCGAGTTTATTACGATAAAAAGTTGAATTTGCTGATCCTTTGATGGGCAGGATTTCGGGTAATGTTACCTTCCCGATTCTTTTTAACTGGTCAAAAACCTGCTTTTGCTTATAATACAACTGTTTCTCGTAGGGCAGGTATTGCCATTTACAACCACCGCAGACTTCGAAATGCTCACAAAAGGCAGGTATACGGTCGGGTGAGCCCGTCCGGATTTTTACAACTTTTGCCTCCTGATACTTTTCCCTTTTTTTTATAACCTGAAGATCAACAATATCTCCGGGAATCACATGGGTGGTAAATACCACTACCCCATCTACCCTGGCTATTGCCTTTCCTTCAGATCCGATATCGATGATCTCCACCCCTTCGTAAAGTGGTAGTGGTTTATTTCCTCTTCCCAAAACGTTAAATTTGAAATTTCTGCAAAGATATAAATTGATTTTGCATCGTGCAGTAAAATAAATCGGATGAGATTTAAACTTTGGTATCTTTGCGGCAACGTTATAAGCGCTTTTGGAATAGGACTGACTGGTTTGTCCCGTCAGTGATCCGAATGGGTATTCATCCTTGTATGTGATTGTTAATCATGAGTGTTTCAGTAGAAGAATTGTACGTCGAATTTGGCGGTTTTGAGCTTTTTAAACATGTTAATTTTATCGTAAATCCGCGTGACCGAATTGGTCTGGCAGGAAGAAATGGCGCCGGAAAATCGACATTACTTAAAATACTGGCTGGCTTGCAGGTCCCAACCTCAGGCAGAGCCGTCATTCCTCGTGATATAAAAGTGGGTTACCTTCCGCAGCATATGGAGCTTTCAGATTCAAGAACCGTAATGGAGGAAGCGGTAACGGCGTTTGCGGAAATTCAGGAACTTGAAAAACGGATCGAATTTCTAAACATTGAACTGTCGGTCCGCGAAGACTATGAATCGGCTGAATATCATCGCATCATCGATGAGATGCATGAGGCAAATGAACGTTTTCAATTAATGGGTGGCACCAATTTCCACGTCGATATCGAACAAACAATGATCGGTCTTGGTTTTGAACGATCAGATTTCAACCGCCAGACATCGGAGTTTTCGGGCGGATGGCGAATGAGGATTGAACTGGCTAAAATTCTGCTGAAGAAACCAAATGTATTCCTGCTCGACGAACCCACAAATCACCTTGATATTGAGTCTATTGAATGGCTTGAAAATTTCCTGAAGGATTATGCGGGTGCGGTAGTGCTCGTTTCGCATGACCGGGCTTTCCTCGATAATGTGACCAACAGAACTGTCGAAATCAGTCTTGGTAAGATTTACGACTATAAAGTGAATTACACAAAATATCTTGAACTTCGCGTGGAACGCCGCGAACAACAGATGGCGGCATTCAGGAATCAGCAAAAGATGATCCAGGATACCGAGGACTTTATTTCCAGGTTCAGGTACAAGGCGACAAAATCGGTGCAGGTGCAGTCACGCATCAAACAATTGGATAAAGTTGACCGTATTGAGGTTGACGAGGAAGATACCCGTTCCCTGAACATCAAATTTCCGCCCTCACCCCGGTCAGGAACTGTTGTATTCGAGGCCATTGAGGTGAGCAAAAATTACGGTGATCTATTGGTCCTCGATAAGGTCGACCTAAAACTGGAACGTGGAAACCGGATCGCATTCGTAGGTAAAAATGGCGAGGGGAAGAGTACAATGGCCAAAATCATTATGCAGGAGCTCGAATGTACCGGAGCGCATAAGCTGGGGCACAACGTAAAAATCGGATATTTCGCCCAGAATCAGGCCTCTTTACTTGACGAAGAACTCACTGCATTTGAGACTATTGATAAAATTGCTGTGGGTGATATAAGGACCAAAATAAGGGATATCCTTGGCGCATTTATGTTCTCCGGAGAGGATGCGGATAAAAAAGTGAAGGTACTCTCGGGTGGAGAACGTGCCCGACTGGCGATGATCAGGCTACTGCTTGAACCTGTAAATTTTCTGGTTTTAGATGAACCAACGAACCATTTGGACATCCATTCCAAAGGATTGCTAAAACAGGCGCTGATTAATTTCGACGGGACATTGCTGGTCGTTTCACACGACCGGGAGTTTATGGACGGTTTGGTTGACGTGGTTTATGAATTCAGACATAAAAAAATTCGTCAGCACCTTGGAGGTGTCTATGAATTTTTACAGAAGCGGAAAATGGAGTCGTTACGTGAACTGGAACTCGCTTCACCTGAAAAGAAAATAAAAAAGGAAATAATAAAAGAGGTAGTTACAGCAAGTTTTGAAGAACGGAAAGAGATAAACCGGATGATCAGCCGTGTAGAGAAGCAGATAGGGGAGGCCGAGTGGCAGATCTCAAAACTGGAGGAAAATATTGCTGCGATGGATAAAATGCTGGCTGATCCCTCAACAGCTGACATAAGCACCCTCTTCGACCGTTACGGCGAAAGTAAAAAGCAGGTCGAAAAAGAGATGAAACAATGGGAGGCGCTTAACGGGGAGCTAAAGGAGTGGGAGGAAAAAAGAACATGGTAACAGGTTATTTCCATTTATTTCCACCTTTCCCCTTTTGTTGATCCTAAGTTTAAACGTGAATAATATACCAATTATTTTAGAATAATAATCAACGATATGGAAAAAACAGATTATATCTTCGGAATGCGAACCATTATCGAAGCCATCAATTCGGGCAAGGAAATTGAAAAAATACTGATTAAAAAGGGGTTACAGGGTGAACTATATCACGAACTGATGGATCTTGTTCATCAGATGCAAATTCCGGTCCAATTGGTTCCCATTGAAAAGATTGACCGGGTAACCCGGAAAAATCATCAGGGGATACTGGCGTTTATCTCGCCGATCGTCTACCAGAATATCGAAGAGATCATCCCCCGCCTTTACGAAGAGGGTAAAACAGCATTAATTCTGATTCTTGATGAGCTGACCGATGTGCGTAATTTTGGGGCAATTGCCCGATCAGCTGAGGTCGCCGGGGTACATGCGATCATCATTCCTGAAAAAGGTTCGGCTCAAATCAATGCCGATGCGATAAAAACCTCTGCCGGAGCATTGCACCTGATCCCTGTTTGCCGGACAAAAAGTCTTTTGAATGTAGTTAAATATTTAAAAAATAGCGGATTAAAGATAATTTCAGCAACAGATAAAGGAGAGAAGTTCTATTATGATATCGATATGAAAGATCCGGTGGCCATTATCCTGGGTTCCGAAGATTTGGGCATTGAGGCTGGATTGTTAAAGGTATCGGACGAATGGGCAAAGATTCCCCAGCACGGTCAGATTCAGTCATTGAATGTTTCTGTTGCCGCAGGAATTTTCGTTTTTGAGGCCATCCGTCAGCGCTCAATAACCGGGTTATGAAAAAATAGGGACCTCCCGTTTAAATGTCTCTTCAAGCGATATAAAGGTTTCGGTACTCGATACGCCGGGTATTCGCTGAATCTTCTCGCTGAGTATCTCCTTTAGATGCTCATTATCCCGGGCATATACCTTGATGAAAATGGCATATTCACCTGTGGTATAGTGGCATTCAACTATTTCATTGATGGCATGGAGCTGATCCGCCACTTCATGAAAAAGCCCCCCTTTTTCAAGGAAAATTCCCACATAGGTACAGGTGCGGTAATCCACCTTTTTGGGATCAATATAATACCCTGAACCGGTAATTACCCCCATTTCTATCATTCTGTTCACGCGTTGGTGTACTGCAGCCCTGGATATGCCACAGTCAGATGCTACGTCTTTAAAGGGAATCCTGGCATTTTTGGTGATAATATCCAGGATATGAAGATCTGTTTCGTCAAGTTGATTTCTAAGGGTCATTTTCTTATCATTTTTCCTTATCCAAATATAGATTTCTTTCACATTCTTTCCCCAATTTTTGGTGAAAATATCCGAAACCGGGTTATATTTCTTTTTTTGAGCTCAAAACCAAAGAATTAATTATAATTATTGTACAGATTCTTTGGTTTTTGTACTTTTATTTTGATATAAATATTCGTTTAATTCACCTTAAAAATTGATGATTATGAAAAATTTAATTCAAAACAGACTATCAGTCAATCTTTTCGTAAAGTCAGGTGCCTTCGTTTTATTATTACTGATCGGTCAGTCCGCTTTTGGGCAGGATCCGGACGCAAAGGGTCAGGTTAGGTCTCTTAACAGGCTCACTACAGTTCCTGTAGATAATGATACCAAGGGGACGGTTAATTCGTTGTTTGGAAATTTATCCGCCTTGGGAAGCCAATGGCAGGTTACAGAATGCTGTGGATGGAGCGGAACATGGACACGCCGCCCAAATACAAACGTTTTTGATGCTGTGTGGCGACACACCAATGGCTCAAGCGCATCCGGAGTCGTGGAACTAAAAAGCTGGAACCAGTCTACAAACGAAGTTATCATCTACCGTCAGAGTATGAACGGGTCGTATAAGGCGCAATATAATCCGACCAGCCGTACATTGACAAATGGGACCACGACATGGTATCCGGCCGGGCAAATATGGTCGGCAATAATTCGTTAGGTCGTATTGTCCCACTCGTTATAAAGAAGAGCTGTTAATGGCAATCGTCGGGGACAACAAAACTTGTTTGATTTTTATAACAATTGAGTGAGACTTTGTCCCATTGCACATCACAGGCAGAAACAGGGGGCCGTTCGGCTGCCTTGTATCCGATTCCAACAATAGAAAGGACTTCCAGTCTTTCGGGAATATTAAAATATTCGTGTATATATTCATTGGAGGTGACCTCGTCGTTGTAATAACGGCGATTGATCTGAACCCAGCAGGAGCCAAGGCCTAGGGCTTCCGATTCAAGCTGAATAAATACAGAGGCGATGGAACAGTCTTCGACCCAAACGTCACTTTTTGTTTTGTCGCCAGCTATAATAATTGCCAATGGTGCGTGTTTAAGAAGAGACGCCCCATGTGGCTTTGATGTAGCCAGTTTTTCAAGTAGCGCAGGGTCATCCACAACAATAAATTCCCATGGGCGGTTTCCCTTTGAAGAGGGCGCCAGTAAAGCAGCAGTAAGAAGTTTTTTAATCTTCTCATCTTCAATTTTTTTATCCAGGAATTTCCGTGTGCTGCGGCGTTTGTAAAATATTTCAAGCATAATAGATCAGGTTTAATGCGAAATTATACATTCTTCCTGGATTTATATAAAAAAAACCACCCTTTTTTAGGATGGCCTTTTGTTTTGAATTATTTTCAGAAATTATCTTAGCAGTTGCTTATAGCTATCATTAATTAGATCAGGGAGATAACTTGCAATAAGATTAAGGGCAATCTCGTTGCTTGTGCTGGTGTCGCTAATCACCTTTTGATTGTTCAGTGCCTCCTGATTGATTATTTGCCCTAGAATCTGTTCAGGAACCTGTGACCTGGATCTACTGACCATCCGGGCTCCAAATCCTTTTTTATTCAAAACGTAGGCTATTTCGAAAAATTTGCTGCGAACGGTAAATACTTTTTCTCCGTTATTTTCCTGCAGGGTGATCTTAAAACCATTCTCAGATTCAGAATACTTCAGATTCCAAACCAATGAATTGACGATGTTGTCAGCCGGAGTTATCGAGAAGTTATCACTTTGCGCTGATACGACATTTCCAAAAATGTTGACCTGTCCAACCAGCATAAAAAAAACAAAAACAAGACTTACTTTACCCAAAACACTGTTAAATGATTTCATTTTAAAGATTATTAATTGTTTACTTTCAGATTGTAATAACAATGCAAAGAAAACGGTTTTTAACGTACGCTGAACATGATTGGAAAGTCATTAGATTCGTCCAATATTTCTCAAATATTCAGACTAAAACACTTTGAAATAAAGGAGTTGTATTGAGATTGCCACTAACCGGTTTTAAGGGTAAAAAGTTGTGATCTGCAAATATAAATGAAGTTTAACTTACATATTGATAGCTATATGTTTTACAACATATTCACAACAAAAATAATCTATATTACTGTTAATCAGTTATTTTTCAAATGTTAATTTATTATTAATAAAAAATTTATTGGCCATAA
>JAHEYS010000019.1 GCA_023251475.1 Prolixibacteraceae bacterium
ACCTTTTTCAAATAGTTGGAAGACAGATGTATCGGTTAAACTCTTTGGCAATTATTCGAAATCAGATTCGATGATGGTTAAGAAGGCGATCCTGGAATTGAATCGACTTACAACCACAATTCAAATGCATATGTCACCCTGTGATCAGGGAAATCTGGAAATATATGTTCTGGACAGTACAAACCGATCAGATTTTAAGTCAATTATATCCTTACGGGCAAATAATAACTCAACTTATTGTATCCGTTATACCAATGAATATAATTTCCGTTCAATAGACCAGGCAATAAATCTTAAATCAATCCCTGAAGCATCGAAACAGAACTTCTTAACCAATTCCCTTGCTTTTGTTTTATACCCGGTTTACTGGTCTGATCAATTGTATTATAAGAAAAATCAAAATAAGACAGAACTCTCTGAAAGCATTTATCGGTCAATAGATATTCGTGAAAGAGAAAAACTATTCCTGACCCCATTGAAGGAATTTGATGTAAAACTCTTAAAAGCGGTTTATTCTCCCGATTTTGAAAAAAAACTGATGATTGCACGAATACAATTTAAACCTGATCGGGTGATCCCTGAATGGTTACAGGTAAATCCATATTCATTTCTTTTGTTACCTTTTCTTTTGTTGATCTTACTCGTGATTGGAGTTTACATGAAGATTTCAAAGCGGTTAAATCTCCGTGTTTTAAACAGGTTTTGGAGATTTAATATCAACGTAATTGTTCCTGGTTTTTTCTTGGCAATTATTTTGTCTTTGTATCTGTCATTGTCTTATGATCTTAGGTATAACCAGGTTTTTTTTAGTCAGCTGACTAAAAATACCCTATTTGGTGCTATGGCCATCTTTTTTATTGGTATGCCAACCATGAATCTATTACGTTCATTCGAAATCATTATTCATAAAAATACGCACAGAAAACTCTTGCGAACGGCCTCAATATTTCTATCGACCGGATTGCTTCCTTTCAGTGCTTTTGTCGCCTTTTATTTGTATATTAACTATAGGTACCGGCCAATTCTACTTTCGAATGCGGATATTAAAATATTATCTTATATTTTTCTGGGTTGTATGGTCGTCGCAGCATTCAGAGCGTTAATCAGTTATTTTATACTGAATGAGAAAGAGTTAATTCTTGAAAATGAAACCAAACTCTCAAATCTTCGCGAGTTAAAATCGAGGGCCGAACTCAATGCGCTTCACTCACGGATCAACCCCCATTTTTTGTATAACTCGCTCAACTCGATTGCCGGCCTCGCGCACGAAGACGCCGATAAAACAGAACATATGGCCTTGTCGCTTTCGAAACTTTTCCGGTATTCGATTAATAAAGACCAGTCGGACTGGACCACGTTAAAAGAGGAGATGGAGATGGTCCGAATTTACCTCGATGTGGAAAAAGTGCGTTTTGACGACCGGCTGAGTTATTCGGTCGAGCTCCCCAAAGCGCTCGAAGAACACAAAATTCCTCGGTTTATGATCCAGCCGCTTGTTGAAAATGCGGTTAAACATGGGATTTCGAAATCGGTCGGCAACGGACAAATCAGGGTGGTGGTCACACAGGAAGGGCGGAAAATATCGGTAGCCATATCCGATAGCGGCCCTGCTTTTCCGAATGATCTGGCTCCCGGATTTGGCATTCAAAGCATCTACGATAAACTCGAAATTCTGTACCAGGACAAGTTTGAAATGAAGTTTATAAATTCACCTTCTAAAAAGGTGCTGATAACCCTAACCTAAGATGGAAAAATTCACGACCATATTGATCGATGATGAACCGATTGCGCGGACCCGGCTGCGTCGCCTCCTTTCGGATTATGGAGAACTGTTTCAGATTATTGCAGAAGCAAAAAACGGGGAGGAGGGACTTGAGCTGATCCAACGCCTGAAACCCGATTTGATCTTCCTCGATATTCAGATGCCCGGTAAAACAGGGTTTGAAATGCTGAACGAACTGGATGAATTCCCCATTGTTATTTTCTGCACAGCCTATGAAGAATTTGCCTTGCAGGCATTTAATACAATGACCATGGATTACCTGGTCAAACCCGTTGAGCCGGAAAGGTTGCAACTGACTGTGGATAAATTAAAAAGGGCAAAGGGCGCCATCGGAAAATCACAGCTTGATGCTTTGCTTGAGCTGGTCAATCACCAGGCAGAAACCAAAAAATTGCATTCTATTCCGCATAAAATTGGCGACCGGATAATTCTGATTAAACCCGAAAAAATCACCTATTTCTCTGCCAATGAAAAATATGTTGATTTTTACACCAACGACGGCGGAAAATATATGACTGAACTCAGCCTGAAAAAGCTCAAGGAGAAATTGCCCGGAAATTTTAAGCTTGTCCGGCGTGGGGTGATTGTCAATTCAGACTATATTAAGGAGTTCAGGAAGTATTTCAGGGGAAAATATATTCTGGTACTCGACGATGTGAATCGCACGAAGT
>JAHEYS010000327.1 GCA_023251475.1 Prolixibacteraceae bacterium
AGACCTCCCCCGCGGCCATCTTTGCAGCAACCTTTATATCGGGATGTTTCCTGTGGATCCGGTGGGTATTTTCGATCACCACAATGGCATCATCCACCACAATTCCCAGGGCAAAGATAAATCCGAACATGACGATCATATTCATTGTGAACCCGATACCGGGAAGGACCAGGTATGCCACTGCCATGGAGAGGGGAACAGATAACCCAACGAAAAAGGAGTTGGTGAAACCCATAAAGAACATCAGTACAATTGTGACAAGAATAAATCCAATAATAATGGTATTGTTAAGCTCTTCCAGGGTATTGCGGGTAAAACGGCTTTGATCACCTGTGACTGTGAGGGTGAGATCCGTAGGAAAATCCCTTCCTTTAAGTTGATTATCAACGATGTCCTTAATCTGATCAGAAGCGTCAAGGAGATTGGCGCCACTTTTTTTAATGACATTTAATGTAATCACATTCTTCCCGTCAAGATGGGCAAAACTCTCCTGTTCCTTGAAATCATCCTTAATTTCGGCGATATCGCTAAGCCTTACATAGGCGCCGCCGGAAGAGTGGACCACAATATCCCTTAAAGTTTCGACTTTCTGGAATTGCCCTTTCAGCCGGACTGTATTTCTTGTTCCGTTTGTATTAATTACACCACCCGAAATGGTCAGATTCTCGCTCGCAACGGCCCTTTCAATATCGCTGAAGGTCACTTTAGCCGCCTGCATTTTAAAAATATCGGCTTCGATCTGAATTTCACGTTCAAGTGCTCCCACGATGTCGACCCGTGTAATCTCCTTTACCCCTTCGATCTTGTCCTGAGCGATATCGGCAAATTTCTTCAGCTTGTCAAGGCTATAGTTCCCCGAGATATTGATATACATCACAGGAAATTCGGAGAGGTCGACATCAAGAATCTGGGGTTGATCAGGTAAATCATTGGGAAGATCCGTTTTTGATTTATCCACTGCATCCCTCACCCTTTGTTTGGCAGATTCAATTGATATATCAGGATCGAATTCAACAACAATGGAGGAGAAATCGGGGACAGAGTTACTTGTCACTTTTTTGACATCCGCGATCGATTTGAGCTGCTTTTCGATGGGGCGTGTAACCAGATTTTCGATATCCTCCGGAGAGGTCCCCGGATATGGGGTATTCACAATGATATATGGAATAATTACCTGCGGAAACTGCTCTTTCGGGATGAAATAGTAGTTCATCAATCCCAGGATCGATATCAGAATAGCCAGCACATAAATACTGGTTTTGTTATCAATTGCCCAGCTCGTCGGGAGAAATTCCTTTATTTTTATATTATCTTTAAACATAACGTATTGTGTTGTCTGTTAGTAGGTAATGAGGGTTCCCTCGTTGAGACTCTGGTAGCCGGAAGTGATTACCTTATCCCCTTCGGTAAGTCCTTCCAATATTTCGGCCATGCCGTTGTAGTCCATTCCGGGTTTGACCAAACGTCTGGAGGCAATCCACTGATTATCTTTTTGTACCGCCACAAATACAAATTTTCCGTCCTTGTTGCTCTGGATATAATTTATCGGAATACAGAAAGCTTTCTCGTTGGTGTAATCTTTAATTTTGACATAGGCAATCATATTGGCACGCAGTTGTATCTCACCGGAATGGATCCTGCATTCTACCTGAAATGTTCTGTTGTTAGGATCAATAAAACGGCTTGCAAAATTCAGCGTAGTCTCGAGCTCCTTTCCAAGGTCAGGAAATTTTACAATCACCTTATTCCCGTTTTGAATTCGTGAAGCAAAGTTCTCTGAAACATCAGCCTTTATTTTTGCCATACTCATATTAATTACCCTGATGGCCGAGGTCGGCAATCCCGGAGAAGCCATCTGACCAACTCTAAGCGGCACACTCTCAACTGTTCCGTTAATTGGAGAGAGTATTTTGGCCATGTCGATCTGACCCTGAAGTGTTTTGATTTTATTCTCCAGCGCCTCCTTATTGGTTTTAGCCTGAAGGAACTGAACTTCGCTGCCGATATTTTTCTCCCAAAGTGCTTTCTGTTTGTCGAACAGATTATTCACCAGGCTATACTGGGTTCTTAACTCATCAAGTGACTGCTTCAATACCACTGCATCAATTTCTGCAAGTAACTGCCCTTTTTTTACGTTCGAACCTTCAGTAACATAAACAGCGGTCACAATTCCGGCCATTTGCGGACTTACCGCAACATTCTGATCTCCATCCACAACTCCCTGAACTTCAACATAGTGATTAAAAACACAACCCGATATGGCCTCAACCTTAACCGTGGTGGTTATTGTTTCTGCCTGTAAACCCGAAGGATTAAGTTCAGCTTCGAGTTTGGCAATTTTGGTAGCCAACTCATCGTGCTGAATCTTTAATTTTACTAATTCCCCTTTCTTGTCGGTAGAATCGCCACAGGAAAAAAGGGTGGCTGCAAATGCCAGAGCGTAAATAATGTTTTTCATATACTGCTTATTTTGAGTTATTCTGATTGATATTAAATAATTTTTCAATTTTTGTTCTTGCGCCAACAACATCATAAATACCCTGATAATAGTTGGTTAAATTATTCAGGTACTGATTCTGAATGGTCATCAGCTCCATACTTGAGGAGATCCCCTGTTTATATTTTTCGAGCGTCCGCTGGTAAATATTATCCGATAATTCCATACTTTTCTTCTGAATCTGAAACTTATCGAGTTTTGTCCGCAGGTCATTCAGATACTGATCCGACTGCATTAAAAGGGTGTTTCCGACATAAAGTTTTGTGTTGGTTGCCTTTTCATAGGTCATCCTTTTCTGCGAAACCGTTGCATTCCGCTGACCACTGCTGAAAATGGGAAGACTTAGATTGATTCCAAATACATTTTTGGGAGAGAAATCAAATATGGGTGTTTTCCATTTTTCCTGGTGGTTATAAAAAGCGGCAATTGAAGGCAATGAATTTGTGATTTCCCTTTGATAATCATATTTTGCCAGCAGTTCACTGGTGGTCAGTAATTTAAAATCAACATTTTTCTCCAGGATAAAAGGCTCACGAGATAAGGCAGTAAGCTTTGTAACCTGGGCCTCATCCATTCCCAACGGATCGGTAAGCACGATACCGGCATCTACGGTAAGTCCCAAATGAATCTTTAACAATCTTTTACCCATTTCGAGATTATTGTCAATCTGAACAATTGCATTGGTGATTGTATTTGCAGTCAGTTCCAGCTGATCGACATCCGTCTTTTCTACAAAACCCTGCTTGTACATCTCTTTAATATCGCCAAAAGTTTTGTTAACATTTTCAAGATTTACTTTTAATACTTTCCGGCTCTCCTGCCCAACAAGAATCATATAGTAGGTGTTGGTCACCGACTCGTTGATTTCGGTCATCGCCTTTTCGAGCGACTGTTCCGAAAAGTTATAATACACTTTCGATGCCTTTAAACCAATGAGGTATGACCCGTTAAAAATAAGCTGAGAAACAGACAAGTCATATACAATATTCTGTTTTACACCAAGTTCGATTACTGCATCCTTGGCTGCATTGGGATCGAAATTCGATGCCGGTAAAGTAGGGACTGTGGGAATCAACTGATATTTAGCGGTTCCATCAATATGCGGCAAGCCAATTGCTATCGTTTCCCAAATTTTCTTTTGTGCAATTTTCAGGTCAAGCTGTGAGTTTTTAATATTCAGGTTTTTCTCCTGAGCTATCTTCAGTGCATCATTCAGCGAAAGACGGAGGGTATCCTGCGCTTCAGTTATCTTCACCACCCCAAAAGTAAGGAGGATCAATAACATCATCTGGAATTTCTTTAAAAACATATGATTCCTTTTTAGTTATTATTTTTAATTAAATTTTCTGTAATCTCTCTTTTTCTCTTTTCGAAATATGCTACACCTTCAGGTGTCGAAATTGCCCGGATGTGATTTTCAAACATCACCCTGAATAGTTCGTCAAAAGTGACTTCTGCAACCCTGCACACCTGTGCATTATGGATCTCGACGAGGTAATTCATGTAAATAGCTACAACCGCTTCAATGTTGAGATCATTCCGGTAGAGCCCCTCTGAAATTCCTTTCTTAAGATTGATTCGCATCGACCTGGAGATATGATCTAATTTTTGGTTATGAAACTCATTATAAAGAGATTCGTAGTATTTTCGCAGTTCGAACAATAACATCGGGTTAAAGCGCTTCATCTCCTCATAAACCAACAGGCTCACTTTAAAAAGCTTTTCAATCGCGTTTACCTCCTGAGAACCAATGATATTCATTGCTTCGGCCCATTTGACCTGATCATATTCAAAGATTCGTGTAATCAGATCCTCTTTACTCTTGACAAACCTGTAAAGTGTTTTTTTCGAGATACCCAGCTTATGGCTGATATCATCCATATTTAAATTCTTAATCCCGAATTCAAAAAACAGCTCCTTGATTTGTTCAAGCATCAATGCGAACTTCTCATCCGGTATGTTTAATTCATTACTCATCTTTTGTTTTAATTATCAAAAAAATTCAGGGGCAAAGAAAGGAAACATTTTACACATAAAACGTTTCCTTAATGTTAAATGTTTCTGAATTTTTATCCCTGGGTTTGGGCAGTATAATCATTTAACAAGCAATTTTAGAGTTAAATTTGCCGGATCTTCCACATTCAGATCAAACTTTGAACAATTGGTGAGGTCCTTCAAATTGCTTCTGTCGCTACGCTGATGCGGAGATATGGTTTTAAAACGCTAAAATTATGAAGAAGACAAATGCTGCCAGAATTCTTGACCGTTTAAGGATAAATTACGAATTACTTGAATACCATGCTGATGAATCGGACTTAAGTGCAGTTCACCTGGCCGAAACAGCCGGGATTTCCATCGCCCTGGTTTTTAAAACCCTGGTTCTGGAAGGTGATAAAAACGGAAATTTAGTCTGTATAATCCCGGGAGGCGGAGAGATCGATCTGAAAAAAGCGGCATTGGCAAGCGGTAATAAAAAGGTGGCAATGATCAGGATGAAGGATCTTGAACCGCTGACAGGTTATATCAGGGGCGGGTGTTCGCCGCTCGGAATGAAAAAACAATTCCCGGTATTTATCGATGAATCGGCATTTCTACAACCCTTTATCTATATCAGTGCAGGGGTTAGGGGGATGCAGTTGAAACTGGCGCCTAACGATTTGCTGATTGCTTGTAACGGATCGATGGCAGCGATCTCCCAGAATCAAGAGTAAATTATTCTTACTACTGACAGGAACCCCTATCAGAAAAATGGCGGGTTACCCAAATTTTAAATGACCACACGGAAATGAGTTACCAGATAAGTAAGCATCCCCGCATGGTCATTCATCAAATAGATCACCGACCTGAAAAGGCGGTTATTTCAAATTAGTATCCCCAAATTGTAATTTCGGCGAGGTGGGCATAATATTGAGGCCCTTTGGTCAGATAAAAACGGATATACCTTGTGGTGACAGGTGCTGTCAATGTAAAGGTTTGAGGTCCGGTGGCAGTTCCAAAAGTATATGACTGGCAATCTACCCAGTTTATCCCATCTGTACTCTTTTGAATGGTAAATGCTGTAAAATTATTACTGAAATTGGAAGTCCTTGCATTCAGCACCACTTTCTGTATGAAAACTGCCCTTTGCAAATCAACCGCAAGCCAATGCGGATATTTAAGCGTAGCGTTTTGCTGCGAATGCCAATAAGTTTCCAGGTTATCATCCAGCAAAAAAATCGGTGCGCCATTTGGAAGCTGCGCTGTCGGTTCAAAAACATCAGCAGTAATCGTCATACCCTTTTTAAGGAGTAAATAGATATCGTTATACACAGAATAGGAGGTATAACAGGTGTCGATTGCGAATGAATTTGGGAGGAAGATGGTCCGGTACTCGAAAGTTGGCCCGCTGAAATCGGGAATAGCTGTAATTGGTTGATTTATTGATGTTCGTTTAATAACAGTCTTACCGGATTGATTCGTATACCTCAGTTCGGTAAAAATCGCTCCATTGGTAATATCAGCTGCACCCCAGGTAACCGCCAGACTATCGCCTACGCTGATGGTCGTTTTACTGACAGATATATTAAGCAACGTTTTTTTATAGCTTTCACCGTAGGAAGTGCCGATTGCCTCAACCGGAATCGAGACATTTCCATTAATATCATAGGTTTTAACAATAAAAGAGTAGGTGTTTTCCGGAAGGTTTTCAATGGTATAGCTAATTGATTCCTGATTGGCCAAAATTGCCACCTCGACAGAATCGGTGTAGTTATTCCAAAAAATACGGGCCTTAACAACTTTAGGGTCGGTCCCCCTGAGCCATGAGAGTTGAATCCTGTTAATCCCTGAATGAGCAACCAGATTATTTGCTTTACCGGGGTAAGTGATTCCTGCAGGAACCACAAACTTCTTATAAGTGGCGTCCATTTTTTTGCAGCCAGGGAACAGGGAGATAAAGATGCCGATCGTCAATACCAAATATAAATAAAATTTCGTCTTCATATCATTATGTATTTATACCTCAATTTTTATTGATTTGTCCCCAAAAGGTAATTTCACAAATCGTAACCTGTACGCCTCCGCCATATGTTTCAGTGGTTTTAAAACGGAGATAACGCACTTCCTGTTTCGCGGCCGGGAAGACATCTGAATCCAGTTCGAAGTCTTCGCCATTGGTATAGCCATATGCATAGTCTTCAGCAGTCATCTGACCCAGGGGTAAGCCTGAAGGTTTTAAAGATTTAAATGTACCTAACATTGACCAGTTTTTCCAACCGCCGTCAGCATCGGGGTTTGTACTTCCCCATAACTCAAACGATTTGACATTCGAACCTGTATAGGTGTAGTTTGTCGCCCGCTGATGTTCTTTAAGCCGGCTAATCACCACCTTTTGTTTTAAATCAAAGGTAAACCACTGAGGTATTTTACTGGTCCAGGGGGAGGCGAATATCCCTGTTCCAAGGATGCCATTCCACATTTGTTCTACATTATAACCTGCAGCAACAGGCGAATTGGTATCTCCCGGCAGGTTGACTGAAAGAAAGGGTTTGGGGACAAGTTCCTCAAACAATGGCGTTAATTCAGAAGTTAGCGTGTCAGATTTATTATTCCACCGATCCCTCAGATACACTTTAAAAGTTTTTTTAACAGGGGCCATCCCTCTGTAGGAGAAAGAGCCGGAAGGGGCTTTGGTATAGTAAGTCTGCAACTGGGTAAAATAACCATCCCCCGAGGTATCAGCCAACAAGACAATTGCCAGGTTCGCTAATAATTCGTTCTGAAATCGGATCTTTACACCGCTAAACCCAGCCTGAATGGACAGATTTTTAAAA
>JAHEYS010000082.1 GCA_023251475.1 Prolixibacteraceae bacterium
GGTATTCCCAAGTGAGGTGGTGGGATAGATCAATGCCACCTCAGAAGAAGCATCGCTCCAGTTAAGGGCATAAACATTAACTGGATTGTCTGAGACCAGGTGAATAGCCTTTTCCTGGATCGTCTCTGAACCAGTAGCTTCAACCAATTTCCAGTCAATCATTATTTTCAGGGGTATATTTGGAGATACGGTTCCTGTATAGGAAGCTATGGACGATTTACCAATATAAATCTTGTAATTGCAGGTATAGGAAGAGGAAAGGGTGATCTCATCATAATGTCCGGCCTGGTAGTTCCGACCCTCCATAAAGCCAAACCAAAAGTCGTTCCCTTCGGTAGATTTTCGGCAGGAGTCATTTCCGCCTGAGACTGCCAAAGCATTCACTAAAAGTATAAACAGGATAAACCGGGCCAATTTAATTACGTGTTAAATTTGGCCATGAATTTACTTGATTTTAAATAAAATGCAACTATCGCATTTATGATAATAAAAAAAATCTTTGGCAGTCTAAAGTCTTAGAACGAGCAGTATTTTTGTTTACAATACCTGATAATAAAAGCGCTAATAAATAAGGGTAACCGCTCCTGACTGCCGGTGTTTCTGCCCCAGGAAATCGGTAAAATCAAGAATCCAGACGTATGTACCCGCCAGGGCCCAGTTGCCGTTTTTCATTCTGCCATCCCACCCTTTAATTTCATCTTTTGCCTCGAAGACCAGGTCATTCCATCGGCTTAGAACCGTGAAATGATACCCTGCGGGGGTAATACCCACAGAATTAAGCAGGAATACCCGATCAAAAACATCAGGTGCATTTGGCGAGAAACCGTTGGGAGGGAAAATACGATCAAAAGCAACCAGAACCTGATGTGAAACTGAGTCCTTGCAATTAAATTCACTTGAAACCTTTAAAAAAACCTTTTTATAACCGGGAACCTCATAATTGTGTACCGGATTTTCATCTCCGGAGATCGTGCCATCACCAAAGTTCCACAACAAAGTGTAAGCGCCTACGCTGTTATTGAAGAAACTTACCGTTGGCTGGTAGTTGTAAACGATCGAATCGGTCATGCTGAAGGCAGCTAACGGAACAGGAGCCGCATGGACCATTTCCTTGATTAAGGCGGTATTGGAGCAATTTTGGGTGTTCGTAACTGTCAGCTGTATATCATAATGTCCCGATTGCTGATAATGGTGGGTTGGGTTAGTTCCTGTCCCTTTTCCCCCATCGCCAAAATTCCAGTCATAGCGAACTGCCGGATCAGGATTGGTCACCGAAAAGGCAAACGATTCCGGCAGACAAAGCAGTGAATTATCAACCGTCCATGGGTTCAGTGAAGGTATAACATGGATATTCCGGATTGAATCGCTGTTTACACAACCATATTGCTCAACCTTAAGGGTCAGATTACGTTTCGACTGGTTAACTCCGAGCGGTATATTTACACCGGAACGCCCGGTACCATAAGCAATGGTATCACCCCCAAAGACCCACATAAAATTCGTAATCGCAGGATTGGCATCGCCCATATAGGCGACATCAAGATTATATCCATAACATTTTATGGAATCAATCGAGAACAACACTTTAGGTTTTGGATTGACCGGGACAATAAAAAGGGCTGAATCAATGCAGGATCCGCGGGAAGCTCTGACAATAAAAGTAGTGTTTGCAGAGGGTGTCGCAACCGGATTTGCAAGGGCAGCGTTGGAGAGTAAACCAGCGGGGGACCAGGAATAGGTGGCGGGCACAGTATTTATATCAGGCTGATTCAACATGAGACTTTCTCCCTGGCATATTGCAGCGATATTCCCTGTTTTAAAAGTCAGGGTGTTCACATATAAATCAATGGTTGCAGAAAGTTGCAATGGGGGATCATCCGGATATCCGCCAAATTCAATTAAATATCCCTGGGGCGTATCGTTTGATCCATTACCCCCGGTATTTGGAAGGTCATTCCACCGAAGCTGATTTGATGACTGTGGCTGGGAATACAGGATATGGGCATAGTCCTCATTATTACCCGTATCATTCGGCTCATTGGTATTCCAATTATTAAACCGGCCCTGATTTGGTCCTGCACCGTTGACATTATTCGTGTAATCAATACCCTTACCAAACCAGAACAGACGACCTTTGCCATTATCTTCCAGTCCTTCCGGGCCTGTTACCCAACGCCATTCCCCCTCAGCACCGGCATCGGATGCACCGATCCAGCCAACCCCTTTGGTTTTAAGTTTAATAAAATCGTTTTCAACCTGACTGGTAATCGTTGCCAGGTATCCCTTCAAACCATAGTACATCATGGTACCCGATTCGGCATCGGCTTTAGCATTCATCCATGTTATCCGTGAATGGCTCACAAAGCGATAAAAATGACCCGTAGCAGGAAGATAATCAACATCACTTAAGGATATTGTGATCTTCCTTGCACCTAAGGTTGGCACGTTCTTACCGTTTTTATAGGTGATCGTGCGGATGGCATCGACATAATCCTGAACGGAGGCACCACCTGATAATTCCAGCGTTCCAGGATAGGGCTGACTCCGGGTCAGCTTTCCTGAATAAAAGAGCTCGTCTTCGCCAACAATAAAACCTTCGCTAAAGGAGATTCTCATCCCAAGAATATTGGGGATTCCTTCGATCGTAAGGTCCTTTGCCACTAAAACCGGATTGTTGCAGTAGTGTAAGGAAGCACTATTATTGTTGAGGTTAATTACAAATGGATCAGCACCTTTCGCACAAACCATTATAAATTCAAAAATAATTAGTATTGCTAACTTCACCTTCAAATTAATAGTCTTTTTCGGGTTGTTAATTTTTTCTTTCTCTGTGGAAAATCGGGAGGTTAATCGCTTTAATTCCATTTTCTCCTCTTAATATACAAGTGTGACGGATCCGCTCTGACGATGTTTCCGGCCCAGAAAATCGGTAAAATCAAGAATCCAGACGTAAGTACCCGCCGGGGCCCAGTTGCCGTTTTTCATCCTGCCATCCCAACCCTTTATTTCATTTCTTGCCTCGAAGACAAGGTCATTCCACCGGCTAAGTACGGTAAAATGGTATCCTCCGGGAATAATACCCACCGAATTAAGCAGAAACACCCGGTCAATGACATCAGGAGCATTTGGCGAAAATCCATTCGGTGGAAATATATGGTCAAATGCGATAAGCAGGTGGTGCGAAACCGTATCGTTACAGTTATACTCATTTGAAACATCCAGTAAAACGGTTTTATATCCTGTAACATGATAATCGTGTGAAGGATTTTTAGCTGTTGAAGTTAGCTGGTCGCCAAAATCCCACAGCCAGTTTGTCGACCCGGTGCTGCTGTTGGTAAAATTAACAGTTGGGGCATCGTTATAAACAATACTATTATCCATACTGAACGCAGCAACCGGCTTTGGGTAAGTTCGCACAGAATCATTAATTACCACCCTATTCTCACATCCTGTTAACGTTGACTTTCCGGATAAGGTAACCGTATATCTTTTATCGGCAATGTCGTAGAGGTGTGAAACCGGTGATCCGCCTCCGGTGGAACCATCCCCGAAATCCCATAAAAAATCAACCTGATCAACCTTGTCACTTTCCTTTATCTTACCTGACAATAATGGTTCAAAAGGGATACAGCCGGCGAAAAGGTCCGATTCAATCGTAAAATCGGGTTTACGCTTTATGGTTATATTTTTAAGTGCACTTTCACACCCAAATTCAGAAATTACTTTTAGTCCCAGGCTCACCTGTGGCTGCGTCATCAGATCAAACCGGAACGGACCTTTGGTTTGAGCCGGATTAAGGATCACCTCCGATGGATCAAAACGGGTCAGGTCCCAGTAATATTTGTCCCTGTCTGTCCCAATAATACCGGTATAGGAAATCTCGTTTACTCCCGGACTGAGACATTCGCCGGGTGAAAGTGAAAATAAAACATCCGGAATTGGCGCCACATGGACCATGCTATCTATTTTAACTTCATTGGTACACCCCTCACCTGTTGACACAATAGTGGTGACTTTTAATTTGACATTATAGAATCCCGAATTCTGGTAGACATGGAACGGATGATCATCCATTCTGGAAACCGGTGACCCATCGCCAAAATCCCAATCGTAGTTAACCACTTCAGTATTATGTGCAATAAATTCGGCGTTGAAAGGTTCGCACCCCAAACTATCAACGATTTTCATATCCAGATTGGGAATAACCAAAATATTTTTCTGGACAAAGTTATTACTGCAACCATCCTGCATTACTGTCAGGGAAAGATCTCTTTGCGAACGGTTTATCCCCAGGGGGACAATAAGAGAACTGACTCCGGTTGCATTTGCAATAACTTCACCCCCGAATTCCCATTTAAAGTTGGCCCTGGCCGGATCAGCATCTCCCACATAACTCACATCGAGGTTATATCCGGAACATTTTTTGGCATTCACGGTAAAATCGACTTTGGGAGTCTTAAAAAACGAGAGTTTAAAATTCTTTTGAACAGCACATGAAGGATAAATTGCCGAGGTGTAAACAATCGGATAAATGCCATCAGTGGGAGCGCTTACATTTAATCCATTTATTATGGCCTTCCCATCAGCACTAACCAGGGAATAGCTATTGCCATTTGTGGTAATAGTGACCAAGGTGGATCTGGGATCACCGCAAGTCAATGTATCCAATTTGGAGAGATCAATTACAGGATATTCATGAACGATAACTTTAGAGGAGGATGAACCCACGCATCCCTTGTCGGTAGTCAATGTAACTTTATAATCGCCTGGCGTTCCAACCGTAATTGTTTGATTTTTTCCACCATTACTCCAATTATAGCTATTAAAGCTTCCCGGGTCAAGGGTAATTTGCGCTCCAATGCAGATGTTTTCTTCCGGTTTCAGTAAAGATACCGGTTTTGGGTTTACCGGTACGATATAATGCGCCGAATCGACACAAATTCCGCGTGTGCCAATCACGGTATAAGATGTTGTAATTGTTGGAGATGCCAATGGGTTGGGTATTGCCGGAGCTGAAAGTGATCCGGCTGGTGTCCATGAATAGGTTCCCGGAATGGTATTTGAGTCAGGCTGATTCAATCTTACGGTATCTCCTTCACAAATGGCTGAAATTGTACCGGTTTTAAAAAGCATTGTATTCACCTGCAAATCAAGTGTTGCGGTTAAATTAAGTAAAGGCTCACCAGCACTTCCACCCCATTCAATTAAATAACCTTTTGAGGCGTAATCTCCGTTTCCCCCTGCATTTGGAAGATCGTTCCATTTATAGGAATCATTCAGATTACCTGGAAACACCGTGATATGGGCATAATCTTCTTCCCCAGATTGATTTGGTTCCCATGTACTCGCGGCAAGTGACGCAGAATAAGGTGTATCCCACCTGTTCCAATTGTGATAAGCGCCGTTAACCGATCCATAATTTGTGGGATTTGTTTTAGCCAGGTAGCCAGTCCCTTTCCAGAACAAAAGACCACCGCTTAAGCCTTCCGGACCGGTAACCCAGCGCCATTCCCCTTCCACGGCAGCATCAGAGGCTCCTATCCATCCGACACCTGTAGTTTTCGATTTGATAAAATCATTTTCAGCCTTACTTGTAATGGTTGCAAGATAGCCCCTTAACCCATAATACACCATGGGATCTGAAGCGGCTTCAATGCTGGCATTCGTCCATGAAATCCCGGGTTTGGAAATATAACGGTAAAAATGGCCGGTTTCGGGAAGGTAATCCACATCATCCAAAGAGATTGTGATTTTCCGGATACCCACAGTGGGTTGACTTTTACTATTTTTATAGGTAATGAGGCGAATGGCATCAATATAGTCCTGAATGATTGTACTGCCGGTTAATAATAAAGTTCCAGGTGTAGGATTACTGCTAATCAATTTAGTGCCTGAATAGACCAACTCATCCTCTCCGGCATTATAGCCCTGGGTAAACGAAATTTTCATCCCCTGAATATTGGGATTTCCTTCGATGGTAAGATCTTTTGCCACGTACACAGGGTCTACACAAAACTGAACCGGGAAACTGTTATTAAGTTTTATTGAAAAAGGATCTGCCCCTTTGGCAATAACAGCGAAAAGATCAATTAGCAGTAATATTACGAGTAAATTTTTCAATTATTTATTCTGAGAAGCATGCTCTGTAGTATATCAAATCCCAATATTACTCCGTTCTCCGAAAATCGTACTCCCAACCCTGATCATGGTACTTCCGTTTTCGATGGCAAGAAGATAATCGCCTGACATCCCCATGGAGATTTCACTAAAACGATCATTATCCTGGAAAAAATCTTTTTTCAATTTACCGAATATTTCACGAAGGGTGGAAAACTCTTTGTTAACCTGAACTACATCATCTGTATACGTTGCCATACCCATTACGCCAGAGATAACTACATGCTTCAGCTTATCCAATTCAGACGAAGAAAACATTTGACCGAAGGAACCGGGTAAAAACCCAAATTTACTCTCCTCGCTGGCAATATGAAACTGAAGAAGACAGGGGATAATTCTTCCTGCCTTTCCCCCCTCCTCATTGATGGTCTTTAAAATCTTATCACTATCAACCGAGTGAACCATCGCAATAAAGGGGGCAATAAGTTTCACCTTGTTCGATTGCAGATGACCGATAAAGTGCCATTCAATATCTTTGGGTAACAATTCCCATTTACGCACAAGTTCCTGCACTTTATTCTCCCCGAAGATCCGTTGACCTGCCCGGTAAGCCTCCAGAATCTCCTCATTGCTTTTGGTTTTTGAAACGGCAACAAGCTGAACACCAGAAGGCAATAAGGAACGGATCTTATTCAAGTTATATTCAATAGTCATTATGCTGAATTTTCATTCAAATTTATAAAAAAGCGACGTATTCCAGCCAATCCCGCTGTACAAAATTTGTAAAGGTATCTGGCAGGCAATTGAGCCATCCACACTATTTTTTTTATCTTTACACCCGAACAAATTTGGTTTGAACCACAAACAGTCGAATGAAGAAATACCTTATTATATTGTTGATTACCGGATGTTCAATTACTGCATTTGGCCAGGCGAAGGATTTTAAGACAGAACTCTATATGGGAGTCACAGGGGGAATGACATTTACAAAGGTTCGGTTTTACCCAAACATCATCGAATCCTTTTATCAGGGTAATGCAGGTGGAATTATGTTCCGGCTAATCTCTGAACCACATATCGGATTTCAGGTGGAAGTTAATTATACCCAAAAAGGGTGGAAGGAGGATTCTGCCGGTTATTCCAGAAGATTGAATTATATCAGCTTACCGGTGATGACCCATATTAATATCGGACAGAAGGCTATGCGATTTACACTCAATTTTGGACCCGAGATGGCCTATATGATTTCGGAAAGTGCGCAGTTTAATCCTCAAAGAACAATAAATCCCGGAGAAACCGGATACCGTGAATATTTTGGAAAACCTGTCGACACGCAGCTCGATTTTCTTTTCACTGCGGGTCTTGGAATGGAATACCATTTAAAAAGCGGGGGAGCCATTGGGCTGGAGGGTCGGGCCTATTACAGTCTTCCCAATCTTTTCAGTACAAAGACCTATACCTACAAAATGTCGCAACTCAATGGTGCACAGGTTAAAATGACTTATCTGTTTCAACTCAGCAAAAAGAAGAAGGCAAAAAAATAAGCCTACTTTCTTAAACCGGGCAACCATCTGTCCAAAAGATCCCGGCAATTCAACACCTTCTCGATCAGGTCTGCAGGGGTATAAAAATAGTGGTTGGATGCTTCAAAACCAAGTCTCGAATCTCTGCATTGTAAAGCGTACATTCTTTTTGCCAAAATAATTTCCTGATGCAGGATACTTTCCAACTCACCGATCTCTTTCCAGCGATCCTCACTATTTTTTACAGAAATAACACTTTCTCTGAGTGTTATAAAATTTGCCTGATTAGCAACGCTTCGACAATGGATGGCAATTGTATCTGCAACATTACATTCACGAACCAACGCTTTCCGCTCTTTGGCAGTAAGGATTAATCCGCTTATTTGTCGATGAAGTTCTGTTAAGCCCTGATCGAATCCGTCCGCAATTCGCTGCAACTGATGAATATAAACTTTAACTGGATAGTTTCCAATCCAATTTACCACAGCATCATAAGGCAGACCCACCATTGTGGCATTATAGTTAGTCGGTTTTTCCCAAAGCAGATTCGCCGGTCCAACCTGCATCGGGGCAAAATACAAGCCAGAACCAAAAGGAAATTCACTGAAGGCTATGCTATAGCTTCTCCATGCCCTGACAACTGCAGGTCCTGCATTACCAAAACGACGCTTTGCGACCAATTCCATTGCCATCAGTGCAGTCAGTGACGGTTCATTTCCGATAGCCGCCACAATTTCAAGGTTTGGAGAGGGGTAACCACCTAATGTCCAGCCCAACATTAATCCGTTTACATGGGCATTCCGAAGATTTTCAGCATGTGTTGCCACATTTTCCATCGCGGGAATATAGGGAACAGCGGCTATTTCCCAGGTATTGCCTGCCTGAATCTTCGCCACAACTTTCAGTCCGCAATCACGGGCAATTTTCCAGTGGCGCTGAGCCCGGGGTCCCGGCCCAACAGCTGAAATTGAGTACTCACCTATTTTTCCTTTTATTCCACCCCTTTCTATGCACAGATCCCATTCACTCACAGACATTAATGCCACTTGCTTAGGGAGCGAACGAATAATATCTTCTACCCAGTCATCATGCCAGCCCCAATCCCAAACGATTAACCTGGGAGTATTACCGGTGGATATTTTCCCCGAAGTCTGCTCATAATTTTGGATACCATTCCCGATACCTTTTTGATAACAAATATTTAATTCCGAAATGACCTCAGCCGCGGTCCGTTTACTACAACGCGGGCATCCGCCCCCTTTACTATGCGACCAGCAATTGGTGGGATTCTCAGATGCGGTAATGGAAAAAAACCCGGCAAGGTCAGGAATTGATGCCGTGATCAGGGCCAACGAATCTATTAAATACTTTTGCACATCCGGATGACTTGTGCACAGGGATGCCTGATTTCCACTGGTTACCCCTTTCAAATGGGGGTATTGATCAAAGAACCGGAGCGGGAGGTTCCGTGGTTCATTCAGGTAAAGATAAATTCCAATCCCCTGTTTTTTAGCACGGAAAACCAGTTTTTTGAGATTTTCAAGGCGTTGTTCCCACTTGTTACTTACTGAGGTATCCCATGGGAAAGGTGTAATTTTTGAAAGCACCAGATGCATCCAGGCGCCATCCATTCCGGAGGCCACCATCCGTGCAAGATAGCCATCAGGCAAGGGATCTGTTTCGGGCTCAAGAAGTGGATCTCCAAAGAGGGCAAAATAGGAATATCCAAAACGGGGAGAAAAACCCGATGAGCCGGTGAAAACCTGTGATTCTCCCTTTTCAGGAGGGGTGGATAATTCGGAAACAAAATGGAATAAGGATTCTTCCATTGCAGGAATTCCGTCAGGAAATTCCTGATGAAGAACTCCGTTGATCCATGCCGATTTAATCTCAGCATCATGATCTTGCTTTACAAAGAGAACTGGTTTACAGACAGGCTTTAGACTCCCCAGCTTGATATAAAAAAAATCATCTTCCTGAAGTGTAAAAGTGAGTTGTTCATCACTCCAATTCAATAATTCCAATAGCTGTTCGCGGGGTAAAAGGTGCCAGTTTCGTCGGATAACGGTAAGATAACTTCGCCGTTGATGATCGGCTGAAATAGGGGAAGGCTCCGGTAATCCCATCGATTTCGCAACTGAAAGCAGTTCACCGGATGTCGCCCTTACCACTTTTGCAAGCCGGCTAAGCGGGACAAGGTTCCAGTTTCGCCAGATATAAGTATGTAAAACATCCGGGAAATGGCAAAAAGTCAGGGCACGTTTGCCTTCAGGTTCAATTCCTGTTTTGGCGAAACTAATGTTTCCGGATAATAAAAATCCTCCGGAAATAACCGAACCTGTTGCCAAAAATTTACGCCGGGAAAAATGCGTTGATTGATTATTTTTCATCATGAAAGTTGAGTTTCCCGGAAAGTATCCGGGAGTTATGAAACTCCAACCTCAAACCAGATAAATCAATGTATTACAAAGGATTTACTTGTCCTCTGTAATACATTGATTCCGTTGCGATCAAATACCTGGCTATTTTACCGGTACGAGGGCATTGCGGCAATACTCAAGACATTTGGTCACCTCTTTTACTGCATCCGACCCTTCCGGAACGGCATATTCCAATTCTATATCGCAGGTGATCGGCCATTTATTCTTCTGAACCAGCTGAAGCATTTCAATTACAGGGGTATCACCATGACCGAATGGTTGATTTTTATTGGGATTAGAAGCCTTTGGCCCGGTTTTATCCTTGATGTGGATACTGGCAATACGGTTATGGAGCCGCTCTATTAATAAACAGGGATTTAATCCAGTAGCACCAAAATAGTGACCGGCATCGAAATTAAGCATCAACCTTGGGCCATACGCCAGTACTTTGTCAAAGCTAAAATTTGGATTTCCCGGTTGCCCATGATTGTGAAAAATGACAAAAAGTTTATGCTTTTCAGTAAATGGAACCATCCTTTTAGCGGCATCTTCCGATATTTCCATGGTAATGCCTCTGGCACCTAAACTCTTACAAACATTAAAAGCATAATCGATTTCTTCATCAGACCACCCACTGTCACCCAATTTCAGAATATCAATTTTTACCCCTTTCGTTTTGAACATTTTGCGGATCGCTTTAAATTTGTCCATGGAGACAGAAGAACGCCACTTCCGGATTACCTGTGGATCTTTTACCTGCGGGATTCCCGCGTATTGTTCAACTGCGCCACCCATCAGCTCTACCGAACTTAACCCCGATTGAACGGCATAATTAAGCATTCCTGGGAGTGATTGGTCGGGCATACTCCTGAAACTATAGGTAATCGTACCGATCTGAACCCCACCGAATTTTGATCCCTGCCTGGCAGCAGCGTTTGCCGAAGAAATAAAACAAGAAACAGCAAAAACAACTATAATCACTGTTCCGGAAACTGAAAACCAAAATGAGGAATTTGCGTTTTTTATCTGCTTTTTCATAATATGGGTAATTTAAATAATATACAATTATAGTAAATATTGTCTTCTGAACGACGATTACTCAACAGAAGTTCACAAAACTCCTGGAAATAACTATTTTAATTAAAAAGGCGGCCCGATCGGGCCGCCTTTAATGATAGGATTACTCCAGTTCGTGCACAACCAAACCCGATCTGAGTTTTGGTTCAAACCATGTGGTTTTTGGAGGCATAATATTTCCCGAATCGGCAATATCGATCAGTTGTTTCATCGAAACCGGATAGAGGGCAAACGCAACTTTCATTTCACCAGAATCAACTCTTGCTTTTAATTCGCCCAAACCGCGAATACCGCCAATAAAATCGACCCGTTTATCCGTCCTCAGGTCTTTTATTCCCAATATTTTATTCAGAATAAGATCCGACAATATCGTAACATCAAGAACACCAATTGGATCGCTATCGTCATAACGGCCCTGCCTGGTTTTGAGCCGGTACCACTCCCCTTCGAGATACATGGTGAAGGTATGCAGTTGATCAGGCTTAACGATTTCACTTCCCGATTTCTGAATTTCAAAGTCCTCACCAATTCTGGCAACAAGTTCTGCCGCCGTCAGACCGTTAAGATCTTTGACCACCCGGTTGTAATCGATGATTTTCAATTGGTTATCAGGAAAATGAACAGCAAGGAAAAAATTATACTCCTCATCTCCTGTGTGATTCGGATTTTTCTCCCTTTTCTCCTTACCAACAAGCGCTGCTGCAGCAGTGCGATGATGACCATCGGCAACATAGGTAGCAGGAATTGCAGCAAAAAGTGTTACAATTTTTGCAATTGTCTGTTCGTCATCCACCAGCCAGAAATGGTGACCGAAACCATCTTCGGCAACAAAATCATAAACAGCAGGTTGAGAAGTAACAATCCCTGCTACGATAGTATCCAGATCTTTTAAGGCCGGGTAGGCAAAAAATACCGGTTCCATATTCGCATTGGTAACCCGGACATGCTTCATGCGGTCCTCCTCCTTGTCATTACGGGTCAGCTCATGTTTACGGATCACCCCGTTGAGGTAATCGTCAACTGAGGCACATCCCACAATGCCATACTGGGTTCTGCCATCCATAGTTTGTGCATAAATATACAGAAACTCTTTTTCATCCTTAACCAGCCATCCTTTGCTGCGCCAAAGGTTAAGATTTTCCAAAGCCTTCCGGTATACAGGTTCGGTATGTTCATCCGTACCAGCCGGAAAATCGATTTCCGGTTTGATGATATGCAACAAGGTATAGGGGTTTCCTTCAGCTTCAATCCGGGCTTCCTCCGAATTAAGCACATCATAGGGGCGTGATGCCACTTTTGATGCCAGTTCAACCGGAGGTCTAAGCCCTTTAAAAGGTTTTAAAACAGCCATAATTTAGTTTTGGGATTCAAATTCCTTCATTGCATCTACCAATACGGCAACACTTTCAATTGGCATTGCATTGTAAATGGATGCCCTGAAGCCTCCCACACTGCGGTGACCCTCTATTCCCAGAATATTCAGCTCTTTTGCTTTGGCCTGGAATGTTTTTTCAAGTTCCTCATATCCGGGTGCCATCACAAAGCATACGTTCATCCGTGAACGATCTTCGGGATCGGGAACCGGACAAACAAACATTTTATTACGGTCAATCTCGTCATAAAGCAATTTTGCTTTTGCGAGATTTCTGGCTTCCATCGCTTTGATGCCGCCATTATCCTTCAACCAGGTTAAGGTTTGAAGCGCTGCAAAAACAGGTAAACAAGGAGGGGTGTTAAACATCGATTCCCCTTCAATATGGGTCATATAATTTATCATGGTAGGAATGGGACGTCCTGCTTTTCCAAGTGCATCTTTCCGGACAATAACAAGTGTAACACCAGCGGGGGCAAGGTTTTTTTGAGCTCCTGCATAAATAAGGTCGTATTTGGAAACGTCGATCGAACGGCTGAAAATATCGGAGGACATGTCGGCAACCAAAGGAACAGGGGAATCAATATCCTTGTAAATCTGAGTTCCATAAATGGTATTATTTGTGGTTACATGCAAATAATCGATGTCAGCAGGAATCTCAACATTTTTTGGAATATAGTTGTAATTTTTATCTTTTGAAGAGGCAACTTCAACAACCTCACCAAAAAACTTCGCCTCTTTAAGGGCTTTGGATGCCCAAACACCCGTATTGTAATAACCTGCCTTTGTTTTAAGCAGGTTAAAAGGAACCATATAGAATTGTGTACTTGCCCCACCCTGGAGAAAAAGCACCTCATAACCTTCCGGTACTTCGAGCAACTCCTTGACAAGCGAGATGGCCTGATTCATCACCGCGATAAACTCCTTACTCCGGTGGGATACCTCCAGAACCGAAAGTGATGTACCTGCGAAATTAATGATTGCCTCCGCAGTTTTCTGAATCGTATACTCCGGAAGAATGGATGGGCCTGCATAAAAATTGTGCTTTTTCATTTGAAGGAAATTAAAGTTGAAAAATATGATAATCGGATTAACGTGTAAAAGTCATTTGAAAACCAGAAAATCGGGCTTTCTTTTGCAAATTTAACACATTTGTCAGAAGTAGGATAAAGTTTTTTTAAAAAATGGAGCAGTCAAAGGATTATATACAGCTTGGATGGTGTTAAATAATCGGCATTTTTAACGCCTAAACCGTTCATCCATTTACGATCCGGCAGATAATTTCTACCTGATCATTTCCTTTAAAATCTTGTAATCCGTCTTGCCGGTACCAAGTAAGGGTATTTCGTCAGTTTCAATAATTTTATGAATTTTTACCAGACTTGAGAATCCGTTTTCTTTTAGGTAAAGGTTTATTTCTCCTATTTCCAATTGAACTGTAGAAAATAAAACAATCTGCGGCGGTTCAATACTATCGTTTCCTTCAACGGCAAGGATAACTTTCTCTTCGCTACCATATTTTTTCAGCAATGCATTTTCAATTGCCGGCAAGCTGATCATCTCACCGCCAATTTTGATAAACCTTTTTAATCGGCCTGTAATAAACAGAAAGCCATCTTCATCCAGATAACCAAGATCGCCGGTTTTGTAATACTCCATTCCGTTTATTTTCTCAAATGGCGAAGCGAGATTTTTATCATAATAACCTTTAAACACACTGTCACCCCTGACCATGATCATTCCTTCCATTCCCTGTGCCAGGGGTGAAAAATTATGGATATCGGCAATCAAAAAATCGAGCCCTTCAATAAATTTACCTACGCTTTTCTCTTTTTGCAGATCAAGCGTATTGAGTGTTAAAATTGGAGAGCATTCGGTTATTCCGTATCCTTCAATAATTTTAGCATGCTCGTTGGCCTTTTCATAAAATGTTTTTATGATTGAACCATGTAAACTTTCGGCTCCGGACAATGCTAATTCAACTCTTTTCAAATCAATTGGCGAGGCGATTGAAAGCACCATTTTCAAAAATGTAGGTGTACCAAGCACGGTGTTTGCTTTGGTATGTTTTAATATTTTCAACACTTCGCGGCTGTCGGTCGGATCGGGCGTATAGGCAACTTTAATTCCCGATACCAATGGAAGAATTGTCAAAATCGTAAATCCAAAACTATGAAATGGGGGAAGAAAAGCTAAAAATATCTTGTCGTTATTCATTTTAAAAATGGAAAGAGCACCGCTCAGGTCCGAAATAATATTTTTATGCGACAAGGGTACTGCTTTGGGAAGCGCCTCACTACCTGAAGTAAACAGGATTACGGCAACATCATCCATTTTGTATTTCGGAACAAATTGCAAATAACTATTCAGCAAACCCGAAAGCTTAGTTATAACTGATGTCTCTTTTACCTTTTGCTCGAAAAAAATACATTTTACTTTAACTGAATCCGGCAATAAATCGGCAACTTTGTCAAAAAACGGCTTTGCTGTTATAATCTTTTTGATATCAACACTTTCGACGCAATATTCCAACACTTTTTTACCCACAGTCCAGTTGAGCATCACCGGGATTTTCCCGGCTAAAAAAGTTGCAATCACGAGCAGCGAGGTGCTTTGAAGCGCGGGTAGCATGATCCCGACATATTTCCCGTCCACCTCCTTTTTTAAAATCCTGGATACAACCATAGCCTTAAGGAGAAACTCTTTGCGGGTGGCTGTTCCCAACATTTTGTCGTAGACGAAGGGTTCGTTTTTATATTTGTTCGCCGTTTTTAAAAATAATTCAACGATGTTTTTTGTTTTATCTACCTCTATTTTTTCAATCTCTGAATTGAATTTATGAAGGTAGCTCGGTTTTAATTTTTCAACATTAATCCCTATCCCCATTGCAACGCGGCACAAATCTTCTGTTGTTTTAAGACTTGTAACCTCCATTTGGGAGATAACATTGAATTGGTCTTCAATCTCTGCAATCACATAAATCAGACCCAGAGAATCAATATTTAAATCCAAATTTAAACTTGAATTTATTTTTATTTCGCTCTCGCCGATGTTTGCTGTCTGAGCAATTATTGAAATTACTTTTTTAAAAATGGTATCGGGGATATCCTTGTCACCGAAGGTATCACCATTCATCAGATCGTTCACCGAACCTTCAATTTTATCCGGCACCTCGCGTTTTAGCTCAGAAGCAAAAAAGAAGTGCTTTAAAAATAATGGCTTTTCTTCCCCTGGCTGATTATAAAGTTCTTCCAGAAAATTATTGAATGTATTTTTACTTTCATTTGCCTTGACCTTTGCTTGTTCGGTAATATTGAAAAATTCTATTGTAACTTTTCGTCGTGGAAGAAAGAAGAATCCGTTGGTAACCACATAAAAAAGTGCTTTCAGAAATGTTTTAAAAAAATCGGGGGACTTACCATTCCAAGCCCGTGACCACATACTTCCCCAAAGACCTCTGATTCTGACTCCGATAACCTGAGTGTTTTCAGGAAGATTTTTTGTTATAATCCAGGCACTCTGTTTGTTAAAGATTTTTTCATATCCCTGGCCGGCAATTTGTCCGGATGGATACAACAGTACATTTTTATTATTTTTTAATGCCTTAACAACATTATTAAATATCGTATCCAAAACAGTCAGGTCGCGGCTGCCTGCTGTCAGGTCACTAACAGGTACAGCGCCCACCATTTTCAACATCGTTTTCAAAACCGGAATATTGAAAAAAGATTCTGTAACGACTGGGACCACGTCAATATATTTGTACAGATAAGCCCCCATGATCTGCGGATCGACCAGCGCCTGATGATTTGGCAATATTAACCTGGCTGAATTACCCTTCAGTAAGTCTTCCCCTTTTAATTCGACGTCATAGCGAAGGGAGAGAAAAAATCGAAATATGGCGGCAATGGTTTTCATGAGTAAATATTTTTAATGGGTCACAAGGAAACCCGGTTAACAGGATGATTGACGTTTATCTCCGAACAGTGATTCTTTCGATGGCTATTTCATAAAGTTAGATGATGAATAATAAATCATCTTGTAACCCCTTAGCTATTTCTGGCAACTTTGACTAATTTTCCAAACCGTTCCAGCATATTAGGGACATATTTAATCATTGTATATGTCATCATCGAAATAAGAAAAACAAGTGCGATAAAAATTGCATTTGTTCCAAAATATTTGGTGATAGCGGCAAAGAATGCTGCGGAAATAAAGATTAACAAGAAAATAACGAAGTTGGAATACGCAATCATGTCGCCTTGTTTTCTCCCTTCAACACTGCTTTGAACAGATGCACTTAACGGTACCATATAAATTCCGCAAAACATTGCTGTCAGGAAGATCAGGATTCCAAATACAATTCCGGCGGGTTGGAGAAAATATAATAACAGCAGTGTAATGGTCATACCGATGCCACCAATCGGTGTTAACCCTAATTCAATTTTACCTTTTGAAATAATACCGGCAAGGTAACTTCCAAGCCCAATACCCACGGCAGAAGCAGTTATAACGTAACCTGTTTGGGTGTTTGTCATCCCAAGAGTTTTCGGACAGTGAACCAGTAAATTCATCTGAAGAAAACTTCCTATCATCCAGAAGGAGGCTAAACCAAAGATAATTAAATTCAATCCTTTCAATGTTGATGCAAACCGGAAGGTTTTGTATTCAAAAATAAATGGGATTATGGTATCCTCACAATTTTTCATTGGTTCACTCTCGGCAACTTTTAAGCGAGAAATGGCATATAAACTGGATAATGAGATTATTAAAAACAGAAATACCATAAAATAAAAATTATAATTGTCAGAAATTATTGTTGCGAGTAATGGCCCCAATAAAGCACCGAAAAATGTGAACATTTCCAGTGTTCCTGTTCCAAATGAAATACCCTCATTACCCCCTATGTCGCGGATCAGGCCGTATTTTGCCGGTGAGAACAACGTGCTGATCAACCCCAGCAAAAAAATAGTTGCCATGACGATAAAAACATTTTCAATATAAAAACCGATGCTTCCAATGATGAATAAGGAGAATTCAAATATTCTTGAAACAATAATTATTTTCTTCTTATACCTCGTTTTTGCCAATCTTCCGGCCAACGGAGAAAAGAAGAGATAGGACAAAACATATAATCCCGACGCCAATGAGACAATAAATGATTCGTTGCCTTTGGCAACCCATTGAATTGCGAGCAGACAAATTAATGTTTTGAAAAAATTGTTATTGAATACACCAAGAAAATTGGTGGTAAAAAGCGGAAGCCAGGTTGTAATTTTTTGCATAGCTTAGTTTTGATAGTGCAATATATGACAAAATATTTTAAAACGATTCACAGGCATAAAAATTAGTCCTGGAGAGGCTTCATGACTCCAGGACTAATTTGACGGTGAGAAACCCAACAATTAAGGCAATTCAGTTCCGAATCAAATTTGTTTTAAATAAATGGCATATTTACGATTCTGGCTTTCAATCTCTTATTTCGAACCAGTATATATATTTCCGTTCCAAAGTCACTGAATTCTTTTTGGACATAACCCATGCCAATACCTTTGTCCAGGACGGGTGATTGCGTACCGGAGGTTACAACGCCAATTACAACTCCATCGACATCAACAATTTCATACCCGTGACGCGGAATACCCCTGTCGATCATCTCAAATCCCTTTAGCCGTCGGCTTACCCCTTCCCTTTTCTGGCGAAGAAAGAACTGCCTGTCAATAAACTCCTTATCCGGTGTAAATTTGGTGATCCAGCCAAGGCCTGCCTCAATGGGAGAGGTTGTATCATCGATGTCATTTCCATAAAGGCAATACCCCATTTCAAGTCTGAGGGTATCGCGTGCGCCCAGACCAATTGGTTTAATCCCTTCCTCGTTTCCGGCTTTGAAAATTGCCTCCCAGATGTGTTGGGCAAATTCGTTATAAAAATAAAGCTCGAATCCACCTGCACCGGTATATCCTGTTGCTGAAATAATTACATTTTCTATTCCGGCAAAACTACTGACTTTGAAGGTGTAATATTTAATTGATGAAAGATCGGTATCGGTTAGTTTTTGTAAAATCTGTGTTGCCTTAGGCCCCTGAACGGCCAGCTGACTGATTTTAGCCGAGGCATTCTCAAGTTCTGCTCCCAGGTCATTTTGGGAAACCAGCCAATCCCAGTCTTTTTGAATATTAGAGGCGTTTACGACCAACATATATTTTTGTGGCTCAAAACAGTAAACAAGCAGGTCGTCAACAATCCCCCCTTTACCATTGGGAAAACAGGAGTATTGCGCTTGTCCCGGCACCAGAACAGCGGCATCATTAGTCGTTACCTTTTGAATAAATTGCAATGCAACGGGCCCTTTTACCCAAATCTCCCCCATATGTGACACATCAAAAACACCGGCGCCGTTTCGAACCGTCATGTGTTCATCTTTAATACCGGTATATTCAACGGGCATTTCAAATCCAGCAAATTCAACAATTTTGGCGTTATACCGCTTGTGAATCTCGTAAAAAGGAGTTCTGACCATCTGATTTTGATTTTTAAATATTAAAAAGCAAACTTAAATAATTCAGCAGAACTAAAACAAAACAAATCTCATTTTGATTTTAAATAAAAGTACTATTTTTGGTTATTTAATTATACGCTTTTTAATCACAAAGGAATATGTCATTTACCAATCTGGATTATCTTCAAAATATTACTGGTGGCGATACAGCTACTATCCGTGAACTCATATTACTTTTCATTGACCAGATCCCCGAATTTACCGGAAATATGAAAAAATATCTTGAGGAACAGAAATATCTTGAATTAGGTAAAGTGGCTCACAAAGCAAAATCTTCGGTAATGATCATGGGAATGGATGATCTTGGTCACGATTTAAAATTATTACAACTGGGGACTATTAACGGAACTGGAGTTGAAACCTATGCCCAACACGTTAGCAGATTTGAGAATGAATGTTCAATAGCCGTCGAAGAATTGCAGCAAGAACTGCTTAAAATGGGATGACCCCCAATCAGTGGGGTGACATTTTCAAAATATTTTCTGCAAAGTCATAGGTAGCTGATTCCACTTTTTCTACACACTTTGAAGTAAGGTCACAGGCAATTACATGTGATCCGGCCTCGGGAAATGGTTTTAAACGTTTCATCGAATCGGGAGTACTAACCTGCTTAAACATCGATAATTCCCCCTGTACCTCGACAACCTGATCCTGATTCTGATCGTCCTTGTAATAATAGCCCATAAATAGCGGGCATTTTACCTTTGCAAAAACTTCATCTTTCATCGTAGCATCAATTAGTTGCTGAAGATATACAGGCCCTTCGGCTCTGTAGCTGCAATACCAGTATTTACAGATTTCACAGGAAGGGTCATCTGACAAAATCCTGAAATCTCCCCCAAAATTTATCCTTGCAATCTGCAATCCCCACGGTTTTGATAATAAAAAGGAGGCTTTCTGCTTAATCCTGATATTTGGAGAATAGAGAATCAGTCCGAAAACCTTCTCCGGAAAATCGGATGCGAGTTTAAGTGCAAGCGTTCCACCGGTAGAAGTACCCATTATGATCACTTTTTTCCCAAGCTTTTGGGCAATCACCAGCGCTAGCTTGGCAGACTCATACAACCTGTCAGGGGTCATGTCGATCAGGGGATTTTTGGTTACCAGTCCGTGTGAAGCAAGCCTGGCCATAAAGGCATTGCATTGATATCTTTTGGCGAACGCTTCATTTGCGGGATAGCCCTCCCTCCTGCTGGCCGAAAAACCGTGAAGATAAAGGAGGACAAAATCTGTCGTACTGTGAACAGAATCATTTGCCCAAAGAATCTTTGCGCCGTTACCCGGACGGACCTTTTCAGAAGTTTCCAGTTTTGTGACAAAGTCTTCAATATTACCGGAAACGGAGGGTAATCGTGAGGTCAATACCGGTTCCGGCATTTTCGGTCCGAAAAACGAAGTAGCGAAAACCAGAATAACCATTGAAGATATAATTGTGAATAACCTCATATTAAACAATAAGAAAGCTAAATTAGGAATTGCTGTGGCAGCAACGCCATAACATTTAACAAAACGACCATTAAAGTGTTTAAGATATTTAATCGTTAACCCTGATAACAGCGGTTCTTTTTCTGCCGTCCATTAAGATTTCCAATTCCTGTTTAAATCTGACATGTCTGACATATTTCCCTTCCCAAATCAATTCCTGCTGCTCAAGCAAATCAATTTTCACAAAGTCTGCGCTGTTAATATCCGGAATTGAAAAATAGCCAACATTCATGGAGGTAACATTATGAAAAAAATGGGAGCCAAGTGACGCTTCCAGCGGATAATTGGGTAATCCAATCTCAACAATTACCCGGGCACTGTTTATCTGAGGCCAGTTTACCGGAATTCCAGTATATTCGTCCCTGGTGCCCCAACGACCCGGACCAATCAGTACATATTGCAGATTAACAGCATTAAGCGCTTTATTAACCGTGGCAATCTCATTTGCAATTTCAACAGTTTTAGTCCGGTCAAACCGCTGTATATCGACATAAACGACATCTGAGACTCCGGGAATCCGGCCATTTCCCATGCCTCTTGAGGATAATAATAATAGCTTTGAATTATCCAGTGTACCAAGTTCAATTTCAATCTCAGCTTCCCTCCTGATTAAAGGTTTTAGCTGGAGCAGATAAAACGTTGGCCATCCGTTCTCCCCTTTATTCAGATCGAGTGCATATTCCATTTCGACTGGAGCCCCCATTGCCTGTTTGAAGAGCTTCATCAGCAACATCAGTGCATCCGAAAGAGGAACATGCTGATATTCAAGAATATTTGCAAAATTAATGATCCTGGGGCCACGTGTTCCTATCCCGGGGGTAATATAATCATTCTCCTGGCTATAGGTCGATGCGCAGTGCTCAAGAATGCCATCCCGTTCTGCCTCCGAAATTTTATATTTTCTTATGGCGGCCATTTCACCTTCCATCGTTAAGTCAAAATCATTATGAGTCATATCAATAGCGTAAAAATCACGCTGTGAATCCCTCAACTGATCAACAATCGAGCTATTGTTTAATGAAGGATATTTTGGACAAAATCTGAACGCTTTTTCACCGCCCACGACCGCCTGTCCCAACCCAACGGCAATTACCCCAAATCCATCTTCAGGCTCCATGTAGGAATAAGGGTAGTAATTATAGCTTTGAGAAACACCACTTACATGGGTATAGAATTTTTGATTATATTCATGACCAACAACAGGCTGAAGAACAATCGCCATCTTTTCCTCTTCAATCTTATAATTCACTGCATTGAAATAGGCCCGGGCTTCGTCGCTGAAAACCGAGGCATAAACGAGTTTGACAGCGGTTCGCAGCTGTTCAAAACGGACATTTTCATCGCAATGACTATTGGGAATAAGAAAAGTTGAATAGACGCCTGAAAACGGCTGAAGCAATGAATCTTCGAAAAGACCTGAAGACCTGACTGCCAATGGTTTGCTTACATGACGAACATATTGCAACAAACGCTCGTTGAGGTTACTGCTCAGATTTGCCTTTAGAAACTGCTCATTTACCAGACTGAAATCGGTCTGATGATAGGCCACATCATACAGATTGTTAGACTCCATAAAATTATCAAACTCGATGGCGCCAATAACAGTAGTTGCCGGCATCCGGATATTAATACCCGGAATTAAAGTTTTCATGTCAATATTCTCAATCAGATTACACATGAAAGCCAGGCCTCTCCCCTTCCCGCCCAACGAACCGAGCCCCATTCTGACGATGTAACGGTTTCCGGTTAACTGTAGCGGATCGAAATTGATGATCCGCCCGCGATTTCTTTTTTCATGTACATCCCCGAAAACACGCAGACAAATTTCCCTAAGTCTTGAAGGGTCATCAAATTCATCAATTTTATAGGGAATTAGCCTTTCTGCCATATTTATCTCACCGCGCGCCACCAGCCAGGTTGAAAAATCATTCGATTTTCCGTGGAAAATCAGTGACTCAACGGGAACTTCGGCAATCAATTTTTCAAATTCATGGAGGTTTCGGGCGACGCCAATCTGATTTCCGCCGCTATCCCTGAAAATAAAATCTCCAAATCCCAGGTTGCTATTGATAAACTTATTAATATCGTGCGAAAGGGTGTCTGAATTCTTATTGATAAATCCGGCCTGAATTTCTTCAGCTCTTTTAGAATTTGAAACATCGTGCGATTGGAGTAATAATGGGATTGGATAACGGAGACTTTGTTTCACAAATTTCAGCAGTTCAACGCCGGCATCTTCATCATCAACTCCATTTTTTGCAAATTTCACGTCGGAGATCACACACAGCAAATTCTCCTTGTATTCGTAAATTACCTCCAATGCATCTTCATAAGTGCTAACCAGCAACACTTTAGGACGTGCTCTGTACTTGAATATCTTATGCAGTTCGTCCGTCGACTCGTCTGAAACCAGGGCCTGAGTCTGAGTCATAACGCTGGCAAAAAGCAAGGGAAGATAACGGGAGTAATACTTGATTGAATCTTCCACAAGCAGGATGATCCTCACTCCGCCCAGCCGGGTGTCTTTTGAAACATTTTTCTTATCCTCGATATATTTGATCATTGCCAGGAACACATTTGAATTTCCATTCCAGACAAAGACGCGGTCGATTGCGGGAATCCTTGTCGCTGCTAATTTAAAATACTTGACATCGCTGTTATTGTTAACAAGCAATAAGATGGGAATACGGGGCTTTGAGTTGTTGATCTCCTCAACAATTTTCAACGGCAACTCCTTATCGACACCGGCCATGATGATTGCAAGATCGAAATGACGGGTATTGAGCATTTTGATGATGTCCTCTTCCGAATTGACACTGGTAAACCTGGGGGCTGCATATAAATTCAGCTGCAGGTATTCCCCGAAAATCTTATCCGAGAACTGCCCTTCCCTTTCAATGGCATAGGAATCGTATAAAGTTGCAAAAAGCAGCACCTCTTTCACTTTATTGGGCATCAGCTCCTGAAAGATGTCCCTGTCGGATTTTCTGCGTTTATAAACGGCTGATATTGAGATATTTTCCAGTCCTTCCATACGATGATACAAACTAAGATTGACTTCCTAAAATTAATTAAAAAATCAGACAAAACGCAAAAAGAGGCCGAAGCCCCTTTTCATGATCATTTAAATAATTTATTCCACCACCCAGGTATTGCCACTTCCAAGCAGCTCGTCTATAGATGTAATTTTTGCTTTACTTTTGACCTGGACAATCTGCTGCTCCATCAGCTGATCATAAACCGGGGCTTTCACAGCACGTATAACGCCCATAGCCACAGGGAAATCAGGTAACTTCATTCCGATCAGTTGCTGGTGCACATATCCGTTTGGCTCGGTAACATCATGAATAATAATATCATCACGAGTAATACCATTTTCACCGATTGTTGCAACTTTCAGAACCGCCTTATCAAAGATCAGACCTTTGTCCTTATTGTTCCCAAAGATCATTGGTTCTCCGTGTTTCAAAAAGATCTGTCGCTCCTCGCGCATTTTTGGATCTGATATTTCTGCATGAATTCCGTCATTGAAGATGACACAATTCTGCAAAACCTCCACGACAGAAGTACCCTGATGCTTAGCAGCCTCTTCAAAAACCTCCTGAGAATGCTTGATGTTATTATCCACGCACCTGGCAAAGAAAGAACCTCCGGCACCAAGGACCAGTTGTCCCGGGATGAAAGGACTCTCAATGGTCCCCTGGGGTGAGGTTTTGGTTACCGCCCCTCTGTCGGATGTAGGTGAATACTGGCCTTTGGTCAGTCCGTAAATCTTATTGTTGAACAGTATGATATTGAGGTCAATATTTCTGCGGATACAATGGATAAAATGATTTCCACCGATAGCTAAACCATCGCCATCGCCCGTAATCTCCCAAACGCAAAGTTTAGGATTGGCACATTTCACACCGGAAGCTACGGCGGCAGCCCGTCCGTGGATCGTATGAAATCCATAAGTACTCATGTAATAGGGGAATCTTGAAGAACATCCGATCCCGGAAATAACGGCAAAATCCTCCTGCTTAACTCCCAGCGTGGCCATTGCTTTTTGTATTGAATTCAATACGGCATGGTCTCCACAGCCAGGGCACCACCGTACCTCGTTCTCGCTTTTAAAATCTTTTAGGGTATATTCCAATATTTCAGTCATCACTTTTCCTCCAGTAGTTTTTCAAAATTTTCAACTAATTCCAGCATCGTAAACGGTAATCCCTGCACCTTATTGTATTGGTGATAGACAAAACCGGGAACTTTATCCCTCAGATAACCTACAAACTGCCCCAGGTTCAGTTCGCAAACCACGATTTTTTTGAATCCGGCGAAAACCGCAGCAGTGTTACCGGGAAGTGGTTTGATGTAGTTAAAATGAGCCAAGCCAATTTTATTCCCTTTCAATCTCATTTCGCGGACTGAACTCTCCATATAACCAAATGTTCCGCCCCAGCCAACAACCAGTAAATCACCTTGCTGGTCGCCATAAACTTCGAGATAGGGAATCATATCGACCACACGGTTTACTTTCGCTTCCCTGATCTCAACCATTTTCTGATGATTGGCCGGATCATGACTGACATTCCCTGCTGCATCCTTCTCAAGTCCCCCGATACGGTGCTGATACCCATCCATTCCGGGTATCGCCCATTCGCGGGCAAGTGTCATCTCGTCGCGCGCATAGGGTTTAAAGGTGGCGGGATCTGTGGCAAACCGAGGGGTTATCGAAGGCAATTCACTGAATTTAGGTATTCTCCAGGGTTCAGAACCGTTACCAAGAAATCCGTCTGTCAGCAGAACAACAGGAACCATCCGTTCAAGTGCTATTTTGCCGGCAATAAATGCATAATAAAAACAATCCGAAGGGGTTGAAGCAGCAATCACAACTACCGGACTCTCCCCATTCCTTCCGTACAATGTCTGAAGCAGGTCAGATTGTTCTGTTTTTGTTGGCAGTCCGGTTGAAGGTCCACCCCTTTGTACATTCACCACCACCAGCGGCAATTCGGCCATGACACTTAAACCCAAAGCCTCTGACTTAAGGGCAAAGCCGGGACCTGAAGTTGTGGTCACCGCAAATTTTCCGGCAAAAGATGCGCCAATTGCGGTGCATATCCCGGCAATTTCATCTTCGGCCTGGAAACTTTTTACCCCAAGATCCTTCCTGTCGGCAAGTGCCTGGAGAATTTCAGTGGCAGGGGTGATGGGATATGAACCAATAAATAAGTCAAGTCCTGCCTTTTTGGAAGCTGCAAGCAAGCCCCATGCCGTTGCAAGATTGCCGTTTATGTTACGGTAAGTTCCCTTTTCAATTTCAGCAGGATGAACCACATACCGGGGGGTGAGGTGTTCAAGGGTCAGTCCATAGTTCCAGCCCGCATGCAGCACCCTGAGGTTTGTCTCCACCACCACAGCGCTTTTGGCAAATTTTCTTTTGATGAATTTCTCAATGTAATCAAGAGGTTTACTGAATACCCAGCAGATTAAACCCAGTGCAAACATATTCTTGCTCCGGAGTATACTCTTGTTATCGATATCAAGGTCTTTTAACGCCTCTCTGGTCATGCTGGTGATCGGCACAGGCACCTTGATATAATCCTGAAGATTACATTCTTCAAAAGGATCGTCGGTTTTTAACCTGGCCTTATCAAAATTCTTTTGGGTAAAACTGTCAACATCATAGAAGATAGTTCCCCCAGGGCGCATAAAGGAAGCATTTGCCTTTACGGCCGCAGGATTCATCGCTACCAGAACATG
>JAHEYS010000020.1 GCA_023251475.1 Prolixibacteraceae bacterium
CTTGCCTCATTGTCGGCTATTTCCAGATTTTTATATTTTATCTGCACTATCTTTTTTTCTATCCCGATTATTTTTGGATATTTTGCATGATTAAGGATATTCCGGATATCTTCAATCCCCAAAATTGTACTCGCTTTAAACTTACGCGTTGCCTGTGGTGCGATTGTGGCTTCAGGTTTATAGGCTTTTTTCTTCCCGGTTCTGAAAAATATATCCGCGTAATCATCATCCTTGATCGGTTGACCGAGGAAGGAGGCAAGGGATATTGTTTTCCTGTCATAGTAATCGATTGAATCTTCGGGTGTTGCTGATTGTATTGCGGAGTTTGTTGCGCTCCCACTATTTTGTTCAGCGAGCGGGGATTCAGCCTCGCCAACGGTTATTTCCGGACCGGAATGGTGCATCTCCTCAAACATTTCGGGAGCAGATGATGAAACAAACTCATTTACAGCCACATCTGATTCAATTTCAGATGAGAAAACGCATGCTGCTTTTTCATCCGTCACAATTTCAACCTTATCAACAGGTGAATGGCTGAATAGCAATTGATTAGCTCCATTCTTATCATTTGATTCCAGATCTACCGACAGCTCTTTATGCCTGAAAGAGATATGCTCATGATGAACATTCGGGACTTTGGTATAATCTTCAAAAGCAAGTTGAGAATTTAGATAGGCTCGTTTATTCTTCTTTCCCTGTTGTATGCTGATCATCTCCTGAGCCAGGTGTATCTGGGCTTCATCAAAACTTTCCAGTTTATCATAAGTGATCACACGTGCGGTGATATTGGCTCCCTCGTTGACTTCGATTCCCCTGGTATATAAATTACCGTAAATTGAGGAACCCGGATGCAGCACAGTGGTTCCAGAAATAATTATATTCCCCTCTATTCTGCCAAAAACGACAAGGTCCCTGGCACGAAGAAATCCCTTAACATACCCCGCTGCACCAATGATTGCACTTTTATCTGATTCGACTTTCCCATAAACTTCCCCATCGATGCGCACATCGCATGAAAACATAAGCTCACCCTTAATCCTGGCACTGGAATTTATTAGCGTAGGTATATCCATATTGCGTCTTGTTTATTGATGGTAAGGGTGAAAACCCTCATACTTTGTCAAATTAGCGATATTGCTCCACAAACATAAAAGAATATTTTTACACAAGCAATATATTTTACAATTTATTTTACAATATATTTTTATCAGATAATTTATTTTACAATTCAACCTCTATCAGCCCTTAAAAATTTCCATTTTTGGGAAACCGGTGAAAAGCCAAACGATAGCTGTAAATATTGAAAATATCACGCAAAACCGGTATTTGATTTTCATCAGGAGTTTATTCGAGTCAATCCAGTATTGAGTATCCGTTCAGGTTATACCTGACGCAACACGGGCATTAACGCTGAACCAGCTGATATAAAACGGGGGCGATAAAACGCATAATACATTGTTAATCACCCATATAATTCACAATAAAAAGTATTATCACCAAAAGAACCAACAGATCACCCCATCAATTATTGCCCAAAAACAATGGGTGTTCAGTATCTGAACACCCATTGTAAAATAAAATTATACACTATGTCTGCCGGCTTAAAGATTTCAGAAACAGATCAAATCTCGAACGTTTAAATGAATCACCCTAAATTGTCATCCGGGTACCGTTTCTCTAATAAGCGGACAATATACTTACTCCTCCAGCGTACTCAAATCTCCCTCCGGCAATCCTAATGCCCTGGCCTTTAATACTCTGCGCATAATTTTTCCGCTGCGTGTCTTGGGGAGTGCCTCGGTGTAGGTAATCTCTTCCGGGCGTGCAATAGGCCCCAGATGTTCAACCATATGCTGAATCATCTGGTGTTCAAGTTCTTTGCTCGCTGTATATCCAATACGCAAAACGGCAACAATATGGATACAGTTTCCTTTCAGAGGATGTGGAAGAGCAATGGCTGCAGCCTCTGCGATTGCAGGATGACTAGCCATAACGCTTTCAATCTCAGCAGTTCCCAGACGATATCCGCTCACCTTAATTACATCATCGGTACGGCCAATGATCCTGAAATAGCCATCCTGATCAATTTTGGCGGAATCGCCGGTAAGGTACCAACCCTGACGCTCATATTTTTTCCAGTAGGTCTCCACAAATCGCTCCGGATCACCGTATATTCCGGCGGTCATTCCCGGCCATGGTGTTTTAATCACCAGTGTCCCCTCCTCTCCGCTTGCCACCTGGTTGCCATGTTCATCAACCACATCAATGACGGTCCCGAAGAATGGCTTGGTTGCAGATCCCGGTTTCAGCGGAGTGACGGGCAGCGGGGTAATCATAAAGCCACCTGTTTCGGTCTGCCACCATGTATCTATTATCGGACATTTCTCGCGACCAACTACTTTATAGTACCACTTCCATGCTTCAGGGCTGATCGGTTCACCTACG
>JAHEYS010000083.1:0-6526 GCA_023251475.1 Prolixibacteraceae bacterium
CTTAAGGGTTCCATGTGTGATTGAATGGCCTGCTGTGATTAAAGTGCCCCGCACGACAGAATTTCCTGCAGCTACGATGGATATTTTTCCAACAATTGCCGAAATTGTCGGGTTGCCAAAGTCCGCGATGGTTCACCCCATAGATGGAATAAGCATCAGGGAATTATTTGGAAAGGATTTAAAATCCAGAAAAACCCCTATTCCATTCCGGTATATGGGGAAAGGGGCATTAGTTGATAATAATTATAAATTGGTTAGCCTGGATATAAAACAGGATAAATACGAATTGTACAATTTAAAGGATGACCCTAAGGAGCAAAAAAACCTGGTTTTGACCGAGCCGAAAATCGCCGGGAAAATGATTGAGGCCTATAAACGATGGAACCAGTCGGTCGAATCGAGCGTTTCAGGTAAAGATTATCCTGGTGGTTTAATAGAATCTGACCCGAAACCCCGGCCATGGGTGAATTCACCTGAATACGAGCCTTACATGGAAGAGTTAAGTAAACGGCTTGAGTATAAAAACCTTTTGCAAAATACCGCAGAATAACCAAAATGCCAGCTTTCAATAAGTTTTATGAAACCCCGGATATTGATAAGTTGATACGCTTTGTTTGATATGTCAGGTTTGCTCTTCTATGTATCAGCCCAATTGGTATTCCTGAAGAATATTATGACTGTTTAAATTTTCTTCAGATTATGGTCAAACCGGAGAATTTCCCCTTTTTTTGTTGGAAAGGAGCATGTTTTATCACCATATCGAAGAATAAGAGGAAAACCTGCTTTTGAAGTTACTTTTAAGGAGACCAGTTGCCCTCCCTTCCAGTCAAAAGACAATTCAAATCCGCCCCGGGCCCTGACACCGCGAATAAATCCATCGGGGATTGCGGCCGGAAGGGCAGGTAAAATATCGATCGCATTGAGGTGACTCTGCATCAGCATCTCAACAATACCGGAAGCTCCCCCGAAATTGCCATCAATCTGAAACGGCGGATGGGCATCGAACAGATTGGGATATGATCCGCCACCTGTCATCTTTGTACCCTTTTGCCCGGTAGGACGCAGCAACATCTGTACCATATTCCAGGCGTGGTTTCCATCGCGGAACCTTGCCCAGAAGTTGATTTTCCAGGCCAGACTCCAGCCTGTTCCCTCATCGCCGCGTGCGATCAGCGATTGTTTTGCCGCATTCATCAGTTCTGGTGTCTCCTGCCAGTTGATCTCTTTTCCTGGGTAGACTCCCCAAAGATGGGAGACGTGACGGTGCTTGTTGGTTGGATCATCATTGTCGGCAACCCATTCCTGCAACTGACCAAACCTGCCAATCTTGTATGGAGCAATCCTGGGTAAAATATTTTTAAGTGAGTCTGCAAAACTCCGATCTTTTTTAATTATTGCACTGGTCTCAATACAGATTTTGAAAAGACTTTTAATGATTTCGTGATCCATTGTAGGACCCGAGACTAATCCTCCGTTTTCGGGTGAGTTGGAGGGACAGGAGACCAGTAATCCGGTTTTGGGATCCGGAACAAGATAGTCCATATAAAACTGTGCCGCTCCCTTTAATATTGGCCAGGCCCGCATTGTAAGGAATGCTGTATCGCGGTTATACATAAAATGTTCCCAAAGATGTTGTGACAACCATCCGCTACCCGAAACCCACATCCCGTGATTGGAATGGTTGATCGGTGCTGCTCCCCGCCAAAGATCGGTGTTGTGGTGTAAAACCCACCCTCTGGCGTTGTAGTGCTCCCTTGCCACCTTCTCGCCCGATGGGACAACTTCCTCCAGCATACGAAACAAAGCGTCATGGCACTCGCTGATATTTAAGGGTTCGACGGCCCAGTAATTCATCTCTGTATTAATGTTGACCGTATATTTACTATCCCATGGTGGATTGAGCTTGTCATTCCATATCCCCTGAAGATTTGCAGGATAAGTTCCCGGACGACTGGCTGAAAGCATCAGATAACGCCCGTATTGCACATAAAGGGCAGCAAGCGAATTATCCATTCCTGCCAGCACTTTCTGAATCCTGGTATCTGTGGGGAGGTCTTCTGAGAAGGAACTTCCCAAATTAATTTCGAACCGGTTAAAATAGAACTGATAATCCCTGATATGGTTTTGTTTTACCAGGTCAAATTTCTTATTTCCAATGGCTGAAAGATATTTTTTGCTCAGGATCTCCGGTTTTCCGGATACATCTTTGGGATTGATAAAACTGGTCGCAGCAACAAGATATATGACAGCTTCATCGGCATTCTCAACATGCAGTTTCTGATCATTCACAGTTACTTTACCCCCTCTGGCAATCAGCTTTACCCTTGCCGTCCCTGTTAAAACACCATCTTTGACCTTCACATTTAGTTCAATGGTGCCGTCATTTTTAGCAATTGAGGTAAATCCTTCATGCAGGGAGGTTAAGGATAAATCAAAACTGATGGAGTGCTTTTTATCCGCCTTTAAACTGACCCCAATGGTCTGATCGGGGAGACTTGCCAGATATTCCCGGGAATAAGTTGTGGAACCTGACTGATAGGTGGTCCGGCACACGGCGGTCGAGAGATCAAGTTCCCGTTTATAATTGTTTACTTTTCCTTGTCCTGCAAATTTTATCCATAAATCGCCAAATGGCTGGTACTTCTTTTGTCCCAGGGGTATACTCATAAACTTTTCCATGGCAAGCGTTTCCGCCTCTTTCTGCTTCCCCTGCCAGATCAGTTCCCTGATTTTTCCCAGGTATTGTGAGGCCCCCTCATGTGAATAATCGTGGGGTGCTCCTGTCCAGAGGGTCTCTTCATTAAACTGGATGTGCTCTTCGTCTGCTCCCCCGAAAATCATTGCGCCAAGCCGTCCATTCCCGACAGGAAGGGCTTCTTCCCAGATTGCTGCAGGTTGAGCATACCATAATTTCAAAGACCGGGCAGCAGATTGTCCGTCGCAATTTATTGAATAAATGATAGATATCAGCAGTGTACCTATAAGGGTTAAATATCTGGTCATAACATTTGAGTGATGGTAATACAACAAAAGTACGATTATTGGTTTAAAAAAAAATGGGTTCTCCGATTGAAACAATCAGCGAACCCATTTCATTGGATAAATTGCATTTTTTATGAAATCAATTCATTTTCACCGGCCACATAACCAAAGTTTGCGAGGATACCCCCATCAACAAAAAGTAAATGGCCGTTTACATAATTGCTTGCGGCTGAAGCTAGAAAGACTGCTGCGCCGGCAAGATCCTCGGGATCTCCCCACCGTGCAGCGGGTGTGCGTGTCATCACCAGATTATTGAAAGGATGACCATTCACACGGATCGCTTCAGTCTGCGAGGTGGCAATATATCCGGGGCCAATACCGTTAGCCTGGATATTGTGCTTCGCCCATTCGCAGCACATATTGGCAGTCAGTAATTTAAGACCGCCTTTTGCAGATGCGTATGCTGAAACAGAATTTCGTCCGTAAATACTCATCATCGAACACATATTGATAATTTTTCCGCCGCCACGACTGATCATTGAAGGAACGACCCTCTTGGAAACGATAAATGGTGCAACCAGATCGATATCGATGACCTGACGGAAATCCTCAACCGGCATATCCAATATTGGAACACGTTTGATAATTCCGGCGTTATTCACCAGAATATCTATCGGACCAACCTCGGCTTCGATGATTCCAATCCCTTTATTGACATCTTCCACATTGGTTACATCAAAAACTACCGTGAAAACTTCAATCCCGTCGTCGGCATATACTTTTTTACAAGCTACAAGACGATCTTCAAAAATGTCGTTTACACAAATTTTTGCCCCGGCAGCGGCGAGGGCTTTGGCAATTGCCATTCCAATACCATGAGTTCCCCCTGTTACAAGGGCAACTTTTCCGGTCAAGTCAAACATTTTCATCTGTATCTAATTAATTGTTAATATTTTTCAAAAAACTTATTTGGCAGCGGCTAAAGGAAACCGATCAATTTCAACCGTCACTTCAGCTGATCAGGTTTTACGATGTCCATATCGCCATAGTTCAGGTTCTCACCTGCCATTCCCCAGATAAAGGTGTAGTTGGAGGTTCCGGCTGCGGAATGGATTGACCAGGTTGGGGATAAAACAGCCTGTTCATTTTGCATCCAGATATGCCTTGTCTCCTTTGGATCTCCCATAAAATGACAAATTGCCTGCCCTTGCGGAACTTCAAAATAGAAATAGGCTTCCATGCGGCGACTATGGGTATGAGCGGGCATGGTATTCCATACGCTTCCAGGTTTCAACTCGGTCATCCCCATTTGTAACTGACAGGTTTGAACAACTGAATTGACCAATAATTTATTGATTTTGCGTGCATTAGATTCGCCAATGGTTCCCATTTCCACAACTTCGGCATCTTTGAGGGTTATTTTTCTTGTGGGATATTCTTTGTGAGCAGGCGCCGAATTAATATAGAAACGGGCCGGTCGCTCTGAATTGGCGGAGGCAAATACCACCGATTTACTGCCACGGCCAACATAAATGGCCTCCTTAAATCCAAGCTCATAAAGCGTGCCGTCGATTGTAATGGTGCCGCTTCCACCAACATTAATAATCCCCAATTCCCTTCGTTCGCAAAAATAGTCCGCCTTCAGCGGATCGATTGGTTCGAGTGTCAGGCTCCCTTTTACGGGAACAGCGCCACCGACAATATACCGGTCATATTGCGAATAGGTCAAACAAATCCGGTCCTCCGTCATTACATTGGCAATCAGATATTCTTTACGTAATCTTGCAGTATCATAACTCTTGGCATCCTCAGGATGTGTGGCATAACGCTCTTCAAAAATAGTAGACATGGTATTTTATTATTTGGTTTTACAACAACATTATCATTGAAAAATAATGGGGTAAAAATAGTAATTTCCATTTTCCTTGCAATCGATTGCGCAAACTATTTTTTTAACGGTGAGATTCAATAATATTTCCCACTTTTGCATTTGATATCCTCCTTAAAAAAGTTGCTTTTAAGGCTTAACCAATAAAATGAGAACTCACTCCGAAATTACGATTCATCATCTTGCAACTGAGCTGAAAATATCAGCCTCAACGGTATCGCGGGCATTAAACGACAACAAGAGAATCAGCGAAAACACCAGGCGGATTGTTCAGCAAAAGGCGCTGGAAATGGGCTACAGGCCAAATGTGCTGGCGGCCAATCTTCGAAGCAGGAGAACAAGGACAATTGGCGTTGTGGTCCCCCGCATTGACCGTCATTTCTTTTCTTCAGCGATAAGTGGAATTGAAGATTATGCCTGGACAAAAGGTTTTAATGTGATCATCTCCCAATCAAATGACCTTCTTGTAAAAGAGATAAATTGTGTTCAGACTCTTTACAACAACCGGGTTGACGGGCTGATTATCTCCATTTCGATGCAGACCGACCAGGATAAACACTTAAGATTATTTTCAGACAATCACATCCCTATCCTCTTCTTTGACCGTTTTTGCCCGACCATCGAAAGTGACCGGATTGTTGTTGATGACTTTAATTCAGGGTATAAAATTACACGTCATCTGATGGAAAGGGGTTGCCGGCGGATCGCCCATATTGCAGGACCTGAGTTGCTAAATATTTATAAAGCGAGGAAAGCCGGTTATATCAAGGCGCTTGAATCGGAAGGAATAGCTGTTGATGATCGGTATATTGAGGTATCAGGCCTTACCAACGAGGAGGGAAAACAGGCGTTTGCCAGGTTAATGTCCCTCCCTAATCCACCGGACGGTGTGTTTTGCGGAAATGATACTACAGCTTTGGTGGCATTGGAATATTGCCAGGAACACAACCTGAAGGTTCCTGAGGAGGTAGCCCTGATCGGTTTTAGCGACGAACCTTTCAGTGCCGTTATTACCCCGTCGCTTTCAACAGTCAGGCAGCCCGGATTTGAAATGGGATTTCTGGCCGCACAAAAAATTATTCACCGTATCCAAAACAGTAAATCTGTTATCCCCTTTGAAGAGATCGTATTACCCACACAGTTAATTATCAGAGCATCCTCCAAATAATGGGCATCTGTCTCATCATCTGATTCTTTTGGGATGGGAATTTTCATTGTTCAAAATCGTGTTCTCATTGATAATTCTTACCTTTGCGTTTTATAATTATGCATGGAAAAAAACAAGCCAAAATATTGCTGGTACGCGATTCGCGTAAAATCGAGAGCTGAAAAAAAGGTTTATTCAGATCTTATTGAGCAAGGGATTGAGTCCTTCCTCCCGCTTCAGCGAAAATTGAGACAATGGAGTGATCGTAAAAAATGGGTGGAGATACCCTTGATATCCGGTTACGTATTTGTGTTTATAAGCCGAAAGGAATACGAGGCGGTTCTAAAGATTTATAATGTAGTATGTTATGTTTATTTTGAAGGTAAGGCAGCTGTAATTAGGGATCAGGATATTCACCTGTTAAAGCGAATGCTGGGGCAGGATGACGTTGAGTTGGAAATCACTGGTGAGGAATTGAAACCCGGGCAGATGGTCGAGATCATCATGGG
>JAHEYS010000083.1:6626-26289 GCA_023251475.1 Prolixibacteraceae bacterium
CCGTTAAAAATAAATTGTATTCAAATGAATAACCTAATGTTGGAAATTGTAAATAAACTTGATCGGACACCGAATAAGTTAATTATATTTGCAAACATTGAAATAATCGTTTGTAATATATTTATATCAATAATATTATTTAATATCTGAACGATTTCTCGGGAACTTACAAAATGTGACTGAGAGAGCGAAGCTGTGTAATCGTAGTAGTTAAAGCGTAATACTTTAGTTCCTGGTACGATGGACAATTTCAGATAACCGGCATAAGTATATTGCAACTAATAATATGTAATAGTGCAACTTAACCACCTTATTTAACATATGATTTCAACTCAAATCCTACAATTAATCGCCTGTTTTATTATGGCGCTTTGCATCTCATTCTATGCATTGCGTATTGTCGTTCACGTTGTTCAGCATCTGAATCTTTTTGATATACCCGGGGAACGCTCTTCTGCTGTAAAACCTGTTCCAACACTTGGAGGTATTGCCATTTTCTTCAGTTTTGTATTTACATCTGTAGTCATGTTGAACGGCAATGAAATGCCGGAATTAATTTACATTATAACGCCGGCAATGCTCATTTTCTTTGTTGGACTAAAAGATGATATAATAACCGTCCCTCCGGTCAAAAAAATTATTGCTCAGTTGGTTGCCGCTTCTATTATCATTTTTATGGGCAAAATACGGTTCACTAATTTGCATGGGTTATTTGGAATAGAGGAGATCGGATTGATTCCAGGTGTTTTAATTACAGGTTTTACCATCGTCGTGATAATTAACTCTTTCAACCTGATGGATGGCATTGATGGCCTGGCAGCTGGATTAAGCATACTGGCCACTATTGTTTTTGGGAGTTGGTTTTTACTAAGCGGTCACTATCAATACGCTATCCTCTCTTTTGCTTTGGTTGGGGCTACACTCGGTTTTTTTTATTTTAATGTATATGGAAAACGGTACAAGATCTTTATGGGTGATACCGGATCGCTTGTACTTGGAACCATTTTATCCGTTCTTGTCATCCGCTTCAATGAGTTTAATATTGATCAGACGCAAAGATATGCTGTTGAATCTGTTCCTGCTATTTCATTTGCAATTCTCTCGTATCCGCTGATTGATACATTAAGAGTAATGTTTATCAGAATTATTAATCGCCGGTCGCCATTTTCCGCCGATAAAAATCATCTGCATCACCGGATGCTTACACTGGGATTTTCTCATAAACAGGCAACCTATACCATCATAGGTATTAATCTTCTGTTTATTATGTTCATCTTCACCATGCACCGTCTTGGATTACTCAAACTGACAGTGTTCATTGGTATTGTTGGTGGTTTCTTTTTTATGATGCCTGCCTATTTCATCCGAAAGGGAAATCTGATTAAAAAAGATGATCCGGTACAGCAACTTTTGATTCCGGGTACCACCGCTGCAACGGTTAGAAATAATAAACGAAATTTTGTCAAAGGCAAGAAAAAAGCTGATCTACAAGTGCTAAGCCGGCAGACCTTATTCCAGAAATTCAACCTCTGGTAACTAATGCAGTCTGATTATCAATCCTATCCTTGATAAAAAGTGAACGCTTTTCAGCTATTGTTCCATGTCGGTTAATTAATTTTATGAACCATCGACTACAGGTATAAACGTCCGTTTATACCTGTAGTCGTTTATATGGCGACGCTGTAAGTGGCGATTTTCCGGTTTTTCATTTTATTTTCTATGTAATCTTTTTGTTATTTCATGAAATCCTACAAATTAGTACTGTTCATTTTGTTGTCCGTTTTTGGCCCGGTGACGGTTGCCCAAAATGTGGTTAACCCCGGGAGTGTTGATGTCAGTACCCTGAGTGATTCGCAGATACAGCGGATTATACAGGAGATCCAGTCGCGTGGACTGTCTCAGGATCAGGCCATAGCGCTGGCTAAATCTCAGGGGGCCACCCAGTCACAGATCGACCAGCTGATGACCAGGATCCAGCAGCAGATGAATCCATCTGATACCGTGGCTTTAAACAGGGTGATCACCCCCCTGGCAACGCCTGACAAAAAAACCTACCAGTCGGAGAGGGCGCGTGTATTTGTCTCTGAAAAAGCGAGGAAAGTATTCGGTTACCAGCTTTTTAATTCCAGGGATCTGACCTTTGAACCGGCGGTCAATATCCCGGTACCACAAGACTATATCATTGGTATCGGCGATCAGCTCACCATCAACGTATGGGGCGCCTCCCAGACGAATTACCAGCTCACGGTTGACAAGAGCGGTTCGATCACCATTCCCGATATTGGTCCGGTCAATCTTGCAGGGATCTCGTTTGAGAAGGGGAAGACGCTTATTAAAAGCAGGTTAATGGCTATTTACAGTGGTATGACGGGTGATCAGCCCAACACGTGGGCCGATGTTAACCTGGGTTCAGTACGGTCGATCAGGATCAGTGTGATCGGAGAGATCAATGCCCCGGGCACCTATACCCTCCCGTCAACAGCTTCGGCCTTTAACGCCCTTTACCTCTCGGGTGGACCGAACGAGAACGGATCTTTCAGGGAGATAAAGCTGATCCGTGACGGTGTAACGGTAAAAATAATTGATGTTTACGATTTTCTGATCAATGGAGATCCCAAAGCCAATGTTCAGTTGCGCGAACAGGACATCCTTCTTGTACCCAACTACAAGACACGCGTTGAATTGGAGGGTGAGGTTAAACGGACCGGGCTGTTTGAGATTAAAAGCGGGGAGTCTGTGGCCGACCTGATCCGCTTTGCGGGAGGTTTTGGCGACCGGGCCTACACACATGCCTTGTCTGTTTTGCGCAATAATGAAAAGGAGCGTGAAGTGCGAACAGTATTGAACGTTGATTTTACGAAGTTCGGATTACAGAACGGCGACATTGTCAGGGCCGATACCATATTGAACCGTTTCAGCAACAGGGTGGTGATCAGTGGTGCGGTTTTTCACCCGGGCAACTATGAGCTGACCCCGTCGATGAAACTCTCTGACCTGATCAAAAAGGCAGACGGGCTGCGCGAAGATGCCTTTATCAACCGCGGTCTGATTTCGAGGATGAAAGAGGACAACTCACCTGAAAACATCTCCTTCGATATCGGGGAGGTACTGAAGGGGAAAAACGACCTGCTGCTGCACAAGGATGATCAGGTAACCATCCGGTCGATCTTCCAGCTTCGTGAGAAGCGGACGGTCAGTATCATGGGTGAGGTGATCAAGCCCGAGACCTTCGGCTACCAGGATAACATGACCCTTGGTGACCTTGTATTTATGGCAGGGGGCTTCCAGGAGGCTGCCGACCTCTCGGTTATCGAGGTAAGCCGGCGACTGAGCTATGAGCAGGCCTCCAGGGTTACCGACAAAATGAATGAGATCTTCCAGTTTTCCCTGACACGTGATCTTAAACTCACCCCCACAGATGCCTCGTTTAAGTTACAGCCTTTCGATGAGGTTTTTGTACGTCGTGCGCCGGGCTACCAGGAACAGGGGAGTATCATGGTCACCGGCGAGGTAACCTACGCCGGCACGTATGCGATCTCGGATAAGAACGAAAGGATCTCTGATGCGGTCAAAAGGGCAGGAGGATTGCTTCCCGGCGCGTTTACCAGCGGGGCCACGCTGACCAGGACCTACAACCTGTCGGCTGCAGAGATTGCGAAGAAAAAACGGCTGATCAGAATGGACACTACCTATACAGACACTGTTTCACTGGGAAAAAAATCGTACCCGGTGGGTATAGAACTCGATAAGATACTCACTTCTCCTGGCGGCAGTGCCGACCTGTTGCTTCAACCGGGGGATGTACTCAATATCCCGCGTTTACTTCAGACGGTTAAAGTGAATGGAAATGTCATGAACCCCACTGCGCTGACCTATGAAAAAGGATTAACCCTGAGAGACTACATCGACAGGGCCGGTGGGTATGAAGAGGGGGCCAGGAAGTCGAGGACCTACGTGATCAATGCCAATGGGAATACAGCCTCCACAAAGGGGTATATTTTCAGGCGCAGTCCCCGGATCACCCCGGGAGCCGAGATTTTCGTGCCGAAAAAACCGGAGAAAAAGGGTGGAGACAACGCCATGAAATGGATCTCAATCGCCTCTGCGATGAGCTCACTGGCTATTGCCGCAGCAACCCTGATCAACCTTACAAAATAATCAATTTATCCCGAATTCGTTAATTTATTATTTCCGGGTTTTTTATCAGCATCCATTCATCCTTAAATATTTTGCCATAAATCCAAATACTTTACCATGAGAATACGGAATACTCGCTGTATTATTTTGTTATTTTGCTTCTGCAGTTATCCGCTTATCTCATTGGCTCAGACATTACCGGTAGGAACTCCCGTTTTGGAAGATGCTTACCGAAGGGCACAGTTAATAGGGCAGATTGATTCAACAGTCTCGTTTACTGTTCGTCCGATCTTCCCTGTAGCTTCGTTTAAATTTCAGAATGTGTTTAATCCAAACCGGATACAGGATTCAGGAGGAGAGATAAAACCTGAAGGAAAAATTCAGGTTCGGAATAATAAACCTGAATTTAAACTTTTACCCGTTACTTATCTTCAGCAGTTAAATACTCTCCATCCTGAAGGGATTAACGATGGTGCATTGATTCCTTCCCGGGGCTATCAAAATATGTTCAGCGCCGGATTTTATGCCAGACTTGGTTGTTTAAGTCTCCAAATCAGACCTGAATACGTTTATGCTGAGAACAAGGATTTTCAGCAATTTTATAAAGAACATAAAGACTTTGTATGGTACCAGTATTCTGAATTGTTTAATAATATTGACCTGCCGGAACGTTTCGGAGATAAGCCGTATAAAAAACTTTTTTGGGGGCAAAGCAGCATTAGGATTACATTTGATCCCATCTCTTTAGGTATCTCCAATGAAAATTTGTGGTGGGGGCCAGGAATGCGTAATTCTCTCTTAATGAGTAATTCTGCAAGCGGATTTAAGCACATTACACTAAACTCGGTCAGACCGGTAAAAACTCCAATCGGCTCATTTGAAGGGCAGTTGATTTCAGGGCGATTAGAAAATTCAGGAATTTTACCTCCGGATACTTCCCGCACTTATATGGGAAATAAATTATTCTTTGCAAAACGTGAGGAATGGAGATACATTAATGGTATTGTCCTAACCTATCACCCCAGGTGGGTGCAGGGTCTGTTCCTTGGTTTAACCAGGAGTATGATTTTATATGGTTCTGATGTCGGGTCGGGGCTGAAAGACATATTGCCGGTTTTCTATCCCTTTTCTAAAAAAGATAATTCGGGCAATGAGGTAATAACTATTGCTAAAGACCAACATTCATCACTATTTTTCCGCTGGTTACTGGTAAATGAAAACGCAGAAGTATATGGTGAATTTGGAAAAGAGAGTACCCCTTATAATGGTAGAGATTTAATGCTTCAAGCTGAATATTCGCGGGCTTTTATTTTTGGATTTAGAAAACTGTTTAATTTGTCGCCAAAAAGAGACCAGTTCATCCAGTTAAATGCCGAAGTAACACAGCTTGAACAAACAAATTCAAATCCTGAACACCTATGGTCATACTGGTATTCAAACCGGTATTTAAGACAAGGCTATACTAATGAAGGCCAATTGCTTGGAGCCGGAATTGGCCCCGGGAGCAACATGCAGACAATAAGTGTCAGCTGGGTTAAAGCACTTAAATCAATCGGAGTGCAGGGTGAACGCTATGTACATAATAATGACTTTAATAATATTGCAGTGGATGATATCCGGGGGAACTGGGTGGATGTAAGCGTTACCGTCTTTGGTGAGCTCGATTTTCATAATTTTCTTCTCGCTGCCAAGATCGGGTGTATCAGGTCATTAAATTACGAGTATATGTACCAGCCCACCTTTGAAGATCCAACCCAGTTTTGGGTTCCGGGTAAAGATATATTTAATTTTCAGGGTCAGCTTAGTCTCAGTTACAGGTTCTGATTTTGCCATTGACCGGAAATATTATAATTTACTGTTATCATTTTAATGTTAATCGATTCAATTAATTTCCTCTTTGAAAAATATTTTCCCTTTACATCAGTTCAAAAAAATTAAATGCAACACGTTGTTCGCTGATTTATTTATGAATTATGTGCAATTAATTATCGTATTTTTTGCTGTACTATTCATTCCGGCTAAAATGGCGGCACAATCCATACCCGTTGGTACATTGGTTTTGGAGGATGCTTTTCGACGGGCTCAGTTGCTTGGGCAAATCGATTCATTAATCTCATTTACCTCTTTCCCCCTGTTCGCAAATTCTTCGCAAAAATTGAACACCTCGTTTGAACCTCACCATTTGTCTGCAAACAGGCTATTTGCAAAATCTGATATTATGTATCGGTCGGGTAAAATAGGAACTGTTCAGTTGCTGCCCTTCACCTGGCAGCAACAATACAATACCCATCATCCGTACAGCCTGAATGATGGTGCAATGATCCCGGCAAGAGGATACCAAACGATGGTCAGCGGCGGTTTTTATGCACAATATGGTCCGTTAAGCATTCAAATACAACCAGAATATGTTTTTGCCGAAAACAAAGATTTTCAGGGATTTTACAAAGAACATTCAGATCTTATGTGGGAAAAATATTATGGTCAGGTACTAAATTTTATCGATCTGCCCGAGAAATTTGGGAATGGTTCATACCGAAGGCTTTTATGGGGACAAAGCAGCCTCCGGCTGACATTGGGTCCCTTTTCAGCAGGAATTTCAAACGAAAACCTATGGTGGGGGCCAGGGATCAGAAACTCATTAGTCATGAGTAATACGGCATCCGGATTTAAGCACATGACTCTTAACACGGTAAGACCGGTGAAAACTTTTATTGGATCTTTCGAATTGCAAATCATCTCTGGAGATCTTGACAATTCCGGTTTTGATCCGCCAGGGACAAACCGAATGTATAGCGATACAATGTTGTATATTCCAAAAAGAAACGACCTGCGTTATATCAACGGAATGCTGGTAAGTTATCATCCGAGGTGGGTGCCCGGGCTATTTGTGGGTGTAACACGCAGTTTTATTTCATATTATAAAGATATGGGCAACACTTTTGCTGATTACCTGCCAATAATTACACCGATTACAAAAAAGGCAAATTATGGTAATAAGGAGAGCCCTTATCCGCAGGACCAGCGTGCTTCATTTTTTTTTCGATGGCTATGGAAGGAAGAAAAGGCAGAATTGTACTGGGAATTTGGAAGGGAAGATCACGCCTTCAATCTGAGAGATTTTATTGTACAGCCTTACCATACCAGTATGTATATTTTGGGTTTCCGTAAATTAATCCCATTAATTGCACACAAAGATCAATATATCCAAATAAAAGCCGAACTAACGCAGCTTGCGCAAATAGGAACAAATACTACACGACCAACCGGCAGTATCTACTTATATTACGCTGGTATTAGTCAGGGTTATACTCATCGGGGCCAATTGTTAGGTGCAGGTATCGGGCCGGGAAGTAATATGCAGGTTTTAAGTTTAAACTGGGTAAAATCGTTAAAAACGTTTGGGATACAAGTAGAACGCTATGTTCATAATAACGATTTTGCTATTTCACTGAGTGATACGCGCACCAAATGGGTTGATTTTACCACTGCCGTAATTGGGGAATATGACTATAAAAATTTGCTGTTTTCTTTTAGATTTGAAATGATTCGATCTTATAATTATCAATATTTATATAATCCTGTAACGGTAGAAAATCCAACCTACTGGACCCCGGGACGGAATATTTATGATTATCAGGGCAAAGTAGGGGTGAGTTATCGTTTTTAGTCTGATCCCTGGTTTTTTATGTAATCAGAGGGTGTCCAAAACGGCCCTGTATTTTTCGTGCGAAGTAATATTTTAAATAACATTATGATATGAAATCCTACAAATTAGTACTGTTCATTTTGTTGTCCGTTTTTGGCCCGGTGATGGTTGCCCAAAACGTGGTTAACCCCGGGAGTGTTGATGTCAGTACCCTGAGTGATTCGCAGATACAGCGGATTATACAGGAGATCCAGTCGCGTGGACTGTCTCAGGATCAGGCCATAGCGCTGGCTAAATCTCAGGGGGCCACCCAGTCACAGATCGACCAGCTGATGACCAGGATCCAGCAGCAGATGAATCCATCTGATACCGTGGCTTTAAACAGGGTGATCACCCCCCTGGCAACGCCTGACAAAAAAACCTACCAGTCGGAGAGGGCGCGTGTATTTGTCTCTGAAAAAGCGAGGAAAGTATTCGGTTACCAGCTTTTTAATTCCAGGGATCTGACCTTTGAACCGGCGGTCAATATCCCGGTACCACAAGACTATATCATTGGTATCGGCGATCAGCTCACCATCAACGTATGGGGCGCCTCCCAGACGAATTACCAGCTCACGGTTGACAAGAGCGGTTCGATCACCATTCCCGATATTGGTCCGGTCAATCTTGCAGGGATCTCGTTTGAGAAGGGGAAGACGCTTATTAAAAGCAGGTTAATGGCTATTTACAGTGGTATGACGGGTGATCAGCCCAACACGTGGGCCGATGTTAACCTGGGTTCAGTACGGTCGATCAGGATCAGTGTGATCGGAGAGATCAATGCCCCGGGCACCTATACCCTCCCGTCAACAGCTTCGGCCTTTAACGCCCTTTACCTCTCGGGTGGACCGAACGAGAACGGATCTTTCAGGGAGATAAAGCTGATCCGTGACGGTGTAACGGTAAAAATAATTGATGTTTACGATTTTCTGATCAATGGAGATCCCAAAGCCAATGTTCAGTTGCGCGAACAGGACATCCTTCTTGTACCCAACTACAAGACACGCGTTGAATTGGAGGGTGAGGTTAAACGGACCGGGCTGTTTGAGATTAAAAGCGGGGAGTCTGTGGCCGACCTGATCCGCTTTGCGGGAGGTTTTGGCGACCGGGCCTACACACATGCCTTGTCTGTTTTGCGCAATAATGAAAAGGAGCGTGAAGTGCGAACAGTATTGAACGTTGATTTTACGAAGTTCGGATTACAGAACGGCGACATTGTCAGGGCCGATACCATATTGAACCGTTTCAGCAACAGGGTGGTGATCAGTGGTGCGGTTTTTCACCCGGGCAACTATGAGCTGACCCCGTCGATGAAACTCTCTGACCTGATCAAAAAGGCAGACGGGCTGCGCGAAGATGCCTTTATCAACCGCGGTCTGATTTCGAGGATGAAAGAGGACAACTCACCTGAAAACATCTCCTTCGATATCGGGGAGGTACTGAAGGGGAAAAACGACCTGCTGCTGCACAAGGATGATCAGGTAACCATCCGGTCGATCTTCCAGCTTCGTGAGAAGCGGACGGTCAGTATCATGGGTGAGGTGATCAAGCCCGAGACCTTCGGCTACCAGGATAACATGACCCTTGGTGACCTTGTATTTATGGCAGGGGGCTTCCAGGAGGCTGCCGACCTCTCGGTTATCGAGGTAAGCCGGCGACTGAGCTATGAGCAGGCCTCCAGGGTTACCGACAAAATGAATGAGATCTTCCAGTTTTCCCTGACACGTGATCTTAAACTCACCCCCACAGATGCCTCGTTTAAGTTACAGCCTTTCGATGAGGTTTTTGTACGTCGTGCGCCGGGCTACCAGGAACAGGGGAGTATCATGGTCACCGGCGAGGTAACCTACGCCGGCACGTATGCGATCTCGGATAAGAACGAAAGGATCTCTGATGCGGTCAAAAGGGCAGGAGGATTGCTTCCCGGCGCGTTTACCAGCGGGGCCACGCTGACCAGGACCTACAACCTGTCGGCTGCAGAGATTGCGAAGAAAAAACGGCTGATCAGAATGGACACTACCTATACAGACACTGTTTCACTGGGAAAAAAATCGTACCCGGTGGGTATAGAACTCGATAAGATACTCACTTCTCCTGGCGGCAGTGCCGACCTGTTGCTTCAACCGGGGGATGTACTCAATATCCCGCGTTTACTTCAGACGGTTAAAGTGAATGGAAATGTCATGAACCCCACTGCGCTGACCTATGAAAAAGGATTAACCCTGAGAGACTACATCGACAGGGCCGGTGGGTATGAAGAGGGGGCCAGGAAGTCGAGGACCTACGTGATCAATGCCAATGGGAATACAGCCTCCACAAAGGGGTATATTTTCAGGCGCAGTCCCCGGATCACCCCGGGAGCCGAGATTTTCGTGCCGAAAAAACCGGAGAAAAAGGGTGGAGACAACGCCATGAAATGGATCTCAATCGCCTCTGCGATGAGCTCACTGGCCATTGCCGCAGCAACCCTGATCAATCTTACAAAATAATCAATTTATAATTCACCAGCATGATCCCTGAAAATACAAAACTGTACAAACCAGCTGTCGACGATGAAATTGACCTTGTTGCCCTTGCTAAAACCCTATGGTCAGGCAGACGAATCATCATTAAATCAATCCTTATTTTCAGCATAATAGGTTTATCCATTGCAATATCCACTCCAAAAGAGTTCGTTGCCAGTACTATTATGGTTCCTTCCGGAAATGAAGGAACTTCGAGATTTGGAAGTTTCGGAGGACTTGGAGGTCTCGCCGCTATGGCAGGAATAGATCTCAATTCAGTTTCAGGAAATACTGTATCACCTATCGTTTACCCCCGAATTGTGGCAAGTGTCCCGTTTCAGTTGGAACTTATGAAGACACCACTTAACTTTAATGGTATTAGCAAACCAGTCACCTTCTTTGAATATTTCACCACCGCTCAAAAACCAAATCTGCTGCTTAAATATACAATTGGACTTCCAGGTGTTATCCTTGGTCTCCCTGGAATTATCCTTAAAGCTATTAAAGGGGTGGAAGCACAAAAGAGTACCTCCGGCGACAATCATCAACCACTTGAATTGACCAGGGACCAAATTGCAGTCAGCCAAATTTTGTCGGGGTTGGTTTCTTTGGAGGTAAACACAAAGGATGGCCTATTAACACTGTCTTCCAATATGCCAGAGCCCATGGCAGCGGCACAACTTGGTCATCGTGCTCAGGAGTTGCTTCAACAATATATTACCGAATTTAAAATAAAGAAGGCTAAAGCAAACCTCGATTTTATCCAGCAAAGATTTGATGAAACCGCTCAAAAATTCGAGACTGCCCAGCAAAAACTTGCCTCTTTCCGTGACCGGAATAAGCATGTCTCATTAGCTACGGCAAAAACAGAAGAGGAGCAGTTGACCAGTCAGTATAACCTGATTTATAGTATTTACTCTGAATTGGCCAAACAACTTGAACAGGCAAAAATACAGGTAAAGGAGGATACTCCCGTCTTTACAATTATTGAACCAATCTCCGTCCCCACTAAAAAATCGAAACCAAACCGCCCAATGATCCTATTCATCTGGATCTTTCTTGGTGGTGTGCTTGGCACCGGTATTGTGTTTGGAAAGGATTACTTTAGGGAGATTAAAGAGCGGTGGAAGGGGGAAGTGAAGTCGTGACAATAATACCTGGCACCTTTTTTATTTAGGACAAAAGTATCCTGACTTTTTTGTTAAAGTAAAAACCCACAGTATTTTGATACAAATCGGACGGAGGGATATATTCTGGAATTACGGGGCTACTTTCTTAAAGATAGCCTCTTCAGCACTGCTATTGCCTTTTATTTTAAGGATGATGCCCGCTGAAACCGTCGGAATCTGGTCAGTTTTTATGACCATAACCTCTTTCGCGTATTTACTTGATTTTGGTTTTAGCCCCTCTTTTACCCGTAATGTCACCTATGTATTTAGCGGAGTAAAGAAGTTAAAAACCACTGGTGTTGAACCTGTCAGCCAGGAAGATTTATCGGTTGATTATGGTCTGCTTAAAGGGGTAATTACGGCCATGCGCTGGTTTTATTTGCGTATGGCAATTATTTTATTCGCGATCCTTTTTACATTAGGCACCTGGTACATCCATTCATTATTAATAAATTATAAAGGAGATATAAATGAAGTCTATATTTCATGGGTAATTCTTTGTTCAATAAATACTTACAACCTATACACGCAATATTACGATTCATTACTTCAGGGTAAAGGACTAATAAAAAAATCAAAACAAATTGTAATTATTGGTCAATCAGTCTATTTGGTTATTGCTGCCGGGTTAATACTGGCAGGTTACGGCTTGGTGGCAATTGTATCTGCACAGGCCTCCTCAGTCATTATTATTCGTTGGTTATCTTATCAGTCATTTTTTAGCCATGAGATCAAACAAAAATTGATTCATGCCTTAGCCAGGCCTCAAATCGAAGTTTTAAAAGCCATTTATCCAAATGCCATAAAAATGGGATTGACCTCTTTGGGTGGTTTTTTGGTTCAACGTTCATCTATTATTATCGGTTCACTGTACCTGACACTTGAAGAAATTGCATCATATGGTATTACAATTCAATTAATTGCTGTTATTGCAGCGTTGGCCGGAATTTATACAACGACCTACCAGCCTAAAATAGCTCAATTGCGCGTGGAACAAAATAATCAGGCAATAAAGGAACTTTATTTAAAAGGACAGATTATTTTATTGGGGACCTATCTTATTGGCGGAACAGGCTTAATTTTGCTTGGAGAATGGGGATTGAATTTAATTGGTAGCCAAACCAGGCTGATTCCTGCCGGATTGGTATTATTATCAGTAATTGTCTCCCTGCTGGAAAATAACCAGGGATTGGCTGCCGGAATTATTCTCACAAGAAATGAGGTGCCATTTCTAAATGCATCGCTGTTTTCAGGCGGTTTAACTGTATTTCTTTTGTTGATTTTTTTCCAATATACCAGGCTTGATCTGCTCGCAATGATTGCTGCTCCAGGCATTGCACAGGGGGTTTACCAGAACTGGAAATGGCCGGTTAATGTAATTCAGGAATTAAAGATTACAAAACGGGATATTTCCAAAGTAGTATTCCGCATTTTAATGCTTAAGTAAAGGTTGTCACAACACGATGAAAAAAGTGCAAACAAATTATTATAACTTATCCAGAACAGATGTTGTTTCATTTGTCCCATTAAATATCACAACAATTCTGGATATTGGTTGCAGCCAGGGCGCCTTCCTGAAACTGGTGAAAGAGCAAACCGGGGCCGAAACATGGGGAATTGAGTTATTGCCGGAAATTGCAGAAAAAGCAAAAGATAACGCAGATCATATCCTGGTCGGTAAAATTGAGGAGATACTCAATTTAATTCCTGACAACTATTTCGATTGTATAACCTTTAATGACGTCTTGGAACATTTGGTGGAACCCACCGAGGTATTGAAACTGATTAAACCAAAACTCACCAGAAAAGGTATTGTAATTGCTTCAATTCCCAATGTGAGATATATTGATAACCTTTATAATCTTTTGGTTAAAAAAGAGTGGGAATATAAAGATTCCGGAATTCTGGATTCAACACACCTCCGGTTTTTTACCAGGAAAAGTATGAGTCGGATGTTTGTACAGGCTGGATATAAAAAAACAGAACATATCGGGATTAATGAATTAAAATCCTTGAAATTCAAATTATTTAATCTTTTCACACTTCTGTTTTTTGATGACACAAAATATTTTCAGATTTTATTCATTGCTTCCAAAAACTAAATCCTTTACTATGCCGGGATTATTGAATATTTTTTACTCCATGGAATCGGTTTCATTGATTTATGTAGCTGTAAGGATAGGAAATAATGGTCGGATTGGTGATAAAATATTTAATTGAATGGATAACAAAAAGGCAAAAGTTATTGCGTTCTACTTACCCCAATTTCACCCCATACCGGAGAATGACCTTTGGTGGGGGAAGGGATTTACGGAATGGACAAATGTTGGGAAGGCTAAACCCTTGTTTAATGGGCACTATCAACCTAAAGTGCCTGCTGATCTGGGATATTACGACCTAAGGGTTTCTGAAACCCGTATCCAACAGGCTGAAATGGCAGCGAAATATGGCATTGAAGCTTTTTGCTACTGGCATTATTGGTTTGGAAACGGTAAAAGATTACTTGAGAGACCTTTTAATGACGTATTAGCATCTGGAAAACCGGATTTCCCTTTCTGTCTGGCCTGGGCAAATCAAACGTGGAAAGGATTTTCACATGGTTTAAAAAATCGGAATGTCCTGATCGGGCAACTTTACCCGGGCCTAAAGGACTATGAAGATCACTTTAATGAAGTCTTACCGGCTTTTAAAGACAAACGATATTTATTAATTGACGGCAAACCAATCTTTTTCATTTATCAGCCGCTGGAAATGCCAGATGTCAGGTCATTTATTGGATTATGGCAGAATCTGGCCGTTAAAAACGGTTTAAAAGGGGTTTACTTTATTGCAAATTTTGACCAGGCTGAAAAAACGGATCAAATCTTCAGGTTGGGATTTGATGCCATAAATTTAAACCGGATATTTGATTATGCCCGGTTACCCAAAAGTCCGGCACATAAAATACAGGGGTGGATGCAGAAATATATATTTAAGGTCCCCAGACATTATTACTATAAAGATGTTTATCCCTCTTTTACCGGGCCTGAAGATGCCCAGCCTAATATTTTCCCGACAATTATTCCGGGATGGGATCACTCCCCAAGGAGTGGAAGGGAAGGGTTGGTATACCATCAATCGACACCCGAATTATTTGAAAAACATATCACTCAAATTCTGGATCGGATTAAAAACAAACCCGACGACAGGAAGATTATTTTTCTGAAATCGTGGAATGAATGGGCGGAAGGAAATTATGTGGAACCCGATCTGAAATTTGGAACAAAATATTTGGAAACAATATCAAAAACCATCATGAATCATGAAGATCCTGATTATAGGAAGTAAAGGATTTGATACGCTTGAATACCACCTGGCGGATTCATTTCGGTTTTTAAATCATCAGGTGACGATTGTAGATCTGCAGGACGCTATCCCTTTTAATTATGCAATTAATTATCATGCCATTAAATACTTTAAACGGTATGATGAATTTGTATTTCAAAAACTGGCACGGAAAGCTATTGAGATCAAACCTGATCTGATCATTGGCACTTACCGTTTTATCCATCCCCTCTGCATTCACTTAATCAGAAAAGAATTACCTCATACACCTGTAATTCATGTTAACCCCGATGCACTTACCACATTTGAATTACAACAGGTTTTCGCCTCACCTTATGATTTCTATTTCACCAAGGATCCCTATATCGTCAATTTCATGAGGCAAAAGATGGAATTAAATGCGGTGTATCTTCCTGAAGCTTTTAATCCCAGAATCCACCGGAGACCAATTCAAAACAGAATTGAGCTGGAGGAAAAAATTAATATTGACGTTCTAACCTTTGGAAGCTTATATCCATACAGAGTTAAGATGATCAGCAATATTATCGGGTCAGGTATCAATGTTGCCTTATTTGGAAATAAAGACAAACGGTTTTTCAATCCGGAGCTGGAAAAGTATTTTCAGAACGAATTTATAACCGGAGAGCGGAAGTCTGAGCTCCTCTACGGATCACGAATTGTATTCAATAATTTCCATTTTGCGGAGATCGAATCTGTCAATTGTAAATTTTTCGAAATCGGAGGGATCGGAGCCTTTCAGATATGCGATTACCGCCCCATTGTCGAAGAATATTCAAAGGTTAATGCGGCTGAATTTACTTTCAAAACAATTGGCCAGGCAACCGATCTTATTAAATTCTATCTTGATAAGCCAGCCTTAAGGCATGAAATGGCGAATGTACAATATGATCATTTCATGCAAAATCATACTTATGAGCATCGCGTCAGGCAAATACTTGAAACTGTTTTTTGATGAAAATCCTGTATCTGGGGTACAATTCATTTATGCAGCACAAGAGGGGAGTTGAAAATGTCATAGATTTTCAATCAAAAGCCCTTGATTTTGAGCGCATTTATTACCTCTATTGGGGAACAAAATCTACGGCTCATATAAATAATAAATTTATATGTATTTCAATAAAGCATTGTTGGTATTGGCCATTTATCCTGAATTCAATCCTGTTTAGACTCAGAAAACGGAATAAATTTCTTACCCATTCCCATAATCCAATCTTCTCGTTTTTCTCTGTTTATAAGACTGACATTTTAACAGTCCATGACGGACTTTACTATTTAAATAAAAATAAGGGGAGTAGATACACCTTCGCCTTTAAAATTATTGAATTTTTACTCTACTTTAAATGTTCGCTGGTTCATTTCATTTCCGAATACACGAGGGAACAATCTTTGTTTGGCAGCCGAAAAAATTTCGTAATCATCCCAAACACCTCTCATTTTGAACCGCAGGTCCCTTCGGGGGAATCTAATGAAAACAGCAACATTAAAAATTCGGTTCTAATTGTTCGTGGCGTTGAGGAGCGGGCAAGGTTCGATCTTTTATTACAGGTGGCAGAAAAACTGAGAGACAGGGATTATGTTTTTACTGTGGCAGGCAAGGGACCGCAGCTTGACTTTTATAAATCGAAAATCAGGGAAATGGGACTTGCCAATATTGTAATGTTAGGGTATGTAGAAGATGCAGAACTTCTTCGGTTATACGCCCGTTGCAGTGTGGTGCTGATGCTTGCCGAATATGGTGAAGGTTTCGGTTTGCCAATTATTGAGGGGTATCTTTTTAATAAACCGGTAATCGCCTCGAACAGGTGCGCAATCCCTGAAGTGATAATTTCCGGGGAATACCTGTTTGAGAACACGGTCGAAAGTGTTATTCTCAAGCTGGACTCGATAGAGCATATTAAAAATGAAAATTTTCGGGAATACTATAATTTAAAATACTCAAATTCAATGGTTTTATCCAGGATCCGGACAATGTATTCCGCTGTAGCATGTCCTGAATAAATCCCAATGAACAGATAAGATAGTTCATTAAACTCAGCATATCACCGTGTTATATTATTCACGGTAACTCAGGGTCTTCAACAAATAATGTTACAGACAGTCATTACAAACTTTCATGATCATATACTTTTTCACCATATTATTATTATTTGTATTCTCCTATATCGAATCAAATCATACTGTAAAAATAAATACAAGCAGGGTGATGATTTCTGTTGCCTACTTTGTTCTGATTGTACAGGTAGGATTAAGGTGGGAAACCGGTACAGACTGGCATCCCTATTTGGAACATTTTGAATCAATCAAAGGTTACAATACCACTTCTCCTTTTCTTACCGGGTTCGAATACGGATATAATTTATTCGTCTGGATCGTAAAATTCATATCCAAAGACTATTCGTTTTTTCTTTTGCTGCATGCCATAATTTATTATTTTCTGATTGTTAAGAGTTTCCGCAGATACACCCCATACCTGTATCTGACATTAATGATCTTCTATGCCTCAACGATGGGGATAATGGGTTCCAACAGGCAATTAATTGCTTTGGCGATCTGCCTTTATGCCTTAAGATATATTATTGAGGAAAAGCCGGCAATGTTTTTTATGTTTATCGCAATTGCCATCAGTTTTCACACAACTGCTTTTTTATTCCTGATTTATTACTTTCTGAACCGCGAAATCAAACCTGTGGTACTGATTGTAATAATTGGCAGCTCATATATTATCGGGAAGACTCAGCTTCCGATTTTGTTATTTTCCCTTTTTGGCAATGCAATCGGAGGGGCTACAGCAACAAAAACCTTGATTTATCTGGCAAAAGCTGAAAATAGTCTATCCGAATATCAGCTTTCAATCTTTGGACTGATTAAACGATTACTTTTTATTTCGGTTTTTTATTATAACAGGAAAAAAATAGGTGAGATATTGCCCTTTTACAATCTCATGCTAAACGGGTACATAATTGGAATCGCATTCTATTTTTTATTTATTGATTCTCTGCTGGTAATGGTCAGCCGGGGAAGCATATTTTTTAATATAATGGAGGCCCTTCTTGTTTCTGCCCAACTATTTTTATTTAATAGGAAAGAAAATAAGGTGGTTGCAATTACTTTTCTGTTAATTTTGTCGTTCTTTTATTTTTATCAGTCGATAGTCACTTATCCTGATCTTTTTTTGCCATATAAAGGGATTTTTATCAATACTGATATTCATAGATTAAGAATATAAAAAAGAGATTGCCATGAGCAAAAAGTTTCGAGGGTTTGTTCAATTATTTCATTTAAGGTCTAATGTTGACTTTAAATGAGCATGATTTAAAAACATCACCGGGAATATGCCATAATAATGCAGGAAACAATAATAATAAATGCCACTGCACTAAATAGTAGCGGGGCTTTATCAATTCTTAATCAATTTGTGGATTCAACTCCGGAAACTGCGTATGATTATATTTTTTTCATAAACAGTTCAATTGAATTTCCTCCTGAAAAGAAAAATATAAAATATGTCCGGATAAAAATAAAATCGCTGATCAAACGGGTTTTATGGGATGCATTCGGTGTGAAAAAATGGTTGAAAAGGCATGGAATCGTTCCGGTTGCAACAATCTCACTGCAAAATACCAATTTCAGGACACAAAAATCGATTCCCAATTTTGTATATTATCATCAGTCAATCCCTTTCTTTGAAGCGAATTGGAATCCGCTCGTTTCATCTGAACGGGAGCTTTGGTTTTATAAAAATATTTATCCGTTTTTTGTTAAGTTGCTGATTAACAGGAATACAGAATTTTTTGTGCAAACCAACGTTGTACGGAGTGACCTCTCAAACTACTGTAAGGTTCCCAAAGAGAGAATTCATACGATTCCACCCCGGATCGAAATGCCAACCTTACATGTGGAAGGCCATATCGCCCTGGATAAAACCCGGTTAAATCTATTTTATCCTGCAACCCCTTTTATTTATAAAAATCATGAAATTGTCTTAAAGGCATTAAGTTTGATTGATGCTGAGTTGCAGAAAAATATTACACTGCATCTGACTTGTGAAAGTGAGGAATTAAAGTTTGACAGATCGGGGAATCATTCATTTTTCCAAATAAACTTTATGGGTGTTATCCCTTTTGAAAAGGTTTTGGGAATGTATCAGGATGCCGATGCGCTGTTATTTCCGAGTTATATTGAAACAATTGGTTTACCCCTTGTTGAAGCTGCCTCATTTGGGATGCCGATAATAGTTGCTGATCTCCCGTATTCCCGGGAAGTTTTACGTAATTACGAGGGCGCCTCTTTTGCCAAATATAACGATGCTCAGTTATGGAAAAGGGAGATCTCAAAACTGTTCATTGATAAAGGAAAAAAGAATAAACCCATTAGGATAGATGAGGCAGGTTCGTGGGAGGAATTATTTAGAATAATAAAAGATAAAATTCAACAGCATGTTTAAAAATAAAACTTTGCTTATTTCAGGTGGCACCGGTTCCTTTGGCAATGCCGTCCTATCCCGTTTTTTAAATACTGCCATAAAGGAAATCCGGATTTTTTCACGAGATGAGAAGAAGCAACATGATATGCGTGTGGGTTTTAACAATCCCAAAATAAAATTTTATATCGGTGATGTTCGCGACTACGACAGTATTGAAATGGCCATGCGTGGCGTCGATTACGTTTTTCAGGCCGCTGCATTAAAACAGGTGCCATCGTGCGAGTTTTTCCCTTTGGAGGCTACAAGAACCAATGTTTTTGGCACCGATAATGTAATTAAGGCTGCCGTAGCGAACAGGGTAAAAAATGTGATTTGCCTGAGTACTGATAAAGCGGCTTAT
>JAHEYS010000084.1 GCA_023251475.1 Prolixibacteraceae bacterium
CCTTTTCCGGAAAGGAGTTCCTTCTCCTCACTGAGCATCTGGTATTCGAATCGTTTACCTGATACAGGTTTGCCATCGTAATTATTCAGCCTGATGGTAAAGCTCTCCTTGCATTCAGGTGAAAAGAAGGGTTTTGAATACTCCACATGGGGAATAATATCGGGATACTCAGGTCTTCCGACTACCAGCTCTTTCTTGAAAACATCCTGAATACCAGAGTTTTCCATCTCAGGTGTGTAGGCAACCAGGTAATAACTGTCACTGGGCAGATCGGCAGGAACCGGGAAATTAAAATCCGCAATCCCGTTTTGGAGAAGGAATTTCCCTTCCAATACGTTTATCCCTTTATTATCTGTGAGCTGAACAGACAGCTCACGACTGTTCAGCGATAAGCTATGGGTGATTGCATCGGTGACGTAACCTTTCATCCAGATTGTTTCTCCCTGGCGGTAAAGCATTTTATCTGTCTGCACAACGATTTGCTGATCACCCCTTTGGGTGCGGTACAGGAGCAACTGGGTCTTTAGGCGCGAAATAAAATCATCTTCCTGCCCCATGGCATAAGCAGCTGTAAAACTCATTAACCCAATAACAAACAGAAACCTGCAGGCATTTCTCATGAGTTGACTTATTAATTATTATAAAGTAGTATTTTGTTTTTCCAGTTAAAAATATAGTTCAAATATTTCGATTGGCTAATCACTTGTTCCCCTTTGCCTCGATATCCATGAGCGCCTTACTTAAATCGTCATCAGGTTTAATCACATTGTAATTTCCCCAGAATTCAGGGTCATACTGGCCATTTATATCCGAAAAAATGTCGTCTGCCCTAAAAAGTCCGTCGGGACCAAACCTTGCGCGTGAAGGGAAAGGATACTGCTGGGTTACCAGAATATCGGAAACACTCCGGTATTCGGTTTTTAGATTTTCCTTTTTACGCTTTACTTTAAACAGGACATCGGTGCGGGCGGAATAGAATTGCCATCGCCCATCGATTAACCTGTAATTTACTGCATATTCTGCCCCTTCAGGCCTTGTAAACAAACCGAATGGTTCCTTCTTAATAAAAGTGTCTCCGTTCATCTTCAGACTTTTTTTATCAAGCCCAAACTCGGCGCTAACCAGGGCATAACTGTCCGCATCAATTAAAATCTTCCCATAATAACAGGGGAATTCAACATCCTCTTTTCTGGAGAATCGGATAACCCAGGTCAACCTGCCATTGTACATCTCAGGCTGTTCAAACCTGTAGCGGTACAGAGTCTCAAATTTCGGATCCAGAAATGATTCGGGATTCCGGACGATATCAAGCGTTGTTATATACCATGGGCCGCCCTGAATCTTCAGGCTGATATCATTAAAGACCTTATTAAAATTGCTCTTTCTCCCCTTCAGAAACCGGACACGGTCAGAACCGCCCGAAAGATATGGGCTTTTGAGCATCTCCATGACCGCTTCCCACACTCCGATATACTGATCGTCCCTTCGGATCGTTTCCCTGTAAAACGTTATCATCAGCTGGGCCGACAATTCGTAATTCTTTTCAATACTATTTCTGAATTTATTCAACAGATCAGCAACATCAACTGGTTTTACTTCTATCTCGCGCAAATGGATAGAGACGGGTTGGAGCTTTATTCTGGCGTTTCCCCTGAGTTCATCTTGTGTTACCTCCCTGGGTTTGAATCCAAGGGATCGGACTGAAACAAGTTTGTTGCGAAGCCGCCAGGGAATAATAAAGTCGTACCTTCCGTCAATATTGGTCATTGTACCAATACTTTCACCCTCAATTCCCAGAGAGGCATAGGGAACTGGAGATTCCTCCCTCCCTTCGACCACAATTCCTGTCAATTTAATGGGTGCAACCTCTTTAAGGGTTATAATAATTTGGTTGTCAATATTTTCAATTTTATATTTATCCGAGGGAAGAATTTTTTGGAGAAAATCCTCTACTGTCACATTGAGTAACTTAAAAGAGCTTTTCCCTTTGGGGAGGATATCCGGATTGTAAGAGAGGAAGAGATCATTTTCGTTAACCACCTTTCCCAGAATCTGTTCAATGGTGGCTGAATCGATCTGACAGCTGATCCGTCGTTCCAGCAACAACCGGTGCTCCTGGGCCGCCATTTTAAATCCTGAAAAAAGCAGGAAAAGGATCAGCATACATGATCTGACAGGCCACATGGATTTGCAATTAGTTCATATGTAAAACTATCGTTTTTTAACGTTCACCGGTTTACGAAATTAAGGATTCCCGGCTAATTAACAAACCTGGCAAAAATAATTTCCCCGCCCACTCTTTTCACTTTAAGATGATGGGTCCGGGCAATCACTTCGATAATATTATCCAGATTGGAGTCTGCAAAATTTGCAGTATAGGGTATTGCGCCAATCTCCGGATTTTTCATGCTGATTTTCACATGATAGGTATTTTCAAGAACATCAAATGCTTCTGAGAGGGGAGTGTGTTGAAAAATGATCTCTTTTGTTATCCAGGAGCAATAATTGGGTGAGAGTGCATTCGCATGACCAATCTCGCCTGCTGCAAGGTTAATCCAGCCTCGCTGGCCGGCAGGCAGAATTGCAGATTTGCTGCCCGATATCGATGTGGAAATCCTGGTAAGCTTAACCTTCCCTGTTTTTACATTTACTTCAACCAGTTCGGCATGCGGATAGGCTGAAACATTGAACGAAGTTCCAAGTACTTCAACTGATGCATTTGCTGTCTCAATAATAAACGGACGAGCGGTATCCCTTTTTACTTCGAAAAATGCTTCTCCCGAGAGCTTTACCTTCCGGAGATCAGCAGCAAATTTTTCAGGATATTCGATCCTTGTATCTGCATTCATTTTCACCGTTGAGCCATCGGGCAGAGTAATTATTGAAAGATTCAACGGATGTGCCTCCGTTTTGGCAACCATTAATTGAACGGGTATTGTGGATTGTTTGGAAGAAGTTTGAATAATCTGATAAGCTGCGAAACCTATTCCCAGTACAATTAATATTGTAGCGGCATATTGAAATACGCGCGATGAGAAAGTTTTGTATATTAATGCATTATTGGGTTTTGAGATTTTCTTCTGAAGATCGCCCCATGCTTTATCCGGATTTGCGGCGGTATAGCTAAAGCCCGTTCCGCAGGTTTCCCAGGCTGCCTTAAATTCGGCTTTCTCTTTTGAATCCAGTAAAGGGTTGTCCTGAATATCAGGTTCCCCGTTCAAAAAAGCCGTCCACTGGTTCTCCTTTTCAGGTGGTATGGTATTATCGAAATCTATCTTTTTCATTTCTTTAAAGACAATCAATTAATCATTTACCCTTAATTAAAACTGCAAAAAATATCACCAGATTTTTAAATTCCCTGAGCGATTCCCTTAATTGCTTTAGAGCCAGTGTCATTTGTGCCTCCACTGTTTTGACCGAGAGTTCAAGTTTTTCGGCAATTTCGCGGTATTTCAGCCCTTCCTCGCGTGCCAGCCGGAAAATCTCCTGACGTTTCGGGGGAAGTGCTGCTATTGCCGTCTCAATTTTTTTCATCAGTCCGAACTCGAGGAAGAACTCACTGTAATCCGTACGGTCGGTTTCATTTTTGATCACCAGTGCCTGATAACCGGTCTTGATTTTCTCGTGTTCTATATGGTTAATGCAATGGTTCTTAACTGATCTGAAGAGATAGTTCTGTAACGATGTGGTGATCATCAACTCCTTTCTTTTTTGCCAAAGACGGAGGAATACATCCTGCACAATATTTTCCGAGTCGGTCAAATTCCCAACAAACCGAAAGGCATAGGCTGTCATCGCACGGTAGTACTCCTGAAAGACCAATTGGTAAGCCCCATGGTCATCCCTCTTGATTGCCTCAAATATTTGCCTGTCGTCGCCGGTCAACATGAGATAAAATTAGAAGTACACTGTAAAAATAAGACAAATGAAATGCAAAATACCCTTAACGGGGAGCTCAAAAACGTTGAGGATTCACCTGGCTAACCGGTTTGGGTAGTAAAAATCAGCTAATTAACAATTATACAATGGCTTATACTTTTTGATAAAAAAATTTCGGAAAAAAGAAATTTGGATTATCTTTGTGCCGCACTACCAAAAACAGTACTCTCTGCCCGGGTGGCGGAATTGGTAGACGCGCTGGACTCAAAATCCAGTGATAGCAATATCGTGCGGGTTCGATTCCCGCCCCGGGTACGGTAAGGCTCCGATAACCAGTTGAAATACACTGTTTTATCGGAGCTTATGTTTTATTGCTGAAATATTAAATGGAAAGGGATCAATTAAATTAATGGCTAAATTATTCACTTCTCCTGGTTCGGATATTGGAATCCTTTTCTTCAATTTTATTATCCTGCGATTTTCTCATATTTCTTTGAACTTTTACGGGCTGTCCGATTTGTCTGCCGTAATATTTCACCGGTTCTGTCTGACGGGTTGTCTCCCCATTTTTGCGGGGGGTATCTCCTGAGGTCTGAGGACTTTGTTTCACTTCGTTGTGGTTATTTCCACTATTGGTAACCTGATTCTTTTTATTAGAATCATTCTGGGCAGGTTGCGACCCGGAGCGTTGTCTGTTCCCGTTAACACCACCGTTGTTCACCTGGTTTACCGAATTGATATTATTGGGGTTAGGCTGCGAAACTGCACCTTGTCTGTTCTCTGTGCGGTTGCCTCCGGGGGTAGCTACCTGATTATTGTAACTTTTGTTATAATTACTCTTGTATCCTTTGTCTTCTCTGCCTACATTACGATGCGCACCTTCATTATTCGGACGATCGTTGTTATTTCCCGAATGTCTTGGGTTTTCATTAAACCAGCGTGAGGACCATGAATTGTCGTGACCGCGGTCTCTGTTTACTGATTTATAATAATATCGCGGATAATGAGCCACATAATATTGAAAATGCCTCCAGGGTTCCTGAACCGAAATATTGAGTTTGACGACAAAACAGTTGTTTAGATCAAATGAAGCATAGATTGAAGGTAATGAGGCGCTAAACCGCCAGTTTCCATCCTGCATGTAAACAAATTCACGGTTGCGGAGATCATAGTAACACTCAATATCAGGCAGGTAATAATAATTTACCGGATTGAAATTGTCATAATCAGGCGCCCATTGGGGAGGTGTAATATTTACCATTTCCGGATTTTGCCTAACCATATACGGGGTGGTACAACTAAATAAGGTGACCAGTAATGAAACGGAGAAAATCCTAATGATCAGGATGCCGCGAAAGGATATTCCTTGAACAATCCTTCCAATGTGAATGGTTAAAGTTTTCATGTAAATCATCTTGTAAGCGTTAATTTACCATGATCCTAACAAAATTTGTGCCGAAAAAACAGGATTGATCACTGGGAAATTCTTCCCTTTGAAGATAATAATCATTTAAAACGTCAGTGCCGCAAAGACAAATTCGATTTAATCCAACTTATAAAAGTTTCAACCCAAATGTATATTAGCAAAGCATACTTTTCGAATGTCGTAAAATCTTCCATTTTTGTTGAATTGATTAAAAGGATAAAAAACTAATATTATTCTTTTTGACGCATTTCATTGCAAATAGTTAAATGCATTTAGAAGAATACTAAAAAAAACTTAGGAAGAACCCGTTATCCGATCCTCCAAATAGGGTTTATCGGAGGGGTGCTTTTCTTTATGAGCGCGATACCCACCTAAATAAAATGGCATTGCGGTTTCTGAAAGCAGTTTTTTACCGGCAGGGTTTACCATTGATGGATCATTGGTGCCAGGCATATTGACCATATCTGAAACAGGATAGCAGTTCATATACCCGGATGGACAGGGTTCGAGCAGCCTTAGCACATAGGAGAGGTGATTGGAGGGGTTGATCCACTCCATTTCATTTAATCGGGCAAGGATTACGGGCATCCGTTTTACGCCGATTGACTGTAGTAAACTGTTTGCAACAGTGGTAATCAAAGCAAAAGAGGTGACAATCTCCTTTGATACAGGATTTTGCCAGCGATCATAGATTCCGGCAAACGCAAAAGGTCGGTTTCGGTTCTGAAGGTGTACCAGGTATGGTTTTTTCTTATCAGACCATTCGTACCAGGCATCGGCAATCACCAGGCAACGCTGAGCCTGCATCGGTTTCATAAAAGGGGTTTTAAGAAAGATGGCTTTGGAACCGGTGTACCCGGTATCATTGCGACTATTCTTATCTCCCTCGGAACGTGCATTGATGATGTTCATCGGTTCTTTTGAAAAGAAGGGGGTCATTCCAAACCGGAGGACCTGCAGAAGATGGGTATTTTCGCTGGTGATCACGTAACTGTAATCACCTGGGGAAACTGCATAATTCCTGGAAATAACTTCAAATGAGGGATCTAAAAGGACATTAAACCGGGATTCGATTCTTACGGGATCACTGGCGAGGAGGAATCTTTTGCACATGATTATATTTTAATCAAATTAATGATTGTAATATAATCAGAATATTTAAAAAATATAAGATCAGGGAGAAAAATAAGCCTGTTTTAATTCTTATTTCGGTCTCTTCGGCGTTTTCTTTTAGTAGGCGTTTTCAGGGACAACTAAATTCACTTAGTCAAAAAAGAAAATAGTCGATAAAAATTAATTTCAACTTCAACTTTCTTATTACGGGAAAAATTGTACCGTTCAGATGCATCGGGAAACCGCTTTATCCGGGATCTCCCGAATTTTTGGGATACGTAGCTGTGAGGGGCGCACTCCGTCAGTTAATTACCTGCAGAGCCAACTGCCCGAATACCTGCTGGTGCTTATTAATCTATTTAAACGTTTAATTTTAATAATATTCGTTCCATCCCAGATGCGATGAACACCTGATCGGGAGTCCGATGGTCACGCAGACCACTACCAAACTGGCCAACGGCGTACATTTTATGATGAAGGCGGAGCGCCCGGACCTGAAGAATATTTTTGCACAGGGGGCATGGCTTAACGATAACCCTTTTCCCTAATTATATATTCTGCACCAGGATCAGAGGGTAGGGGGAAGCCTATCCTATCCATGGGCAATCAACGACCAGAAGTATGGGGTAAAAGGAACACCGATCTGCCGGATAAAGAATGAAAAATAATCAGAAGATCAATATTCGAATAAGCATACCACAGTCTTCCAATAGGATGACAATTATTGACAAGTGATAACAAAAAGGATAATTTTATTTGTACCTTTATAGGATTATTCAATAATCCAATTCCTCAGGTCATGAAGAATTGTCCTTACTCTGAATCTGAATTGCTTGAAATAGCTCAAAGGTTTAAAAAACACCTGAAGAATCTTGCTTGTTTACACGATATTTATCCGGATCTGAATCAGGATTTCATCTATCGGTTCAAGGCAAGGTTTTATGAAGCACAGGCTCATGCACATCCCCATCCTTTGGATTCCGATGCGGACCGGATTATCCTGGTTTTACAGCACGAAATAGATGATTTGATCACACGTATCCGGAGTTTGTTCCAGGTTTTCAGGTACAATCTTCAGAAGGCTTGCCCATACGGTTCTGAAATCTGGGATGAGTATGGTTATTCAGGACTTGAACATGCAATTTCCAATCATGCTGTCCTTCAAAAGTACCTTGAAGGATTTGTCAAGTTGGCCAATGAAAAAAGGGTTGAGTTGAAATCGGCAAACTGTCCTACAAAAGATATCGATGAAATAAGCGAACTGTCATTGTTGTTCGGTCGAAAACGCGACGAGTTGCTTGAATACAAGGAAAGAAAAGAGATCAGAAGCAAGGTGAATAAAAATAATTTATCCGAGTTGTTTAAATTAATGAAGGTGGTGCACAAAGCTGCCTTCGGCAATCTTGATGCCAATCCTGAGCTATTAAAAAATCTCACTTTCCCGCCAAAAGAACCGGAATAACCTTAAATGGTTATTCATAACAATCAATTAATCAGTTTTGTGGAGTGTAAGATACCATTAATTGGGTAGGAATATACCAAATTGATGGTATGGTACATCTTTTGGGGTATGCCTATTTTTGCAATCATTCAGAGATATGGGTGGGTTTTTGAATAAGAAAAGCTTCACCGGTAATTGAATATAATGGGTCAACACCATTTGCTGTTTTATTCATGATCCTGCAATATTCTGAATACCAATTTAAAACATTAATTTTAAAGAAGTGGAAATAAAAATACCAGGATCATTGTCAGCTCAGCAATTTGAACTTCTTACCAGGCTTACCGTTTCACTGAGTAAAGATCAGCTGACCTGGGTTTCGGGGTATCTTGCCGGATTTTCCGTGCGGGATCATGCGCAGCAACAACTGCCAGATGAAACTGTGCCATCCGTAACCCAAACCTCATTGACTATTTTATTCGGTTCACGAACCGGTAATGGTGAGGGATTGGCTAAAAAGGCACAATTATTGGCTGAGGAACAAGGTGTTAATGTCGTTTTAAAAAATATGGCGGATTACCGGCCCCGGGACCTTCAGGTAGAGAAAAATCTGCTGGTCATTGTATCCACCCATGGCGATGGTGTTCCCCCCTTTTCGGCTGCTGAATTACACGAATTTATTTATGGTAAAAGGGCGCCAAAACTTGATGCTGTCAGGTTTGCCGTGCTAGCCCTGGGTGATTCAAGCTATTTCCAGTTTTGCAAGACGGGAAAAGATTTTGATGAACAACTGGAAAAACTTGGTGGAAAACGGATCGTCCCCTGGCTCGCCTGTGACCTCGATTTTGAACAACCCGCGGAGGATTGGCTCAAAAAAACGATAAATGCGTTAGGCGGTGAAATATGTACCACTTTACCTGCAGATTCCCAACACCCGATATCATCTTCTGCCGCTATCAATGGTGAAACGGTTAAGTTCTCTAAAAAGAATCCTTTTCAGGCTCCGGTTTTTGAAAAAATTGCACTGCATGGTAAAGGATCAGAACGACAGACCTTTCATATAGAACTGGCAACCGATACAAAAGGGTTGGAATATGAACCTGGTGATTCAGCCGGCGTAATTCCGGTAAATCCGGACGATTTGATAAAAGAGGTTCTTGAAACAACTGCCCTCAACAGCTCTGATGAGGTAGAAGTTAACGGGATCAAAACAACACTTTATGAGTCGCTTCACCGGAACCTTGAATTGTCAAAAATAACGGCTGATGTGGTAAAACGGTATCAGGAATTTGCCGCAAACCGTAAGCTTCAGAAGATCATTGACATACCCGATAAATTTAAGAATTATTTGTATGTCCGTGATATTGTTGACTTACTAAAGGAATACCCGGTTAAAATTACTGCTGAGAATTTAGTCCGGATTCTGCGACCTTTGCAGCCCCGTTCCTATTCCATCTCCTCCAGTCCCAAAGCTTTTCCAGGCGAATTACACCTCACAGTAGGGGAGGTAAATTATGAAAGCAACGGAAGGCGAAAAAGGGGGGCGTGTTCCACGTTCCTTTCCAAAGTTGACATCGAAAATGGGCAAGTCCCAATCTTTATTGAATCGAATCAGAATTTCAGGTTACCTAAAGATGCTTCCACTCCAATAGTGATGATAGGAGCAGGGACTGGAATTGCACCCTACCGGGCTTTTGTTCAGCATCGCGAATTGTCTGAAAACCGCGGGAAAAGCTGGCTTTTCTTTGGAAACCGCAACTTCGAAACAGAATTTCTCTACCAGACAGAGTGGCAAAACTTCCTTAAGTCGGGGGCACTGACAAAAATGGATGTTGCTTTCTCGCGTGATGGATCACAAAAGAAATATGTCCAGCATCGTTTGGTTGAGAACTCGGCTGAACTTTATAAATGGCTGAAAGAGGGGGCTCACTTTTACATCTGCGGCGATATGAACAAAATGGCCGGTGATGTACAGTCGGCATTGGTGAAAATTATTGAAAAAGAGGGTGCAATGAATACGGAAAGCGCTCAGGAATATGTAAATAATTTACAGAAAGAAAGAAGGTTGCAATTAGATGTTTATTGATCAGGTCAACGAAAATCAGAAATTTTCCGTCGTGTTAATCGGTTATTCATAGCCTAAAGAAAATAAAGGGGTACAGATTTTCGATAATATTAAGTAAAATTGACTCAGATTTGAAACAACAGAATAAAATAAATATGGATCAGGAACAGAAAAACATAACTCTCTCTCCGATAGAGGTTATCAAGGAGAAAAGTGATTATCTCAGGGGTACAATTAAAGAGAGTTTGGGTGATCCGCTGACCGGGGGATTACGCAAAGATGACCAGGTCTTGATAAAGTTTCACGGGACATACCAGCAACAGGACCGCGATCTTGATGATGAACGTAAACGGCAAAAACTGGAGCCGCTCTATAGTTTTCTGATCAGGGTGCGGGTTCCGGGCGGCGTTACAACCCCTCAGCAATGGCTGTCGATGGATCGTCTTTCTGAGGAATATGGAGATCAAACCTTGAAACTGACCACCCGTCAGGCTTTTCAGTTCCATGGGGTTTTAAAACGCAATTTAAAAACAACGATACAGGAAATCAATAAATCCTTACTTGATACCATCGCCGCCTGTGGGGATGTGAACCGGAACGTGATGTGTTCGGCCAACCCATTCGAGTCATCCGTGCATGGTGAAGTAGCCGAGGATGCCAAACGTATTTCAGCCCATTTAACACCACAAACCAATGCTTACCATGAAATCTGGCTTGATGGGAAACTGGTGGATGGCGGAGAAAAGGAGGAGGAGCCACTCTACGGGAAACTTTACCTGCCACGTAAATTCAAAATAGCCATCGCGATACCTCCACGCAATGACACCGACGTTCTATCTAACGATCTGGGCTTTATTGCCATTGTTGAAAATGGTAAACTTCTCGGTTATAATGTCACAGTAGGTGGCGGTATGGCCTATACCTTTGGAAACATCGAGACCTATCCCCGTACTGCCGATGTGGCAGGATACTTCCCTAAAGAACAGATCGTTGACGTTGCTGAGGCTGTGCTTATTTTCCAGAGAGACCATGGTAACCGGTCTGAACGTAAAAATGCACGTCTTAAATATACTATCGACCGGCTTGGACTCGATTTTTTCAATGCAGAGATCAAGCGGACCAGTGGAGTTCAACTCGCCCCGCCAAAAGAATACCGGTTTGATTCCATGGGCGATAAATATGGCTGGACAACTGGCGCAGATGGATTTTGGCACTACACAGTATTTGTTGAGGGTGGAAAACTGGCAGACCGTAATGGGTATCTGGCCAAAACCGCATTGCGCGAGATCGCAGGGATTCATCAGGGATCGTTTATCCTTACCGGCAACCAGAATGTGGTAATCGCCCGGGTAACCAACGATCAAAAGGTGGTGATTGAAAAACTTCTAAAAAAATACAGGATAATTGAAGCCTCCGGGATCTCTTTGCTGCGGCAGAATTCAATAGCCTGCGCCGCCCTGCCCTATTGCGGACTGGCTTTTGCTGAAGCCGAACGGTACCTCCCCACGTTAATTGACCGGATTGATAAGGTCCTTGAAGCCAATGGCCTGCTTCAGACTCCGATCAGCATCAGGATGACCGGTTGTCCAAACGGTTGCGGCAGACCTTTTTTATCTGAAATCGGATTGGTTGGAAGGGCGCCGGGATTGTATAATTTGTACCTGGGGGCTGCCTTTGTAGGCGACCGGCTGAATAAACTCTACAAAGAGATGCTCTCCGGGGATGAAATAATCAATGCATTGTCACCCATTTTGGAAGATTATGCTCTAACCAGGACCCAGGATGAATATTTCGGTGATTTCGTAATACGGAAGGGGTATATAAAGGCAACTACTGAGGGGAAGAATTTTCATTCCTAACCGTTATTCTGAATTTTACCACAAGTTAAATCAAAAGTTTTATGAGACGCGAAGATCTTCAGTTCCTCCCCATTTCCATCAACGTCACCAACAGGAAAATTCTATTGATCGGCGGGGGAAAGGTGGCCACCCATAAAGGCACAATCATGGCCCGGTTTGTAGATCAGGTTACCGTGATCTCCCCTGAATTTACTCCCGAAATAAAACAATTGCCATTTACGTTTATCGAAAAAGAGTATGAAAAAGGTGATCTGCAAGGATTCTTTCTGGTTTATGTCTGTACTGGTGATCACGAATTAAATGCCCGAATAAAGGGCGATGCCGAAACATTGGGTATACTGACCAGTGTTTGTGATGCCCCCATGTTGTGCGATTTTGTCTCACCCGCTATTCATAAAGAGGGGCATGTGACCATCTCAGTAGGAACAAACGGACGAAATGCCTACCAATCGGTGGCAATACGGAATCAAATTACAGCGTTGATAAAAGATAGTAAAATCTCATTAGATGCCCAAGTCATTGCCAGTATTAAAAGTAACCATCCAAAATAATGCCATCATTGCCCAAAAGGTGATGGAGTTCTTCTCCTTGATGCCCGAATTGGGGTATGATTTGATTAAACCCGGATCGGATGCCCCAAACGATGAGGGGGTTTCTGCCATTGGAGGATCTACTCTCAATACTGAGGGAAGAGATTTAAACCGTGCTGTAATTGACGGAATTGCTGACGTGGCGGTTCATCCGGCATCCGACTTCCAATATCCTGTGCCTGATGGACTGGAGGTAATTGCATTGTCCGATACAGGAGTCCACCGATCTCCAGAAATGGCACAACTTCAGGATAGTCTGGTTGTTATTTCAAAGCCTGATCGAGATGATTTGAAAGCCATCTTTTCAAAGGTAGATATTCGCCGGAAATACGGGAAAGTTATACTTGTTGGTTTTGGTCCCGGTAATTCTGATCTGCTTACATTGGGTGGCGACAAGGCGCTCGCAGAGGCGGACATTATCTATCACGACGATTTGGTAGATAAAAATTTTCTTGAAAAGTATGCTGCAGAAAAAGTGTATGTCGGGAAAAGAAAGGACCGGCACAGCGTAAAACAGGAGGAGATTAACCGGTTTTTACTCGCTGCCGCGAGATCGGGTAAGAACGTTGTCCGTCTCAAAGGTGGTGATCCCATGGTGTTTGCCCATGGAGGAGAGGAGATTGAGTATCTTCAGCGTAATTTTGTGGAAGTGCAGGTTATTCCGGGTGTTTCAGCAGGTATTGCGGTGGCGGCCTTTACCAAAGTTCCACTGACACACAGGGGAATTGCATCATCAGTGGCATTTATCTCCGGACACTCCGATGCTGTTCAGATCCCAACAACAGATACCCTGGTTTATTATATGGCCGGTTCCAAAATCCGGCTGATTGCACAAAAAGCAATTGCACAGGGGAAAAACCCGGATACCCCCGCCATGCTGGTGTATAATATCTCTTTGCCTGATCAACGGGAATTCTTTCATACACTGGAAGAACTGGCCCAAACAGATGAAATCTTTCCGACACCGCTTACCATTGTCATTGGAAAGGTGGTCTCTCTGCGCAATAAAACAGAAGAAGAGGCCTTGAAACCTGCTTTTTTAGTGACAGGTACATCAGCTGAGAAATACATGGAATCAGGGACGGTAATTCACCAGCCATTAATTGAAATTAACAGTATTCCCGCTTCTGCTGAGATTGAAGCATGCTTTAATCAACTTGATCAGTTTGACTGGATCTTTTTTACCAGCCGATATACCGTCCGGTTCTTTTTTGAGTTTCTGAATCATTATGGTAAGGATAGCCGCTCCCTGGCTCATCTCAAAATTGGCGCTATGGGCACAATAACTGCGCAGGCACTTAAAACACATGGAATAATACCCGATCTTCAGCCCGGCGAAGAATCTTCAGAAGGGTTGATAAAAGAAATTGAGTTAAAAAAAATAACGGCCGGTCGTGTCCTGATCCCCCGTTCAAATTTAGGCCTGCCTTTACTTCCCGAAAATCTCTCCAGATTAGGATGGGTGGTCACCAGACCAGTCCTTTATCAAAATAAATTCCCTGAAAATTTACAGCCGCTGGATTTGTCAAAAGTGGATATTATCGTTTTCCCGGCGCCATCATGTGTGACAAATTTTGTCCGACTCTATGGTCAGATTCCTGAAGACAAACAATTTATATTCAGGGGTAAGGAAACAAAAAAACGTTTCCTGGAAATTGCGGGAGTGGACCACCCTGCAGTTGCAAAAGGTTTATTGGGGAATACCCACGGTTTAAGATGACCCATAGGAATTCTTATGAAAATGCCCGGGACGGATTTAATTGATATTGTACTTAATTTCAATCACAAAAAGATTTGCATTAAGTAATTGAAACCTTAATTGGTTGAGATCCATTTTTCTGTATTTTTGTGATTCAAATGTCACAATACATTTCCAATGATAAAACCGATATCCTTTTTTACAGGAACATTGTTACTTCTTTCAGCTTGTGCCTCCTCAGCAACAAAACAGGTTAAGCAGGAGAGGCTGACAGATTGTGTTAATCCTTTCATAGGCACTGCATATCACGGACATACCTATCCCGGAGCCGTTTTCCCCTTCGGCCAGATTCAGCTGAGCCCCGATAATGGAACCCAGGGATGGGACTGGTGTTCCGGTTATCACTACTCCGACAGTATCGTTGCCGGATTTAGTCACATGCACCTTAGCGGAACCGGAATCGGCGATCTTGCCGATATTTCATTTCTTCCCGTAACTACCGATGTCAACTTTACTGAAGGGGAGAAAAACAGTGATTTTGTTTCCCGTTATGCAGGAAGATATTCCCATTCACAGGAAGTTGCCAATCCTGGTTATTACGCGATGACACTAAAGAATAATGGTGTAAAAGCCGAATTTACCGTCACTGAGCGGGCTGGTCTGCACCGGTATTCGTTTCCGGAAGGGAGCCAAAATAACCTGATTATTAACCTGGGATTTGCCATCAACTGGGATAAACCCTACCAAACGTCCATTCAACTTGTAGATAGTTCTTTGGTGACCGGTTCACGGTTATCGCATGGCTGGGCTGCCGATCAGCATGTCTATTTTGCGGTTCGCTTTTCGGCGCCGGTTTCCGGATCGGGAATTTCAAATGTTGGTGGTGAAGGACGGAGTGTAGCCTTCCTGAAATTCTCCAAAAAACAGGTGATGGCCAAAGTTGGCGTTTCATCGGTTAGTATCGAAAATGCCCTGGCAAACCTCGATGTCTCTTTACCCGGATGGGATTTTGAAACTACCCGCAAAGCTGCTTCTGACGCATGGGAAAAGGAGCTTTCGAAGATCAGGATTCAAACAAATGATACCCGGCAAAAGACGATATTCTACACTTCACTCTATCATACCATGGTTGCCCCTGCCTTGTTCTCCGATTCGAACGGTGAGTTTAAGGGGGTAAAAGGCGATCTCCAAAAGGCAGGCGGTTATAATCGCTATACCGTCTTTTCGTTATGGGATACCTATCGTGCATTGCATCCCTTGTTTACCCTTACCCAGCAACCCAAGGTGAACGATATGGTGAAATCGATGCTCGATCATTACCGGCAAACGGGATTGCTTCCTTTATGGGAGCTTGAGGGGAATGAAACTTTTTGTATGGTTGGAAATCATTCGATCCCTGTGATTGCAGAGGCGCTCCTGAAAGGGATCGGCGATTTCGATCATCAGCTGGCTTTTGAAGCGATGAAAGTGACCTCTATGCACGATCGCGACGGAATGGGACTTTATGATAAGCTGGGATACATGCCTGCTGATAAGGTTCAGCAATCGGTGGCCAAATCACTGGAGGTAGCTATTGATGACTGGTGTGTGGCAGCTGTCGCGCAGAAACTTGGAAAAACAGCGGATGCGGCCTATTTTGGTAAACGGGCCGAAAGTTTCCGGGCCTATTTCGATAAGGAAACCCGTTTTATGCGTGGCAAACTGAGTAACGGTCAGTGGACCACTCCGTTTGATCCCGCCTTTTCGAAACACGAAGGGAGCGATTATACCGAAGGAAATGGCTGGCAGTACCTGTGGCTCGTTCCACAAAATGTTCCCGGATTGATTGATTTATTGGGAGGGAAGGAGCCCTTTGCCGATAAACTGGATCAGTTGTTTAAGGTGGAAGAGGGGGTCAAAGGGAAAGAAGCATCAAGTGATATCTCCGGGTTGATAGGCGCTTATGCACATGGTAATGAACCCGGACATCATACCACTTTTCTGTTCAATTATGCCGGACGGGCCTGGCGCACCCAGGAACTGAACCGCCAGATCCAGACCACCATGTACACCGACAAACCGGATGGTTTGTGCGGGAATGAGGATTGCGGACAGATGTCTGCATGGTATGTTTTCAGCGCAATGGGATTCTATCCCGTAAACCCTTCAGATCTGACCTATCAGTTTGGATCACCCCTGGTTCAGGAGGCAAAACTGGAAGTTAAACCAGGTAAATATTTTACGGTGAAAGCCCCGAATGCCTCTGTTGCAAACAAATACATTCATGGGGTAAAACTGAATGGACAGGTTCTCAACCGCACCTTCATTACCCATCAGGAAATTATGGATGGTGGAACACTTGAATTTACAATGGGATCAGAACCAAATAAAAATTTATTTAAATAACAGTTGGAAATCCGGCAAAATTATCACGATATTTTTGGCCGGGAAGGTGATCATGCGCGTGTAACCTGTGAGGCTGGCCGGAGTCACAGGTGAATTATTGACCATTTGCGCTCCATAAACAAGCCACCGATGAGAGGTCATATATTTGAATTTCTGGTGGTTTCGGCATCCTCAGGCTGTATTGCCCGATGAATTCTTCGACTATTTGAAAGAATTATTAAAATTTTCTTCTCCAGGATAGATTTAACCAACAAAAATCAGCTTTAGTCTGAGAAAGATTATTTATTTTTGTTAAACTTCAAGGTCTAATCAAACATAACGACAGGAAGTAGTTCAGCAGACACAAGTTCTCATCATATATTCTGAAAACCAATTGTAGGAGGGCGGAAAATGATTACCACAGACGAAGTTTGCAATGTTCACTCAATGACAGAGGAGGAGAAATATGACCTCCTGAAAAATGTTATTACCGATTACGAAAAGAAAGAGAGTAACCTGATTCAGATCCTGCATATGGCCCAGGCTATTTTTGGTTATCTGCCCGTTGAAGTTCAGCATTTTATTGCCGGTCAGATGGAGCTCTCCGCTTCCAGGATCAATAGTGTTTTGACTTTTTATTCCTTTTTCTCTACACAACCCAAAGGGAAATATACCGTTTCAATTTGCCTCGGAACCGCCTGCTATGTTCGCGGGGGTAAGGAGGTGTTGAATAAATTGAAATCGGTTTTGGGCATCGATGTAGGTACCACTACCGAAGATAAGATTTTCTCCCTTTCTGTCATGCGCTGCATCGGCGCCTGCGGACTTGCGCCGGCGATGACCATCAACAACAAGGTTTACAAACAGGTGAATCCCAATAAAATCCCTTTGATACTCGGAATGCTGAAATAGCATTGATCGGGTATCCTTTTCTCGTTTACATTATTCTTGTCAGGAAAAATTTGAATTAAATCATATAATCATATCTTTAATGTTATGAAAATCAATTCATATAATGATCTTGAGACAATTAAAAGCGATTTTCTGAACAGGGAGAAGCAATTCCAGTTTACTGCACATATTTGCTATGCAGCCGGTTGCCTCTCATCCGAATGTAAGGCGTTTAAAGAGGCATTTGTTAAAGCCCTGGAGAGTACGAACCAACAGTCAAAAGTCTCCATTAAGCTCACTGGCTGTATGGGCGCCTGCTCACTTGGACCAACACTAATTATAAATCCCGGGAATATTTTATATTGTAATTTAAATCCTGCCAGTGCTGCCTATATTGTTGATCATCATATTAAAAAAGGTAAGATTGCCGAAAAATTCTGCTACAGGGACCCCGATTCAGGTGAGATCATCCACGATTTAAAAAATATCCCATTCTTCAAACATCAGCAAAAAATTGTGTTGCGAAATTGCGGAACGATTGATTATGGCTCTGTGGGAGAGTACATCTCCTGTGACGGCTATTTTGCCCTGGCAAAGGTGCTTGGTTCGATGACCCCACTTCAGGTAATCGACGAGATAAAAAAATCGGGGTTACGTGGCCGTGGTGGGGGTGGTTTTCCGGTTGGGATGAAATGGACTTTTGCCAATGCATCCCAAAGCGACCAGAAATATATTATCTGCAATGCCGATGAGGGGGATCCCGGCGCATTTATGGACCGAAGTCTGCTTGAAGGGGACGCCCATTCTGTAATTGAGGGGATGGTGATTGGTGGATATGCCATTGGCGCATCCAAAGGAATTGTCTATATCAGGGCTGAATATCCCATTGCGGTAGAGCGGTTGACAATGGCGATCAAGGCAGCCCGTGAACTGGGTCTTCTGGGGGAAAATATTTTTAAGAGTGACTTTAGTTTTGATATTGAGATTAGGATTGGCGCCGGCGCTTTTGTGTGCGGCGAAGAGACGGCGCTGATGGATTCCGTGGAAGGGAAGAGGGGAGAACCACGTCAGAAACCCCCTTACCCTGTGCAAAGTGGTCTGTTCGGTAAGCCAACGGTGATTAACAATGTGGAAACATTTGGGAATATTGCAGCTATAATTTATAATGGCTCGGGATGGTATTCGGCAATCGGAACCGAGAAAAGTAAAGGAACCAAGGTTTTTGCCCTTGCCGGAGATATTGTTCATAAAGGTCTTATTGAAGTTCCCATGGGTATTACCCTGGGAGAGATTATTTATGAAGTTGGCGGTGGAATTCCAAGGGGGAAATCGTTTAAGGTGGCTCAAACAGGTGGTCCGTCGGGCGGATGCCTTACGCCGGGTCATCTCAATACCCCGATTGATTATGACTCATTGATACAACATGGGGCAATTATGGGCTCAGGTGGTTTGATCTGCGCTGATGAGGATACCTGTATGGTCGATATGGCCCGCTTCTTTATGGATTTTGTTCAGGATGAATCGTGCGGGAAGTGCATCCCCTGCCGTATCGGGACAAAACGAATGCTCGAAATACTGGAGCGGATCACCAAAGGAGAAGGGAAAGAGGGTGATGTTGAGCTTTTGATCGAACTTGGAAATTCAATTAAGGAGTCGGCAATTTGCGGATTAGGACAAACAGCGCCAAATCCGGTACTGAGCACGATCAAGTATTTCAGACATGAATATGATGAACATATTCGTCATAAGTATTGTCGTTCAGGTGTTTGTGGTGATTTGTTCATTTCGCCTTGTCAGAATGCATGTCCGGCGGGGGTAAATGTCCCGGGATACATCTCTCTCATTGCTGCCGGAAGGGTGAGGGATGCCTATAACCTGATCCGCCAGGAAAATCCGTTCCCTTCGATCTGCGGGAGGGTCTGTACCCATCCATGCGAAAGCAAATGCCGCCGTGCGCAACTCGATGAACCGATCGCCATTGCCGATCTGAAACGGTATGCAGCTGATTATGTTCTCAATTCAGGGGAGCCTTTTATGAGCCTTATCTTTCAGAAAAACGGGAAGTCAGTGGCAATCATCGGAGCAGGTCCCTCAGGCCTGACGTGTGGTTATTACCTCGCCCGGCAAGGTTATACTGTTGATATTTATGAAGAAAAAAATATTGCAGGTGGAATCCTTGCCTATGGAATTCCCGAATACCGTTTACCCAAGGAGGCCCTTAAAAAGGAGATTGATTCGATTACCCAGGCAGGCATCAATATTATCTATAACACCAAGATTGGTAGAGATATCACCTTTAATGAGTTGAAAATTAAGTACAATGCAGTTTATATCGCTACAGGAACCCAGCTTTCACGAAAGATAGGGATTGAAGGGGAGGAAAAAGAGGGTGTTTATCATGGCCTTGATTTTCTTCGCGACATAAATATTAAAAAAAATGTGGAGGTCAGGGGGGTAGTTGCGGTTATTGGCGGGGGAAGCACGGCGATTGATGCCGCCAGATCCGCTTTACGGCTGGGGGCACAAAAGGTACATATTTTGTACCGGCGAACCAAAGAGGAGATGCCGGCCGACAAACGGGAAATTGAAGATGCGATCGAAGAGGGGGTTATCCTGCACGAGCTGGTAGCACCTGTCCGTTTTATCGGTAACGGAGCGGTCTCCCGCATTGAATGTGTCAGAATGAAACCCGGCAGGTATGGAAAGGATGGAAGGCGGGTACCAGTTGTAATTGCAGATTCCAACTTTAAACTGGATATCGATCTGGCAATACCTGCCGTTAGCCAGTATTCAGATTTCCCTTTTATCACTAAAGCTGAGGTTGGGATTACCGATTGGGGTACCTTTATTGTCGATCCTGAAACACAAATGACGACACAACCCGGAATCTTCGCTGGTGGCGATGTTGCCCGCGGATCAGATGTGGTTATCACGGCCATCGCTGACGGGAAAAATGCCGCCAAATCGATTGACATCTATCTTGGAGGAAAAGGCAAATTAAATATTGGTGAGCCTATTGAACTCCCTGCAAAAGGGATAGAGGAGGGTAATGCAGTGGAACATGAGCGGTTGCAAATGAGGTACCTTGACCTGGAACAACGGAAAAATAATTTTGATGAGGTTCCCCAGGGTTTCCATAAACTCAACGCCATTGCCGAAGCGATGAGATGTTTGCAGTGTTCAAGACGTTAAAATACAGTAAATTAATGGCCATGATAAATCTTACCATCAATAATAAGGCAATTCAGGTTGAAGAGGGGACCACTATTTTTGAAGCTGCCAAACTTAATAATATTTTGATCCCCCATTTTTGTTATATGGAGAATGTTCACCAGATTGGCTCGTGCCGGATATGCGTGGTAGAGGTGGAAGGGGGGAAAACCCTGATGGCCTCCTGCGTTACTGCGGCAACTGAAGGGATGATTGTCCATACGAATTCCGAGCGTGTTCGCAGTGTTCGAAAAGTGATTTTCGAGTTGATGCTTTCGGATCATCCAAAGGAGTGCCTGAGCTGCTGGAGAAATCAAAATTGTGAATTGCAGGATCTGGGAAATCTGATTCAACTCACAGAATTCAGATATGAAGGGGCAAAGTCAAAAGATGTGATTGACAGTTCGAGCCCTTCCATTGTGCGCGATAGTTCAAAATGCATTCTTTGTCGTCGTTGTGTAACGGTATGTAATGAAATTCAGGGTGTTGGACTGATGAACCCCCATCATCGCGGGTTTTCCACCTTTATTGGTCCTTCGGAGGATGAGCTGCTTGGCGAATCGGTCTGCACCAACTGCGGACAATGTGTTTTGGTATGTCCCGTTGGAGCGCTGAAGGAGAAAGATACGACTGCTGTGGTATGGGAAGCGTTGTATGATAAGACCAAAACGGTTGTTGTCCAGACTGCTCCTGCCGTGCGCGCCGCCCTTGGAGAAATATTTCTCTATGATCCCGGAACATTGGTAACGGGCAAAATGGCAGCTGCATTGCATCATCTGGGCTTCGATTATGTATTCGACACCAATTTTGCGGCAGATCTCACCATTATGGAAGAGGGATCCGAATTTTTGGCGCGGGTTAAAAACGCATTCACGGCACCAGGTGAAAAGGCGGTATTACCCATGATTACAAGTTGCAGCCCGGGCTGGATTAAATTCATGGAGCACAGGTATCCTGATCAATTAGACCATTTATCGAGTTGTAAATCGCCCCACATGATGCTTGGCGCTTTAACAAAAAGTTATTTTGCAGAAAAGATGAGTATCGATCCCGCAAATCTGTTTGTTGTTTCTGTAATGCCCTGCACGGCTAAGAAATTTGAGATAACCCGTCCTGAAATGTATAACGACGGTTTTGCCAATGTTGATGCGGTGATTACAACGCGTGAGCTTGGTCGGATGATCAAGGATGCCGGAATCGATTTCCGAAACCTTGCTGATGGTGAGTTTGACAGCCCATTGGGCCTTTCTACCGGAGCTGCCGATATCTTCGGGACCACAGGAGGCGTGATGGAGGCGGCATTACGTACTGTTTATGAATTAGTTACTGGCCGTGAACTCCCGGGTGTAAAACTGCATATCAAACCGCTTGCCGGTCTAAACAGCATAAAAACAGCCGAAGTGAAAATCGAAAATCCTTTACCCCAGTTTAAATTCCTAAACGGAGTCACCGTTAAAGTTGCTGTCACCAGCGGACTAAAGGGCGCGTCAGTTTTACTTGACCAAATAAAAAACGGGACAAGTCCGTATCATTTTATTGAGATTATGGGTTGTCCCGGCGGATGCATTAGCGGTGGCGGACAACCACGACCTGTCAATGATGCAATCAGAACCAGGCGCCTGGAAGCCATTTACAGGGAAGATGAAGGGAAGTTAATACGAAAATCGCATGAAAACCAGGATGTAATGCTTTTATACCGCGATTTTCTTGGTGTTCCCCTTGGACATAAATCGCATGAATTACTTCATACCGTGTATACTCAAAGATCTAAAAACTGAAGCGAATTAATTGCTTATTATTTGGAATTTTAGTACTAAATAGATTAACTTTAAGGGAAATTTCACGTTGAGTCGCAAAGATGAGCGTAAATTTAAAATCAATTCAATTAATCGTCGAAAAAATGGTAATCATTGAATTAAAGTCTGTTGAACAAATAGCACAGGTTCATCCCAAAATATTGCTCACTTACTTAAAACTTACAGGAATTAAATTGGGATTATTGATCAATTTTAATGAGCCTTTAATAAAAAACGGTATTACAAGAATTGTAAATAATCATTAGACACCTGTCAGGGTGGAAGTCTCGAAGAGAATAAAAAATTAACCTTTGCGTATGCGCGTCTTTGCGAGCCAAAAAAATCACTCGCAAAGCTGCCAGGCCGCAAAGAGGGGAAAAATAACTTTAAATTATCTCAAATGTACCCCGTTACTGAACTCATTAAAAACCTGGCTGATCAACATGGTCGGAGCAGACATAACCTGCTGCCAATTCTGCAGGGAGTTGTTGAGCAGGAGAGATACCTGTCGGAATTTTCCATGATTGAGATTGCCCGCGAGCTCGATCTCCCGGCTTCAGAGGTCTACGGAACTGCAACTTTTTACTCGTTTCTGGAGTATAAAAAGATGGGGAAAAACATCATTCGTATCTGCAAAACCATCACCTGCTCCATGAAGGGGAAAAATCAGATCGTTAAAACAATTGAAGAGATGTTGAAAATCAATGTTGGGGAGACTACCCCTGACGGAAATTTCTCCCTGCTTCAGACCAACTGCCTCGGATTTTGCCACAAGGCCCCCGCAATGCTGATTAACTATGAGGTCTATACAGATCTGACCCCTGAAAAAGTCCGTGAAATCCTGACTAAATACATCAATAATAAAGGGAAGGAGGTATAAATGGCGCCAATTTATCAGCTTAAACGCGTTGATTTCATTTTTAAGGATGAGAACGATTGGAAAGAAATCCTGAAAAATAGCATCAGCCGACCACCCCATGAATTAATTAATGAGTTGATTAGTTCTGAGTTAAAGGGGAGGGGAGGAGCCGGTTTTCCTACGGGTCTGAAATGGAAACTTACCGCTGAGGTGGAAAATCCTGAAAAATATGTGATCTGTAATGCCGATGAAGGTGAACCAGGCACTTTTAAGGATCGGGAAATCCTCTCCAGGGTTCCGTTAAAAGTGTTGACATCAATGGCTGTCTGTGCACATGTGATCGGTTCAAAAAAGGGGTATATTTATCTTCGGGGCGAATATTTTTTCCTGCAACCCGAGTTAAACAATGCGATCGGTGTATTCGCCGAGTATTGCCGGGAGATCGGCTTCGATTTTACCATCCGGATATTTATGGGGAGCGGGGCTTACATTTGCGGTGAGGAGACGGCGTTGTTTGAATCGATGGAGGGTAAAAGAGGTGAACCAAGAAATAAACCCCCGTTCCCATCGACTTACGGGTATATGGGAAAGCCAACGGTAATTAACAACGTCGAAACACTGGCACATTGCTACACCATCTTTGAATATGGCGCCAAACGGTTTTATGATCTGGGGGTTCAGTATTCACGGGGATCAAAATTATTTTCAGTCTCCGGCGATACTCCAAAACCTGGTATTTATGAGCTGGAGCTTGGCATGAGCCTATTCGATTTTGTGGAGGAGTTTGGGGATGGCGACACCAAAGCGGTTCAGGTTGGCGGGGCATCAGGATTTTTGGTGCCACGTAAGGGGTTCAGAGAAACGACCATCGGATTCCAGGGGAAACTAACCGGAATCTCCCTGCCTACAGGTGGTTCCATGATGCTTTTTAACAGCTCCCGATCCATGTACAACGTTCTTGATAACTATCTTGAATTTTTCCGCGAGGAGTCATGCGGTCAGTGTACGCCATGCCGGGTGGGTTGCCAGCAATTGCTGAACGGAATTAAGGCTGTCAAACGGGGTGAAAAAAACGCGCGCTACCTGGAAAAATTGTTGCGACTGACCGAAACCATGCAATATACCGCCAAATGCGGTTTGGGACAGTCGGTTGCCAACTCCTTCTCTGCAATTGTTGAGAATTTCAGGGAAGAGATGATCTATTAATACTTTAAGATTAATCGGTTATGGCAAAAAACATAAAAATAACCATCAACGAGGTTGCCGTTGAGATTGAACCCGGAACTTCAATTCTGGAGGCCGCCCGTCAGACCGGGGTGATCATCCCAACTTTGTGTTTCCATAAAGACCTTTGCGTTGCCGGAAACTGCCGGGTTTGTGTGGTGGAAATTGTGGGGCAGAAACGGTTGTCGGCAGCTTGCTCCACCCCTTGCGAAGATGGGATGGATATTCTGACCAACTCCTTTAAGGTTAGAAATTCACGAAAACACATTATCGAGCTATTACTTTCAGACCATAATGCCGATTGTACCCGCTGTTATAAAAATGGGAATTGCGAACTGCAGAAACTCGCTTCCGACTATAAGATTATGACCCAGGATTTTATCCGGTTAGTGCGAACCAAAAATTACACTATAGACCAATTTTCACCTTCTATTATCAAGGATGACAGCAAGTGTATCCGTTGCCAGCGCTGTGTAAGAACCTGTGAAGAGATCCAGGGAGTCAATGCCTTAACGGTGGCTTACAAAGGCGACCGGATGAAAATATCCACCTTTTTCGAGAAGCCGATGAATGACGTGATTTGCACCAATTGCGGTCAGTGCATCAATCATTGCCCAACAGGCGCCCTGGTCGAAAGAAATTATATCGAAGAGGTTTGGGATGCCATTGCCGACAAAAACGCCCACGTGATTGTACAAACCGCTCCTGCTGTGCGCGTTGGATTAGGTGAAGAACTTGGATTTAAGGTAGGAACACGCGTTACGGGCAAAATGGTCGCCGCCTTAAAACGGTTAGGATTTGACGCGGTAATGGATACCGATTTTTCGGCCGACCTGACTATTATGGAGGAGGGGACCGAATTGATGATGCGGCTCAAACAAGCTTTGGGTGATCATGATCCGAATGTAAAACTACCTTTGGCCACTTCCTGTTCTCCGGGTTGGATCAAATATATTGAACATATGTATCCCGATCATCTTGAGTACCTTTCAACCTGTAAATCACCTCAGCAAATGTTTGGCGCACTGGCCAAAACCTATTATGCCAAAGCACGTCATCTCGATCCGGAAAAGATCGTTTCAGTTTCTATTATGCCCTGCACTGCCAAGAAGTTTGAATCCAACAGGCCGGAAATGCATGACAGTGGTTATCGGGACGTTGATTATGTGCTGACAACGAGGGAGTTGGCCATTATGATCAAACAGGCGGGAATTGATTTTATGAAACTGGAAGAGGTGCCCTTTGACCATCTCATGGGCGAATCAACGGGCGCCGGTGTTATTTTCGGCGCCACGGGAGGTGTGATGGAAGCTGCGCTGCGAACTGTTTACGAACTGGTTACAGGGCGCGAGGTCCCTTTCGAAAATCTGAACATCACCCCTGTCCGCGGTATGGAAGGGGTGAAAGAGACCTCCATAAAAATTGAGTTCCCCCTTGAGGAGTGGGCTTTTCTCGATGGGGTTGAGTTGAAATGCGCCGTGGCTCACGGCCTGATCAATGCCAAAAAAGTGATGGATTCGATTATTTTGGGGGAGTCTCACTACCATTTTGTAGAGTTTATGGCCTGCCCGGGAGGCTGCCTGGGAGGTGGTGGTCAGCCGATTCCCACAAGTCCTGAGATTCGCCGCAAACGCGCCGAAGCTATCTACGCCGAAGATGAAGGGATGCCGCTTCGGAAATCGCACCAAAATCCGGAAATCCTGAAAATTTATAACGATTTTCTTGTCAAACCAATGGGAGAACTTTCGCACCGGCTTTTGCATACTAAATACACACCGAGAGA
>JAHEYS010000085.1 GCA_023251475.1 Prolixibacteraceae bacterium
GAGAGGAGTGAATTCCGGTAAGCTTCAATAGCCCTTTTTAATTCCGTTCCATGTCTTTTTGTAACCATTAATTCTGCGGCATAGTTCAGATCATCCTTTAGCTGGATGTTGTCGACATCCCCCTCAGGACCATCGGCAGCTTTCACGATCATCACCTTTAAGCTGCCAATATAATTGTACAATTAATCGGAGCTTGCTTTCACTCTTAATACAGATTTGTTTAGTTCTCCTGCTTTTTGAGGATTTTCCTTTGCTGCTTCATTAAATTCGTCGTATACACGGGCATTTTTTGCTGTAGAAGTTTGAATTGTCTGCATAAAGTCGTGATTGACAATCGCAAAGGCATCCAATACTGATTTGTCAACATTGAGCGCCAGCAAGGCTGTCAAAACCAGGTACATTAAACTGATCATTCTTTGCCTGGGCGCTTCCGGACAGTATTTTGTTCCCATGTTCGAATTAACCTTTTACGTTCATTGCTCCCAGCATATTACCATAGATATGGTTAAGTGCCTCCAGGTTTTTATTTAACAGTTCTGTTTGTTTGCGGTAATTCTGAGCCTCCCCGATGGTACCGGCCACCAGCTCTGTCATTCTGGAATGACCTTCGAAGGCTTCTGCCGATGAGGCGGAGAGTTTTTTGGCATTCTGCAGGTGCAATTCATAAGATGAATTTAGAGCCGACAGGCTTGTATTGATGGACGAAAGGCCGGCAGTATAAGTTTTGGAATGATCGTTAAGGGTAATCAGATCCTTATTTACCGATTCCGTGAAACTTTTGTACGATTGGGCCAGTTTATCACCCGAAAGGGCAAGCTGTTCATTTATTTTTCTCGAGGAATCGTTAAAAGTATGTGCCAGATTTTTCGAAGAGTCACCTAAGATCTGAGACGACTGATCATAGGAGTGTACCAGATCGTTGGTCGATCGCTCGATGGAGTGCGACGCCCGTGAATTGATATCTTTGAGGGTGGTAACCGATTCTGAAGCTTCTGAAAGGCTTCGTACATATTCATCTGTTGCCAGTGTTGCACTTGAGATATCAGCAATTCCGCTCGCTGTTGTGGATAAATCCTGAAGCCCTTTTTTTATTTTGGCCAATAAATCGGGTGAAATTTCTGCTTTCTCGAAAAAATTTTCAATTGAAAATGGTTTGGCAACGGGTAACTGGAATTCGTCATCCTCGATTGAATAGTTCTCCTTCAGTTGAGGATAAACTTTCGACCAGTCGGGTATTTCAACGGATGGTTCAAAGGCAGAAAAGAAGAAAATGACCACTTCGGTAAGCATACCAATCGGGAGAATAATATTGGCGTAGGGCCAATGCTGTAATTTAAACAAAGCCCCCAGAAGGACGATGGAAGCGCCTATACTATATAAGAAATTCATAGAAGATCTCCACCTTCTTGAATGGGTAAATTCTAACACTGCCATAATTCAGATATTAATATTTTTATTTTTTGTTTGACTGAAATTCATCCCCGAACGAGGAGCGGACACAGCGGAATCCTACGTATGATTTGGCGGTATCCTGGTACTCAAATGTACGCGTCCCTACCTGAATGAAGTAGGCAATATCTTTCCATGATCCGCCGCGGATTACTTTTCGCTTCAACGCCGGGGCATCAGTTGGAAGTGCGTTTTGTTCAAAGTTGGGATTGAGATCGTGCATAAAGTTGTAGGAAGATTCATCATAGGCGGTAATGGTCCATTCTGCAACGTTACCCGCCATATCGTAGAGTCCGTATCCATTAGGGTCGTAGGTCGCAACTTTAACGGTTGTTTTACCACCGTCGTCGCTGTAATTTCCCCGCATAGGTTTAAAATTGGCAAGAAAACACCCGGTTTTTGAACGGGTGTAATATCCGCCCCAGGGGTACATTGAGTTGTTTAACCCCCCCCTTGCGGCAAGTTCCCACTCTGCTTCCGAAGGTAAACGGTAATCCTGTACCCCATAATCACCCTTATTGGCCAGGGCAGTATTCTTGAAATTTGTTCGCCACATACAAAAAGCCTTGGCCTGTTTCCATGTAACGCCAACAACGGGGTAATCATCAAATCCGGGATGTGAGAAATACTTATTGGTCAGGGGATCGTTAAAAGCGTAGGAAAAGTCGCGGATCCAAACCAGTGTGTCGGGATAAACATTCACCCCGTCGGTCATAATAAAACTTGAACGCCCTGCAATTGGGACCACCTTACCGCTCAGGTCGGTTACATTACCCATATAGTTCTGGGTTGTATAATTGTAAGCATTTTGAAGCCTGGCAGCCTGTTGAAGGTCGACCCAGGAATAGCTGTAATTCAACTTTCGGGTATCGATCTCTTTTCTCCCCATAATCCGGTCACTCCCTGAATAAAACATCGGTTCGAGCGCCTCCTTGTAATCGGCCTTGCGCCAGTCGAGTTTCCTTTTCCAGTTAAGTATCGGCGGTTCAATCGGATTCCCTTTCCGGTCCTGGGTGATCTTAAATTCCTCGAACTGATTGGCCAGCATTTGACGCGCCGTTGAATCTCGGACCCAGTAGACGAATTGCCGGTATTCATTATTGGTAATCTCGGTGTCATCCATCCAGAAAGTGGAAAGATCAACAGTCCGTGTGGGTACAGCAGCATTAGCAACATCCTGATCTCCGGCGCCCATATTGAAGCTTTGACCGGGTATTAATACCATACCCAGCGGGGAAGGTTCGAAGTATTTCCCCCGTTTTACCACACCTGTCAATTCCCCCTGCGAACCCTGATGACAAGTGGCAGCCAGGAAAAGAGACGATATACTAACTAAGATTACTAATCGCTTCATAATTCGTTTAATAAGTTGTACGCAACTATTTATTTTTAGGTCAAAGTTATAAAAATCTTACACTTTTATATTTATGCACACGCTTTTTATACAATAAAACTGAATAAGCCAGAAAAAATTCATGCGAGCCTCCATTATATCTGGATAAGGCAGATATGCTGATGTCGTACGAATATCCGAATTTTATCCCGTTCCACAATTCTGTTCCTGCCTGAATAATTAAGGCATCCCGAACCCGATACCCAACTCCTCCCCAGATACGTTTTTCATACAAAACAGTCATGTTAAGGTCTGCCTGCCAAGAAGTTGCATCTGATTTAATAAAGAACGAGGGGAGTGCCTGTAACCGTTCATCTGCCATTTGAACCGTATAACTCCCACTCAAATAATAATGCCTTTTCAGGGAATAAATCCCGGACTGCTCGAAAGCCAAAGTTGGCTCATTCAGATGTTTAACCGAAATGGCCAGCTCATAATTTTTATGCTGGTAATATAAACCCAGCCCAATATCTGCCATAACACCGCCGGCTTTACCCGCTGGAAGTGAAGGATCTGAAAGATTGACCAAATCACTCCCGTCTATGCCCGTCATGTCAAGGTTGAGATTTTTATTCATCAATCCCAAAGAAACACCCGATCCCAGCTGGCCTCCACCTACAGGGGTTCTCCACGAATAATTCAGCCCTACCGAAATATTTTTCTCAAATCCTATCGCATCATTTATCACTGAAAAACCTATTCCGTCGTTTTTTCCTATCAAATGAAGCGAAGCATCAGTATTAAAAACAGTTGTAACAGGCGCACCTGGAAACCCAACCCATTGAAATCTGTTTAATATTGAAAAATTTATCAATTCCGAAGATCCTGCAAAACCAGGATTGACAGTCAGCTGATTGAACCGGTTCTGACTGAACTGCGGATCTTGCTGTGCCTTTGCTGCAAAATTACTAATATTTACTAATATCCAAAACAGAATAGTCTTATTCAAGAGTTGCCATTTATGATCTGTGATATATCTATAATTATCAGTCATGGGCAGGATGGTAACTTTTGAAGATTTATATATTTTTTCCGTCTAATTATAGAACAAAGATAGAATTTAACCAGTTATATTTTATTGAAATATTTCCACCATTTTTCAGAGATCTCATTTTTGCATGCTTTTCGGTAATCTTTTCTGGAACAGGGGATTCTTACAGGGAAAAAAGTGCAATCCTCTGATGGGACTTCCATCCACCACCTTTGCGAGATAGGGTGGAGCAGAAAAGAGACGGGATCCTCCAAACCATCAACGGTGATATGATAATGTTCGAAATTGGTAGCTTCATCCACCGGTTCTTCATCGAGTCTCTTTGACATCCCGTTTATAAAATACCAGCTGATCTGAGCAGCCATCATTGCTCCCGAGGTTGTAGGGTCATTATCAGGAGTATACCCAAAGATTCCAAACCAGGAAGGTTTTGTTGAAATTCCTGTATACCACGATATCTGACAGGCCTCCTCGCCGGTTAATCCGTTTGGCGATATTCGGTACTGTCCGGGCGCTTCTGATCCTTTCATCGAACCGAAATCGAAACTTACCAGGTCACACTTTCTTAACATGGGTTCCAACTCCTTAAAATCTGCCCGGATTTCCCCTAATGTCAGGACCTCTCCGTTTGTCCCCTCTGCAATCAGATCATGGGAGTGATCCCCAATAAAATAGGATTGTCCGGCGATAACACCTACAGTTGTTCCAACAGGTAAATTATTGATATAATACTCATCTGCAACACTATCCCCATCTTCTGAATTGTCGATCCGGTCATCCACGACCACAAGATCAAATTCCTCCCTGCGAAAACCACTGATCAGTGGAACCGTCATTTCCTGACTGCCACCAAGTATCAGCAATCGGACACCAAGTTCGGACAGTTGCTCTGCCACCATTTTTACGGCGGCGTAGGTATCTTTTAACGCTTTTCCGCATTTTATATTTCCCAGGTCGGCAATTTTTATCCCGGGAGGGAAAGCCGAAAGCGTGTATAAATGGCGTCTGATCGCATCAGGGGCCTGAGCAACCTGAGGCGACCGCGATCCTCTCGCTTCAGGTATTCCCAAAATGGCTATCTGTGGCAGTTGATCGGGATTCCATCTTTGACTTTTCAGCTGAAACCCGAGCTCTCCCGCATTCCCTTCATATTGTTTGACAACATCCAGACCGGATGGTGGTATAATCAGTTCATTTAACATATTTCAGCTCAATCATTTATTAATGCCAAAAAGCGCCAGGCTTTACCGGCAGAAATTAAAGAATTAAAAAATGAAAGAATTAAAGGTAATAGTTATTATTTCATTCATTCCTTCATTCCTTCATTTTTTCATTTTTTTACCCGTCTCTTGTTTATCTTTGGTTTTGCCCCTTCTGTTTCAATGATCAATTTGCAGTCTGCAACAGTCAGCAGATTGATATCTGTCCCCTTCTTGATTTTATAATTCCCTTTTTTAAAGGAGATATAAGGACCCCAACGCCCTTCAAGTATACGGATCTCCTGATCTTCGTCGAAAGTTTTGAGAACCGATTTTATCGTATGTTCCCTTTTTTCTTCAATTAGTTCGATTGCGCGGTCGATTGTTACCGTCATGGGTTCATCCACCCCTTTTTTAAGTGATACGAAGTTTCCGTCGTGCCGGATATAAGGGCCGAACCTTCCGATTCCTACAATCACCTTTTTACCTTCAAATTCGCCCAGATCACGGGGCAGATCAAAAAGCTTCAATGCTTCTTCAAGTGAAATAGTTTCAATACTTTGACCCTTTTGAAGCGAGGCAAACAGTGGCTTCTCGTCGATCCCCTCGACCACCTCGCCCACCTGAACAAAAGGTCCAAACCGTCCGATTTTAGCCGAAACCGGTTTCCCTGTTGCCGGATCGGTTCCGAGTATCCTTTCGCCCCTTGCACGTTCCGAATTATTGAGGGCATCCTCGATTTTAAGGTGAAAAGGGCGGTAGAATGTGTCGATCATCTCGTTCCACACCAGCTGACCCTCAGCAATTTCGTCAAACTGTTTCTCGACTGAAGCGGTGAAATTAAAGTCAACAATGGGTTCAAAATATTTGACCAGAAAGTCGTTAACAACAAGACCAATATCGGTTGGGAAAAGTTTTGCCTTCTCCGTACCGGTGATCTCTGACTTTACCTCTTCTGTAATTTTATCTTCCCTTAAAGTAAGTGCGAGGAATGTCCGTTCATTACCCTCCCGGTCCTCTTTTACAACATACTCCCGCTGCTGGATCGTTGTGATGGTAGGGGCATAGGTTGATGGACGGCCAATACCCAGTTCCTCAAGTTTGCGGACAAGACTTGCCTCGGTATAACGGGCAGCTTTCTGCGAAAATCTTTCAAGTACCTGTATAAAATCGGGGTCGAGTTTTTGGTTCACGGTTAATTGGGGGAGCAGTCCTTTCTCTTCTTCGGTAAGGCTTTCATCATCAGATGATTCCATATAAACGCCAAGAAATCCATCAAACCGGAGCACCTCGCCCGTTGCAACAAAAAGTTCTGATGCCTTCGATACAGTAATATTTACCGTAGTTCTTTCTATTTCGGCATCCGCCATCTGAGAGGCCAGTGTCCGCTTCCAGATCAGACTGTACAACCGTTGTTCCTGAGATGTTCCTGACACCTCTTCCTGGTCAAAATAGGTTGGGCGAATCGCTTCGTGCGCCTCCTGAGCCCCTTTAACCTTGGTCTTATAGTGGCGGATCTTAACGTATTTCTCCCCGTATGAGGAAATTATTTTTTTCTTTGCCGCTTTGATTGCCTCATCCGACAGGTTGGTTGAGTCGGTACGCATATAGGTGATTAGCCCCGATTCATAAAGCTTCTGAGCCACCGACATTGTTAAACCTACAGGAAAACCCAGTTTACGGCTCGCTTCCTGCTGGAGCGTGGAGGTGGTAAAGGGGGCTGCAGGCGATTTTTTTGCCGGTCGGGTGACAATATCTGCAATGGTGAATTGAGCACCCCTGCATTTTTCGAGGAAAGCCCTTGCTTCTTCGGCTGTTTCAAACCGGTTATTGAGTTCCGCCTTGAGGAGCGATATTTTGTCGCCCTTCTCGGGAACCAGAAAAACCGCATTTACCCTGAAAAACGGAACGCTCTGAAAATTGATGATCTCGCGTTCCCGGTCCACAATCAGCCGAACGGCCACCGATTGAACCCTGCCGGCAGAGAGCGACGGTTTTACCTTTTTCCATAGAACGGGCGATATTTCGAACCCAACCAGCCGGTCAAGCACACGTCTGGCCTGCTGGGCATCAACCAGGTCCTTGTTCAGCCTTCGCGGATGCTCAATGGCTTTGAGAATGGCCTCTTTGGTTATCTCATGAAAAACTATTCTGTTGGTCTTTAGCGGATCAAGGTGTAAGACCTCCATCAGATGCCAGGCAATTGCCTCCCCTTCGCGGTCCTCGTCCGAGGCAATCCATATCTTACCTGCCGATTTTGCAAATTTCTTTAATTCGCTGACAACCTTTTTTTTGTCTTCCGAAATGATATAATTGGGTTGATAATTATTATTGATATCAACTCCAAAATCTTTTTTTTCCAGGTCACGGATGTGTCCAAAACTGGATTTGACCAGAAAATCCTTACCCAGAATTTTCTCGATTGTTTTGGCCTTGGCGGGTGACTCAACTATTACCAGATTCTCTTCCATATGTTTGAAGAATGATTTTGGTGTTCTTAAAATTTTTGCAAAGTAAAGAAAATCAAACCCTAAGTTCAAACTATTTATTTAATCTAAGCAATGCAGCAATGTTAAACGGAAGTAAGGTAAGGCCGTAAACGTCGTGTAAATCAATCGTGTAAATCAAAATTACAGATCGGTTTCGCCCATTTTCTTTTTTTTTACCTGCCATTCATCAGCCTGGCATATCACTCCTTTACTACCTGGCAGAAACCAGGCGTAAATATTGTAAGTGATTAAAATACAGACTATTAATAAACCAGTAAAGGTTGTAATTTTAATTTATCCAATTCCTTGTTTTAATTGTTAAAAATCGGAATAATCGGTAGGATAAAGCAGTATTTTGACAATTCGCGAGACAGTATGCTTATATTCATCCAGCGCCGACAGCTTTTTCCAGTCAGGATGATTTTTGAATGCATCCCAGTGAGCGTCATGTGCAGTCATATCTGCAAAAGTTGTTAAGTACATCAGGTTGGGCATGGTATTTCCCGAGATCACAGCTGCATAGAAGACACCATTAAAATCGAGCGATTTGAATAGTTTGATCTCCCCCCCTTCATTAAACATCTTCACCTTCTGACGGAAAAGAAATTCGGTTGGTCCTTCATAACTTCTTAGTTCATAAATTCTCTCGGATGGCTTTGTTTTAAATTTGGGGATAAAGCAGGTGGGCGCATCAGGAAATGCCTTTAAAAGAATCGATTCCTTTCTTTGAAATGGGACATTATCAAATGGGGCATTAAAGAAGTCTGCTCCGGCGACCTGGTAGGTTTTGTCCTTTGCAAGGAGATCCTGTAATTTATCGAGTTGGTCTGGGGAGGTGAGGGGAAGCCAGACAATAATCTGTTTACCTGAAGTGGTATCTGAGGGAATCGGTTTAAATACCCCGACAGTTTTGATCCCGGCACGATGGAGCGCCGGCAGGTAGGCATTCTTCAAATAATTTTCAACGCGGGCTCCCTGCGTTTTTTCGTTGAGCCGGAAAACCTGGATCTGGTAAAAGTCACGTCCGGATGCAGTTGCAAACTGTAACATGGTAAAAAGCAGAAAAGTGCAGATTAAAAAAGATTTGATTTTTGTTTTCATTGTCAGTGATTTATAAATAAAATAATTATCCAGTGCCATTGGACTTTAGGTAATTCGGTAAAGATTCTCCCTATTTGGTTCAAAGATAGAAATTAATTCTATTTTTGGCGCTCCAAACCAAGCCGGAGATTGCTAACTATAATTAATTTAAACAATGTCCAATAAACACAGTTTAACCACCAGGGAGTACCTTGTCCCTTTTATTTTAATCTCCTTCCTTTTTTTCCTTTGGGGTATTGCCCATGGAATGATTGATACGCTTGACAAGCATTTTCAGCAAATCATGCATTTGACTAAATCGCAGTCAAGCCTTATCCAGTTTTCGCTCTACGGCGCCTATTTTGGAATGGCGCTCCCCGCCGGGATTTTTATGCGCCGGTACGGATATAAAAAGGGGATTATTTTTGGCCTTTCACTTTTTGCCACAGGGGCCTTTCTGATTGCCGGGACCACCTCTTTTGAGTCTTTCTGGGTTTTTCTGACCTGTCTTTTTATCCTTGGATGCGGTCTGGCGACACTTGAAACGGCTGCAAATCCTTATACCACCAAGCTGGGACCAAAGGAATCTGCAGCCCAGCGAATTAACTTTTCCCAGTCATTCAATGGTCTGGCCTGGGTGATTGGTCCGCTTATTGGCTTGTATATCTATGGAAACCAGAATACAGCTGACGGAGAAAAACTTACGTCGATGATACTGCCGCTGTCAGTTATCGGCTTTGTTGTACTTACTGTGGCGTTAATCTTTCTGCGGCTTCCACTACCCGAAATATCGGAAGAAGAGATTGGTCACGGACATGGGGTGATTCTCTCTGCGTCGGAGAATAAACCCGCTATTGAAAAGCCATTAAACAGGCAATCGCATTTTGTATATGGCGTAATTGCCCAGTTTTGTTACGTTGCCGCTCAGACCGGTGTTTTCAGTTACCTCATTAATTTTGTGACCGATGAGAACCAGCATCCCCATTTTGATGTTAAAAATGGCCCCTATTTCCTTTCAATTGGTTTTGCCCTATTTATGATTGGACGGATGTCGGGAAGTTACCTGATGGGTTATATTAAGCCTGCCAGAATACTGGCGGTTTATTCCGCTTTGTGTATTTTGTTGTTACCCGTTGTAAGTCTGAATTTTGGATGGGTTTCGCTGCTATCGCTTTACGCGATATTCTTCTTTATGTCGATCATGTTTCCCACCATATTTGCCCTTGGGATTAAAGACCTTGGACCACAGACCAAGAAGGCTTCCTCCTTTATTGTCATGGCCATTGTGGGTGGTGCGGTATTCCCCCCACTGATGGGAGCCTTATCTGACCATTACACAATGTCGATTGGTTTTTTTGCTCCGATCCCGTTGTTTATGTTCATCCTGTTCTATGCGATGAAAGGGCATCACGTCAAAGCAGAATAAGGTCTATGGTTCGAAGAGTCCATTCATGGATATGTCGTTCTGAATCAGTCCGATGGAATGGCTGTTCGGCTGTATTCCATAGGTTGTAATCATCGTGAGAAAGATGGAACTCCGGGTTTTGGTTTCGGTTTTAAATACACCGGCCTTGTTGCGTAATTCGTCGGCATATTTGGAATCAATCACAAATTTATTGATTGAAAACTTCATCTCGCAAAGATTAATCACCCGGTCACGCCGGTCGATCACCAGGTCGATCTGCGCCCCATTTTTGAGCGTTTCACTTCGCCACGAAGAGGCGGTAGTAGATACTCCGCTAATTCCAAGCGCTTTTTTAATCTGGAGCAAATGACACAGGCAAACCTGTTCGAAGGCGTAACCGCTCCATACTCTGTATTTTGGTTGATCAATGGCATTTAACCATTGGTGAACGTCTTTTGGATGACTATCTTTTATGAATTTTAAATAGAACAGTGAATAAAGATCGGTCAGCTGGTAGATGCTGTTTCTCATTTTTTTACCCTGCTGATTGTATTTCAGAATAAATCCGCTCTCTTCCAATTCATCAAGTATCCGTGTTGTGCTCCCTGCGTTAGGAAGACCGGTTTCCGTTATGATCTCCTCTCTGGTCAGTCCCATACTTTTTTTTGCCAGGGCATTTACAATCAGGGTATGTTTTTCGTGTTTGTTAAACAGCGATCTGAAAAGATTATTGAACTCGTTGCGCAGCTGCCCGTTTTCGCTGAAACAGATGTTATCTATATTTTGAGCGGCACTTAATCCAGGTTTTACCTCCTCCCAGTAAAAAGGGATTCCTCCCAGGACCATATATAATTGTATGATTTGGTACCTGTCGAGGTGTACATGCTTTGTTCGGAGGAATAATTCGCATTCATTCAGGGTAAAGGGAATAATTTTCATCCGTTTTGTGACCGGGTTGTGAAGTCCGCCGCTGTTGTTGATCAGTTTATTGATCATCCACGAAGCCGCTGATCCACAAACAATAAGAAGGATATCGCTGCGTGCTGATGCCCAACTGTTCCAGAAGTGTTCCAGCGCCGGGATAAATCCAGACTTTGGGGTGTCAAACCAGGGTAATTCATCGATAAATACAACTTTCCTGGTATTACTGCACGTCTCCAGATAGGAGATTAATTGTTGGAATGCGGTAATCCAGTCGTTTGCCGGAGTATAAGTATGTTCTGGGATTACTTTTCGCAGTTCCAGATTGAAATTGGTGAGCTGTTGCTTCATCGTCGCATTGCTTAATCCCGTGACCTGAAAGGTAAACCGCCCTTCAAATGCCGACCGGATTAAAAATGTCTTGCCAACTCTTCTGCGTCCGTACACCCCTACAAACTCTGACTTGCCGGAATCATACAGCTCCTGAAATGTTTCGAGGTCTTTTTTTCTGCCAACTAATTCCCGCATACCCTAATTATAAATGGCTTCAAATATAAATAAAGTGAATGATACAGCCAAATATGGAAGCATAAATTACTATTGTAAGATTAATAAGATTTCAATACATGGAATAAAGATATATAAAAGGCTATAAGTGGTAAAATAATATAGATATAGCCATTTATAAATTATCAACAAAGTTTAGGTTTTCTTTTTAATAATCAGTTCTTTGATACGAATGCGGTGTGCTTATTGATTATTTGAGGCCGGGGGAATGGTATTCCGGATGATCCGTCCGGCTAATATTCTGGTGGCAAAAGTGGAGAAAGCCACCACTGTTATGGAGCTGACGGGCATCAGAATGGCTGCCACTACGGGTGACAGATTTCCGGTGAGTGCAAATCCCAGACCAATGACGTTGTATAAAAATGAGATAGCAAAACTGAGTTTAACAACAACCAGTGAGTTGCGGGCAAACCGGATAAAGTCTGTCAGCCGGTGAAACTGATTCGCTTCGATGATGGCATCCCCGGCAGGGGAAAAATGGTAAATATCATCTGCAATCGAAAGGGCTACATCGCTTTGCATAAATGCCCCGGAGTCGTTTAATCCATCTCCGGTCATCAGAACGTGACGCCCCTGTTTGCGAAGACGGGCAATAAACTCCATTTTTTGTTGTGGCTGCTGATTAAAGAACAGCCGCTCTGATGCAAAGAAATTCTGTAGGTACTCCTGCTCTGCTTCATTATCACCCGACAACAGGTACAATTCGAATTGATTTCCCAATTGACGGATAACCTTGCTGAATCCCGGACGATATTGGTTGCTGATCCTGAAAAAGCCTTTTGTCTGATTATCGACCGAGAGATACACGCCCGATCCGGCCTGGTTCGTGCCCGCTGCTGGTCCGCAAACAAACTCCCGGGAACCCAGTTTAACCTGCCGGCCATCCACAGCGCCAAAAATTCCCTTTCCCGGCATCTCAACGAATCCCCGGGCTATAAGCGGCTCAACTATTGCAAGATGACGGTCCAATGCCTGGCTAAGCGGATGTGTCGATTGGTGAACCAGCGACTTAACGGCCCGTAAATCCCATTCGGTTAAATCACCTTCCAAAAACCGCACATTACTTTCGTCGGGTTTGGTAAGTGTCCCCGTTTTATCGAAAACAAGGGTATCAATTTTAGTGAGTTTCTCAATCACCCTGATGTTTTTAATGTACATCCCCTTGCTTCCAAGGATACGCATTGCCGTACCGAGGGTAAAGGGGAGCGACATTGCCAGTGCGCAAGGGCATGCCACAATAAGTACCGACGTTAATACCAGGATTGCTGTGCGAAAATCTCCGATGATCAGCCAGCTCACAAATCCGGTGATCGCGATGGCTATAATTATTATTGTGAAATAAATGCTGATCCGGTCGATCAGACTGGTCAGCGATCGTTGTGTAGCCTGTCTGGGTTCATTCTGGTTCCAAAGCTGTGTCAGATGGCTCTGTTTCACTTCGCGTTCGACTTTAATTGTAATAGCGCCGCTGGTTTGAATTCCTCCTGCATAGACAAAATCACCCGGAACTTTCTTAATGTGGACCGATTCCCCGGTAACAAAACTATAATCGATTAATGCAGTCCCTTCGGCAAGTATCCCATCAGCCGGGATCAGCTCCTTGCTCCTTAGAAGGATCGTGTCTCCGACTTTTATCTCTTCGAGCAAGGTACTGACAGGAGTTCCATTCTCAATTTTTGTAACTGCTACCGGAAAATACGATTTGTAATCCCTGTCGAACGAAAGTGACTGATAAGTTTTACTCTGGTACCATTTCCCGATGAGTAAAAAAAACAGGAATCCCGAGAGGGTATCCGAATAGCCGGGACCACGGGAGGAAAGCACCTCGTAGCCGGTCACGAAAAACAGGGCGAGGATCCCCAGTGCAATGGGTAAATCAATGTTGACAATTCCCCGCTTCAGGTTCTTCCGGGCTGAGATAATGTAATCGCTGCCGCTGTAAAACACGAGGGGAATGATCAGAATAAAACCCATATAGTGAAGAAAGGTTCCCAGAGAGTCGCCAAGGGGTTTCCCGTTAAAATACTCGGGTAAACTATACAACATCACATTACCGAATATAAATCCGGCAACGCCAATTTTATAGAATAATGTCCGGTCTATTGCATGAATATCCTTTTTCTCCAGGGTCTTCAGTGAGATATCGGGGATATAATGGATCGAAACCAAAAGCTCTACAACAGAACGTAACGAGATTTCTGAGGTATTAAAGCTGACGGTCACTTCCTTTCGGATGAAATCGACAGATGAATGTATAATTCCCCTGTTCAGCTTGTTAAGGTGTTCGAGCAGCCAGATGCATGAAACGCAATGAATAGAGGGGATGTAGAAGGTGAGGCGGGCTGTATCCCCTTCAATGAAATCATACATCTTTTGCTTTACCTCCTCCTTGTCCAGAAAAGCATATTTCCCGGTATGACCGGTATCCCCGATTCTGACTCCGGGGGTATTTTCAAGGGTATAATATTGCTGAAGCTGATTTTCGTTCAGCAGCTGGTACACCTGTTTGCATCCGAAGCAGCAGAATTTCAGCCGGTTATAAACGACAGGCTCTTTACCGCAATCGGCGCCACAATGAATACAAGCGTTATCTGTCATTACTTACCAGAAATTATCATTTGACTATTGAATCTGGTTGACAGCAGGAGTGTTTAACAGCATCGGAGGCCTTCATCGGTGCTGTGCTGTTCATGTGAGTGGCAGGGGTTAGTTTTTCAGCCGGCGGACTAAGAAAAGGAATTCCCAATGTCAGGCCGCGCAAGATAAAAAGGGCGCCGATTATTACAATCAGGTAAGGGATCACCCTGTTAATTTTATTCCGGATGGCAGTACTGAACAAATTTCCTGCCCATGAAATCAGTAGCATCATCGGGAGTGTTCCCAATCCAAAAAGGACCATAAAAGCGATTGAATAATAAAGATTCCCCGTTCCGATAGCTCCGGCAATTGCCAGATAGACCAAGCCGCAAGGCAACAGTCCGTTTAATATTCCGATCAGAAATAGTCCCCGGTAGGAGCGCTTTTTAAATAACCGCTGGATGGCCCGACGGAGGGGTGAGGTAAAAAACCCAAAATTACCCGCTAACCGATTTTTAAAAAGCCAGGGGAGTAGTACGGAGAAAATCATAAGACTACCCATTATGATAGAGATGAGTTGTTGAAAACCAAGCATTTGAAAGCCATGGCCAATTAATCCAAAGAAGGCTCCCATCACGCCGTAGGTGATCGTTCGGCCGATGTTGTAAAGCAGGCCACCAGCTGTTTTCTGCAGGAAGTTTTCTCCCCTCAAAGGCAGACTTAGCGCAATAGGGCCGCACATTCCAACGCAATGGAAACTACCCATTAAGCCTAATATGAAAGCAGAGATAAGAATATCCATTTCTATTCAATAAAAAAATCTTTTTCGATCAGATAGCTGTTGTGGTCATGTGACCATTGGAATTTTACCTGGTAGCGACCAATTGCGAGATGTTCTTTACTTATAATCAGGGAGTCAGAGCGGAGTATTCCCCAAAACTGATAATCCAGTCGTTTATCGGATGGCCGGTAAAAATAGAGGTGCATGCTATCTGTCATCTGATTGATCGATTTTGAAAACCGGGCCACCAGATTGTTGTTATGATTTAAAATCCGGATGCTGTCGTTAAATACAGCCGACCTCCCTGTAATCTCCATTTGATGGGTGAAATCGGCCCCTTTCTCATAATAGTCACTGGTTACCAGGTCGTTGTTTTGTCTGAATGAAAACACAATGAATACAATCGCCAATGCGATGAATCCCATCAAAAAAATAAATATGCCATCTCCCCAGTTTAATCTCATCAATTTAAATTTTAAAGTCATTTATTTCTCCGGCCCAAGGAAATTGGTCGTATATTTCTCAAGAAGGGTCTCTCCTTCAAAAATCCCAAGTTCAATAGGGGTGCTTTTCCCGGTTAATGTTGACTGATTCAGATTCACGATCATAACACTCTCCAGGATTCCCTGCTTTTTCAGCATCGTCTGCCCGGTGGCAAGTTGCGCCTTTCCTGATAGAGGAGTTATTACTTTTATAGTTAACACCTTGTCAGCCTGAGTTTTGTTAATAATCTTTACCATGTAAAGGTTTGAATAGGTCACCGAATCGACCCGTTGAAAGATGGACCCTGAAACACGCAGCATTGTTGCATCGATTGGTTTGCGATTCGATATGGTTACCGCTAACACGACGATTAATATGGCTAATACAGCTGAATAGGCATAAGTTCTGGCATTCAGGATGGATCGCCTACCGCTCTCAACTCCCTGCACCGAGTCAAACCTGATCAGGTTTGGTGCCTTATTTACCTTCTTCATCACGATATTACACTCATCGATACAGGCGGTGCAATTGATACATTCGAGCTGGCTGCCATTTTTTATATCAATACCTGTAGGACAAACTGCGATACACTGATGACAGTCGATACAATCCCCTGCGTTTTTTGATCCGCGGGGTTCGCCTCTTTTGTAGTCGTAAATTACGGCAATTGACCTGGAATCGAGTAATACCCCCTGAAGTCTGCCATAAGGGCAGATCATGGTGCAGACCTGCTCCCTGAAAAAAGCGTAAATCCAGTAATAAAAAAGTGAGATTCCGAACATGATGGTAAATCCCATCAAATTCTCCTGAATGGGTGCAGTTATAATTTCAAATAACCGTTCAGGCCCTATAATCCAGTTTAGAAAAATATTGGTGATCAATACAGAGACGATCAGGAAAACAGCATGTTTTGCGGTTTTTAAAAAGAAAATGCGGGTGGTCATCTTTTGCTCTTTTCGTCCCTTGCGGTAATTCCCTTCAAACAGGTATTCGATCCGACGGAAAACCATCTCCAGAAAAACGGTCTGAGGGCAGGCCCATCCGCACCATAACCGGCCGTAAACAACGGTAAAGAGAACGATAAAAACCACAGTAACAGCCATCACCAATGCCAGGAGATAGGTATCCTGGGCCCAGATGATCTGACCAAAAATTGAGAATTTCCGGTTAGCGATATCAAACAACATTAACGGGTTTCCGTTAATCTTTATAAAAGGGGCCAGTACAAGGAATAAGATCGCGAGCCATCCTGCCGCAGTGCGCCGATTGTACCATTTACCCTGAGGTTGTTTGGCATAAATCCATTTTCGCTGACCGCTCTCATTGATATTGATCGGGCGGTCGCGAAAAGTGGTTGGGGTTTCCAGTTCCATAGTAATAAATCAGTTGGGATAATTTCCGGCTTATGGTTTACATTCTACACCCTGTGGTGCTTTGGGGTTTGCCGGATTGCTCCCTACCAGTTTTTTGGTAATAAATATCGCAACATTTTTAATCTCCTCGCCGGTTAGCATGGTTTTGAAAGGGGTCATCCCCTTTTCGGGTTTACCCTCGGCAATCATATGGGTCAGGCTCTCCTCGGAACATCCGTTCAACCAATAGTTATCGGTCAGATTAGGCCCAATCTGATTCCCTTCGCCATTCAATCCATGACAGGCAATGCACCCTTTTTGGGCGAAAAGTTGAGCTCCGGAGGCGAGTTTCTCCTGTTCACCCATTACCACACCTCCGGTGGAGGCCTCCTCCTGTTGCTTTTTCTTTTTATCAAAGGCTGCAGATTTCCGGTTGTACTCACTGGTCTGGTCATTTCCGTTCCCGGGATAGCCGAAATAGGTGATTGCATAGAAAAGGGAAAACCCAAAGGTTGCTATAAAAACCAATACGATCCAGTTTGGAGCAGGGTTGTTTAACTCCCTGATCCCGTCAAAATCGTGTTCCTCGTGTTCGTCATTCCCACCTGTGCTATTGCTGCTGATTTTATCTTCTTCTCTCATCTGAATTTACTTATTAATTTCTTTGGATTCCGAATCATCGTGATCAAGGATCGAGGTTTTGTATTGTTCCAAATCCTTTTTGGGAATTTTAACCGTCCGGTAGATGACGATTATAAAAAGAATTATAAAGATTAACAAACCAACGATATAGAAGTATTGAATTCCTTCCACATTCTTCAGAACGTCACCTACAAAACTCATAGTATCCGGTATTAATGATCAATTATTTCTTTTGACTGGCCGGTGAGATATCCCGTCCCAGTTTATGTAAATAGGCTATCATTGCAATCACCTCTTTGTCTGCAGCGATTTCCACACCGGATGTCTTTAATTCGGCCACGATTTGCTGCGCCTGTGCCCGGTAATCGGCAACTGCTTTCTGATCATAGTCCCTGGGATAGGGGACACCAAGGGTTTGCATAACCCTGATCTTAACTGGAATCTGACCCAGGTCTACGGTATTTTTAGCTAACCATGGGTAGGCAGGCATGATCGTCTGCGGATTGATTTCCTTTGGCTTGGTAAAGTGATTGTAATGCCAGATTGCGGTTTTATAGGTTGAACTACCTACATAACCTGCGCGGGCAAGATCGGGACCGGTCCGGCGTGAACCCCACTGGAAAGGATGGTCGTAAACGAACTCCCCGATTTTGGAATATTCGCCATAACGGTCGGTTTCCCATCTAAGTGGTCTTACCTGCTGAGAGTGACAATTGTAGCATCCGTTGCTGACATAGATATCCCTTCCTGCCAGTTCAAGGGGTGTGTAAGGGGTAACTGATGCTATTCTTGGGATATTTGATTCTATTTTCAGCATCGGAATGATTTCGACTGCTCCGCCAATGGCAAGTGCAATAAACACCAGGACAGCGAATATGACCCCTTTCCGCTCGATCAGCCGGTGGAACGATTCTCCGTATTTCCTGGCAGATGAGTCGATCAGAACGGGAGCCTCTGTTGCTTCATCATCAACCAGGCTACCGGCTTGTATTGTTTTAACGATATTATAGAAAAACATCAGGAATCCTGCAAAAAAGAGCAATCCTCCCAATATCCGGGCGTGGTACATTGGCATGATCTGGGTAGTGGTCTCCAGGAAGTTCGGATAGGCCAGTAACCCATTGGGGGTATATTCGCGTAACATCAGCCATTGGGTGATCGCTGCCCAGTATAACGGAATTGCAAAAAGGAGTATACCCAGGGTGGCTATCCAGAAATGGGTATTTGCCAGTTTCTTTGAGTATAAGGGTGTTCTGAAAAGTTTAGGGACCAGCCAGTATAACATTCCAAAGATTAACCCGCCATTCCATCCCATCCCGGCGATATGGGTGTGAGCGATGGTCCAGTCGGTAAAGTGACTGATTGCATTAACACTTTTCAATGCCATCATAGGGCCCTCAAAAGTGGCCATCCCGTATGCGGTCAGTGCGACCACCATAAACTTGAGTTCGGCATTGTCGCGCACTTTATCCCATGCACCGCGCAGGGTCAGCAGCCCGTTGATCATCCCTCCCCATGAGGGTGCAATCAGCATAATTGAGAACGTTACCCCCAGCGCCTGTACCCAGTCAGGTAATGCCTGATAAAGTAAATGGTGTGGTCCGGACCACATGTAAAGGAAGATCAGGGTCCAGAAATGGACGATTGATAACTGATAGGAATAGATGGGACGGTTTGAGGCCTTGGGCAGGAAGTAATACATCAAGCCAAGCCAGGGTGTGGTCAGGAAAAATGCCACTGCGTTATGTCCGTACCACCACTGAACCACTGCATCCTGTGCCCCGGCATAAACCGGATAGCTTTTTAGCAGGGAGAAAGGAATTTCTATACTGTTTACTATATGCAAAACGGCTACCCCAAGGAAGGTCGCCAGGTACCACCATACCGAGGCGTAAATATGTTTGATCCTCCGTTTCAGGATGGTTCCGATCATATTCCATCCAAAAGTCACCCAGATTACGGCAATCAGAAGGTCGATAGGCCATTCCAGTTCCGCATATTCTTTTCCTGAAGTGTATCCGGTCAGCAGTGTCAGAGCTGCCAAAACAATGATTAACTGCCATCCCCAGAAATGTATCTTGCTTAAGACATCATTAAACAGCCTCGCTTTTAAAACCCGTTGCAAGGAGTAATAGATCCCGGCAAACATGGCATTCCCGATAAATGCGAAAATTACGGCATTGGTATGAAGGGGCCGGGTCCGACCAAAAGTGGTATATTCAATCCCCAGATTAAATGAAGGAAATGCTAATTGTAAAGCGATCAATAACCCAACTATGAGGGCAACAGCCCCCCATATCAGTGTGGCCAGGATAAAATACTTTACCGTTTTGTTGTCATAATTAAACTGTTGTACTTCCATAGTGTTTGTGTTTGTCTTACTTAATGCTTGATTAGTTTAGAATTGATATTTGATTCACGTAAATTACTTTTTCTCTGGATCAGCCACTTTGTTTTCATCCGTTTTCTGAGCCTCAGCTTCTTTTTCAGGTTCTCCAGTCGGGATCTCTTCCTCCTCAAACAAGATTCTGACGGAGGGGGTGTAGGTATCGTCGTACTGTCCGCTTTTTACAGCCCAGATGAAAAGAAACAGAAAGACCATTGCGGCCAGCAGACTAACCCCAATGAGCAAAAACATGATGTTCATTTTCCCGTTTTTTTTGTTTTCGAATATAAACTTTTAATTAGAAATCCCAACCATGGTAAAAATGATTGGAAAAAAAGTTTATACCGTTAATTACAGGCTACAACTCCGGTGGATATTTGTTCAGGAATTAAATAAAAGTGATGAAATTTAGAAATGATCCAAATAAAAATTGAATAATTTCTACTTCCCTTATTCGGTAAAAAGGATAAAATTTACTGATCGTTCAGGTATTATCTTCCCATCCTGCATCTCATTTCAGGTTTCACGGAATAGCATCAGTGAAATCATTATCAGATTTGGGCTAATCCTGATTTGCCCAAATCGATCAGGTTTAGGCAATTTTGATAATTAAGCCTGGTAAGATCCTCCTCCCAGATTTGCAAATCGGGCAATGAAACAGCGAAATAATCAAGTTTAAAAGGATCATTCAGGTGTGATTCCCCATAATGAATCAGGGTTTCGAAACGTTCAGCTGCCTTCTCTTTTTCCCCCAGTCTGTTCAAAGCCAGACCCTGGTAAAAGATCGTATCCGGCTGTTGGTCGTTATAGAAAATAGCAGGAGCCGGTTCTGTTAATCCCTGGGAAGCTTTTCTCCAACATTCGGCAGCCTGATCTTTTTTCCCCAGCCCGTCAAAGGCACATCCCAGTCGGTAAAATATGGCATTCTCCCGGGCGCCGTACAATTTCCCCTCACCCAGATTTTCCGGATAGTGCTGCGCCTGGATCAATAAATCGATTGCCTGCTGAAAATCTTTCGTCTCAATGGATTCCCTGGCCATTTCGTTCAGGCTGAAGATATATTGTCCCGTAACTTTCCCTTCGCCCCCTTCCCATGGGTGAAATTTGCGCCTCATGAGTAGGGAATAAGCTTTTGTATACTGACCTGTCAGGTTAAGCAGGGTTACCTTCTCAAGGTATAAATCATCTCTGTTTTCAACCAGATAAGGATGCATTTGAAGATTTTGAAGCCGGAATTCAGGGGTATAGTTTAGCCTTTTGTACAGTTGATCCAATTCCATAAAAATACGCGAATCGGTGGGGTCGAGTAAAAACGCTTTTTCGAGTTCTGCCAGCGCTCTTTCGGCCGAATTTTGTTTGTTGAACAAGGCCAGCGCCAGATTCCGATGTACCGTTGGAAATTGGTCATCAATTCCGGCCGACAATTCCCAGTTCGCAACTGCCTCTGGATATTGACGCCCATTGTACCAGTAGTTGCCCAGGTAATAAGGGGCTTTCGAATCGGCAGGATTTTGCTTTTTGGCCCATTCCAAAACGTTTACCGCCTCGGTCTGATTGGGAAAACAGTAATCAGGGCAGGCTGCAGCAGCTTCCTTCAATGATTTTGCAGAAGCTGGCTCATCACCGATTTGCGCTTCAAACCAGGCTTTGTAATACCAGGCCATCGGAAAAACCGGGAGCTCTTTTTGCTCCTGAATACCTGTGTTAATCAGTTCAATGGCCTCTTCATAAAGTCCGGCTGCGGCAAAATCGAGGGCGAATTCAATGTAGGTGTCGATGTTGCCGCGAATTAAATCCCTGACAGGGTTTAAACCATTATCACTGACAGGGTTCAAATCCCTGTCAGTGATAATTAAATATTTTTCAAATAAGACCCCAAAATTAAACTGATCCAGCTTAAGGGAGTCTTCCACGAGTTGTATCGCTTCCTCTCTCCGGTTCAGTTTCCGCAGTATACTCACTTTTAGCTGTCTTGCCTTGTGGTGATGCCAGTTCCGGATAAGGGAGCGGTCAACCAATTCGAGCGCCTCCTCCCAGTTTTGATTTTTTGAGGCAAGGCAGGCCAGTTGGAAATATCCGCTTTCCTGAAACGGGGCATTCCAGACCGATTTATAAAATGCAGCATAGGCATCATCCTCTTTTTCAAGATAACATAAGGTGAGGCCGAGATTAAAAAAAGGCTCCCCGTCTATGGGATTTGGATTACGTCCGGTGAGGGTTGAAATTGCTGAGCGGAAATAAATTTCAGCTTTTGAGAACTGACCCCTGCGCAGGTACCATAGTCCCAGCGCGTTGTTGCAGCGGCTATCTTTCGGATCACGGCGGATGGCTTCAAAATAGTAATCCAAAGGATCATAAGTGGCATGACGGTACTGTTCGAGATGTAATCCTGTCAGATACAATTGCTCATTACTTTCAATCTCCTCAGGCCGTTTGGCGCCCCTGGCAGGTTCAGGAATTGGTTTAGGCAGATCAGCTTTAGTTGTCCAATCCACCAGTTTTTTCCCTCCGGAAGTCAGAATCTCAATTTTCAGTGTTGCGGGGTCTATTCCAAGGGGAAGTTCAACTGATTTTTCATATGAGGCGCCCGGATGGAAATCGAAACAGTCATCAGATAAAAGCTGCTGACCAGCTTTAAGAATTACTTTTCCTGCCGGATATTGAGCCGTTGTATACGCTTTCAGGATGGCTTTCCCCTCCAGGATTTCAAGATTAACCATTGCATCCCTGGTCGCATTTTTCACCACGCCCAGATCGCGGTAAGGCATAAAATATTGTGAGAAGGTTTTCTCCTCGCCTGGCATCAGCCACGAGAAGTCGGGCTGATTATCGGTGAAAACACCGCACATCAGTTCAATATAGGGGCCGTCTTCGTCAGTAAGATTGCGGTCCCAGGCCCGGCCAAAATCGCCGTGACCCCAGGTCCACTGCTTTTTGCCGGGGGAGACATGATGGTCGGCAACATGGAGCAGACCACCCCGGCTGTCATTTTCATAACCACCAACAAAATTGTATTTTGAATTAACAGCCATGTACGATGTGGGTACGGGGATATTTTTATACCGCGAAATATCTGTGCCTGGTGAATAATCAATCTTATAATAAGTCCCTTTTGCGATTGGAAATTCCGACACATCGCGTTTCCCATGGTCAAAAACGGCATTTACATCGGGTGGGAAAACCGATTGATAGTGGTCATTTACTTTCACAGCAGGGTTGGCCCACCATAAAAAAGTCTGGGGGAAACTGGTCCGGTTAAACAGTTTTACTTTTATTTCGAGGTATGCTTTATCGGGATGGAGCGTGAATCCCGCCATTCCCCGGGTGCGGAACATCCGTTCCACCTCGCTGCACCAAACGGTGATACTGCCATCGCTGTTCTTTTCAATACAATGATCAACGGCTTCAAAAGTTGAGGGCCGGTGGTGTTGCGGCCAGTTAAACTCGATCCCACCGGAAATCCAGGGTCCCGTGAGTCCTACAAGCGCTGGTTTAATCACCTGGTTATAATAGACAAAGTGGCGTTGTTTGGTTTTGTCATACGCCATCTGGATTCGTCCGCCCAGCTCAGGGAGGATCATTATTATCAGATATTGGTTTTCGAGGTAGATGGCATCATATTCCTTATCAATCTTTTCGTCAGAAATTTTCTCGATCACCGGGTGCGGATAAACGACACCACTGCTGCCCTGGTAGACCCGTTTTTCCAGAAACATCGGATTTTTCTCGGGTTTTCCGATTTCATAAGTCGGGATATTTACTTTTTCAACCCATGCATGAACCTCTCCCTTCCCCTCCAAAGGGATGGAGTTAAGGATGCCATTTGTTATCTTATTTTGAACGGTTGTCATTGCAATTTTGAATTTATCTGGCTTATCTCCATTTTTTCCAGCTGGATATCTTTTGCCAGCACATCACCTTCGAACACATTCCCTTTTACTTCGGCATTCAGACACGCTTCGAAAGTGAGGCAATGTTTGCGGGTATGAAAGGGGACAAACTGACTGGAACGGATAATCCTGTTGTCATTAAACCGGATTCCATCCACAGAAAGGGCATAAAGAACCGGGTAGTCGAAGGCATTAAAAGTATTGTGCCCGATGGTAATATTACGGTGAAAGGGTTTAAGTGAATCAACTTCAGGTATAATCGGGTAAATACTGATAATCCCTTCGCAAAACTGGTACATGGAGGTCATGCAGCCATCTTTAAAAACGTTATAACTGATCGTCACATCTGAGACTGCCCCCGATTCGTACCAGCCGTTGGCATCTCCGGCAATCAGAATCGCCGAGCCACTTGATTCAAATTCGTTACTATCGATGACCACCTTCCGGGGGGTGGAGACCAGCAATCCTCGGGCACGGCAACTTCCGAATTTGCAATTTTGAATGGTCAGTTCAGGAGTCCAGCTCAAATTCTCCAAAGCATCGCCTGCAATGATACCCGCCGGCACCGCGTTATTAAACTCAACGATAAATTCTTCCGGCGTAATCCTTTCAAACCGCTTCAGCGTTTCCCTTGAAATGGTTTGCATGCTCCTGTGTCCGATAAAGCCGATGGTGTCGTTCAGATGACCCCAGTTCATTCCCGTGCTTTGTTCATGCATGAAACGGCACTTCAACAGATGGTCATTCATTTTTTCAATGATTTTCACACTGGTTCCGTGTACATTGATCGGATCATCCATTAAACCTCCGAATTCACATTTGGTGATGGTCACTTTCCCTGCACAATTTGAAACATGAAAACCATCGTCATGACCGCTGATGTAACGGTTTTTAATATTGTTGGGAATCACTTTGACGTTCCGGTAATTCAGGTTCCGTGAAAACTGCGACAATACGCCAAGCCCCGCGCAATAGTAGAGATTAACGTTTTCAAGGGTAACATTGCTGCTTTCCAGGATAAAAACTCCGGCATGATCGCGCTTACTGTGCCGCAGGATCAGGTAATTTCCAACAGCCGGTGTCCGGGTAAATTCCCCGTTCATCCGGATGGTTCCGGGCTTCAGTTCTTCAACCGAATATCTCTTCCAATCACCTCTGATGCAGCCATTATCACCTGTTCCGGCAGCGATGCGGTGTGTGTTTGCTTCATATTCCATGAACCCATTTGGTGCGGCTTTCCAGTTTTCACCGGTAAACATCAGCTTTCCACTGGTTAATTCGTAAGGAAACTGGATGGTGTCAATTTCCAGATCAATATTCTTCGGCGTCGCTGCCAGAATTTTTGCCTGGGCAGTCAGGGGAATGTCCCAGTCGATATTGACATTTTTAATCGTAATATTGTCGCTGTTGTCAACCGTAATGGGCTGAATGGCGCCATGAAAAATAAAATCAGCGCCATTACCGTCGAGCGTCAGCCCCCTGCATTCACTGATAAGTACAGCCAGGTTCTTCGGTCCGTCATTCGTCGTGTTTGATTCAAAATACATGCGGGTATGGGTGGAATCTATCCGGAAATCATACCTGCCTTTCTCAAACATCAACACTGATTTGGGGTGTCTTTTACATTCATCGATCGCCTTCATGATGGCAGGGATCGCGTTTTCTTTGGTGCCGGGTTTTAAACCGAAATCGGATATTTTAACGGTATAAACACCATTTCGAATGCATCCTGAAATAATCAGAAACACAAGAATTGACAAAAAAACAGTTCTCATTATTTGCTTATTTTAACCATGACTACTCCCTGAGCCGGAACGGAGGCGCTGAATTTCTGATGATAAACACCCAGCTCTTTTTGGCGCCAAAGATCGCGGAGCGTGTGCTTTCCGGATATTTGCAATTCACCCCAGTCAGCAACAACATCAGCCGGGGATTTCCCCCGGTTAAACAATCCGACTGACTTCGATCCGTCGGCCAGGTTTTTAACCATAATAAAACAATCGTTACCGTGTTTGATTACCTGCGCACACTCTCCGAGCGGGTCCTGGTTAACGGCTATTACTTCGGGATTGCAAAGTATGTTGAGGGTAAATTCATCCAGTTTTGACATGTCTCCGCTGTAGATCAGAGGAGCAGCCAGCAGGCACCAGAGCGACATATAGGCATATTGCATGTTGGCAGGCATTGGGGTAAGTTCGGGAATACCCATTTTATTGGCATTTCCAATCCATCCGATCTGAATGTAATCGGGATCATTCCACTGTCCGGGTTTTGAATATTGGCTAAACTCACTGTTGCGCAGGGCTACATCGAAAATACGGTCAAGTTCAAATCCCAGATCACCACCGGTTCTCCAGCAATGTGCGTCAACATCACCACCCCATTTCCAAACCTCGCCCATGCCATACTGACATAGGTTATAAACGATGTCCCGATCAAGTGATTTCAGAATTTTACCCATTTGCCGGTAAGGTTTCTGGTAGGTTTCAAGGCTTTTATCTTTTCCAGCAATCCGACCGTAGGAG